>JACYME010000023.1 GCA_015272155.1 Leptolyngbyaceae cyanobacterium T60_A2020_046
ACTCTTTGGCAATCAACGCACTCGTTCTACCCCAAAGTTAGTTTAGAAACAGCTTCTTAGCCCAAGGAGTATGATTACCTCATCTGACCCCAAAATGTACTGAGGCTATGACGATTCGCTGGCGGAGTGCTTTCCGCTATCCACAGACGATTTTGTTGTTGATCGGCACAGCCTTAGGCTATGGCGCACTCATCATTTTTTCGGGATTTCGATGGATCGGTGTGGTGGTGGGTGCCGCGATCGCGGTGGTGATGGTGGCGACCTGGTTTCTGCAATTTCGTCGCGATCGTGCTGCCCCGGCGGGCAATCTCCTAGAGGCTCCGGTGATGCGAGAGCATTTGGACACGATCGCAGCGCGGTATCCTGCCGTGACTGGGTCGCCAGACTGGAAACGGGCCTATGAGCAAGCGATCGCCAGCCAAGCCGCCGCCGCCAAAATTGCCGAATGTGATGCCCTGCTGGTTTCAGATCTAATCGAAACGCTGTACACCGTCGAAGGCTTAGTGCAGCAGGTGGCGGGTTCCTGTGCTGCGCTAGAACAGGTGCAAACTGCAGAATACCAGGAGTTAACCCGCCAGCAGCTTACCGCCAGCCGCGATCGCCTGCGCGAAACCCACGACCAACTTCTGCAGCTCCGCGACCAGCTTGTGGTGGCCCAACTCACCACCACCGCCGCCACCGACACCAGCCTGCCCACCCGTCTGCAACTGCTCATCGACGCCAACAAAACCGCGCTGCATCCTACCTCCCACGACACTCCCTGAAGCCGCTCTCTCTGTGTTGCAATATTCGCCATCCGTATCCCCTTTGCCATGAAATCTGTTTTTCGACTGTGGTTTGTTGTTGGGCTTTGCCTCGCGCTGCTGTGGGGCTGTTTTGGCGGGGGCTCAACCCCTCGGGTTGACTCCATTGAACAGGCCGAAACGGTGCTGCTCAATGAGGTGTTACCTGGCCTCTCCCTCGACGAGGATTTTGTCTCCGATCAGGTCGCCAGCCGCTACGCCACCGACGCGATCGCCGAGCCCCTGCCCAGCATCGACGAATTTCCGCTCTATGCCGCCACGCCCAGCACCAGCGACACCGTGGTCTACCTAGAGCTATATAGCTCCTCAGAAAAAGCCAACGTCGATAAACAAAACGAGCGCTGGTTGGTGGAAGTGGCAGAATCCTTCAACGCCCAGGGCATCACCACGGAGTCTGGCAAAACCATTCAAGTCGGGGTGCGTCAGGTGCCCTCTGGCACCGCCGCGCGCCTGTTAGCAGAGGGTGCTGTGCAGCCCGCCGGGTATTCCCCCTCCAACGATCTGTGGATCGAGATGATCAAAACCGCCGGGGTCGAGGTGGTGCCTGTGGTGCCGCAACTGGTGCCCAATACCGCCGGGTTTGTGCTGCAAAAGGCCGCCTACGACCAACTAGGTGGGGCCGTCACCTTTGATCAGGTGGTGGATGCCATGATTTCCGGCCAACTGGCGGCGGGCTATCCCAACCCCTACACCAGTTCAACGTCGCTGAACTTGCTGTATCACCTGTTTTGGCGGGCAGCGGGGCATCAAACCGATAACCAGCCTTTGACCCTGGCGGACTTGGAATCGCCGGAGGTGAACTCGGTCTTTAGCGCCTTTCAAGATCAGGTGTTGATTACCACCACCACCACCCTCGACCTGCAAGAACTGTTCATCCGTGAACCGGATAAGCTGCAAGCGTTTCCGCTGGAATATCAGAACTATCAAGCTCTGATCGAACTGCCGGGGTTTGAGTCGGTTCAGTTTGTGCCCTTTGGCATTCCTCACAACAATCCCCTCGTGGGGTTTGGGTGGAATGATGCCGATCAGCGGGAGGCGTTGCAGCGGTTTGGGGCGTTTGCCACGTCGCCTGACAATCAGCAGCTTGCCGCTAGTCAAGGGTTTGAGCCCGTGGCGGCCAATCAGGCGGTGACGCCGCCGATTCCCAATGGGGAGGTGTTGCTGGCGGCGCAAACCTATTGGAAGGCGCGGAAGGATGGCGGGCGTACGGTGTATCTCATGACCGTAGTGGATACCAGTGGCTCGATGGAAGGTGAGCCACTGGAGGCGGTGAAGGAGGGACTGAAGGTGGCCAGTACGTTCATCAATCCTGGCAACTTTGTGGGGATGGTGACCTTTGGCGATCGCGCGGTGTATCGGCTGCCCCTTGCGCCCTTTGATCAGCTCCAGCATCAGCGCTTTTTGGCCGCGATCGATACCCTGCGCGCCGATGGAGCCACCGCGATGTATGACGCGATGCTCGTTGGCCTCGGCGAACTGATGAAGAAGCGCCAGACCGACCCAGAAGGACGCTTCTACCTCATGCTGCTGACCGATGGCGACGCGAACCGGGGGTATCGGTTCAGCGATGTGCGGGATCTGTTGGCCTACAGCGATATTCGGATCTACCCGATTGCCTACGGGGATGTCAACGAGGCGGAACTTCAGCAAGTTGCCCAACTGCGCGAGTCTACGGTCAAAACGGGAAACCCAGACAATGTGCAAGACCTGCTGAAGGGCATCTTCCAAACCAATTTGTAGGGTGGCCAGTCTGGCGATGGGGGGCAGTCTGCGCTGGGTCAGCGGCAGGAAAATGGGGGGCGATCGCCCTCCATCCTCAGGACATCGACCGCCCCGTTTGGTCATCATTGCGCTCTCCGCCGGAGATTTGATCCGGGCTACCTTTGCCTGTAGGATGCAATGATGCACACCGCTCAATCGTTTACCCATCAAGACTCGTGCGCAAAGTAGTTATCGCTGGCAATTGGAAAATGCACAAAACCCAGGCCGACGCCCTGGAGTTTTTGCAGGGGTTTACGAGCCAACTCACCGAAACCCCGGAAGACCGGGAAGTGGTGTTGTGCGTGCCCTTTACCGTTCTAAGTGCCCTGTCGAAACACCTCCACGGCAGCCGGGTCAAGCTGGGCGCACAAAATATCCACTGGGCAGACAGCGGCGCGTTCACGGGCGAAATCTCTGGGGAAATGCTCAGCGAGTTGGGCGTGCGCTATGTGGTAGTGGGCCACAGCGAGCGGCGACAATTCTTCGGGGAAACGGATGAGACGGTGAACCTGCGCCTCAAAGCCGCTCAGCGTCATGGGTTTACCCCCATTCTGTGTGTGGGAGAAACCAAGGAGCAGCGCGACACGGGAGAAACGGAGTCAGTCATCATCAACCAATTGACGGTGGACTTGGTGGATGTGGATCAGCAGAATTTGGTCATCGCCTATGAACCGATTTGGGCGATCGGCACCGGGGATACCTGCGAATCGAGTGAGGCCAATCGGGTGATTGGCTTGATTCGCCAACAGCTCACTAATGCCAATGTCTCAATTCAATACGGTGGGTCGGTGAAGCCCGACAATATTGACGAGATTATGGCTCAGCCCGAAATTGATGGGGTGTTGGTTGGGGGCGCTAGCCTTGCGCCCGAAAGCTTTGGCCGGATTGCCAACTATCAATAAGCCCCAGGCCACGGGGATAGACATGGTTGCTAGAATGCCGTCAACACCTGGATGGGGGTTGCGGTGAATACCAATCAACTGAATCGATCGCTGTTGACGATTGTGGGGTTAGGCTGGGTTGCTTTCGCGATCGCGGCCTTCATCATTCGCGCGGTGTTTGCTGCTCCGGTGGTCACGGTGTTAGTTGATCGCAGCTATTGCGAGCCAGGCCAATGGCAGCAGGTGGCAGAGGACTATGCGGCCCTGTATGAGCGCGATCGCCAGGGCGAGATTGTGCTGGACGCTGTCGTTCTGTTCAGTGACCTGGGCACTGAGGTGATTGACGAGCCGCCAACGCCGGACACCATCCGCACCCTGCAAACCTACGGTCGGCCCAATCCCCAACGCCGGAGCGAACTGGCGGCTGAGTATCCCGACGCTCAACTCCTCACCTGTCCGTGATTTGTGCGCCATTCCTGAGCGGTAAACATCCGTCGTGTTTTCAGGAAGGCCTGCGGAGAACGCTGTAAGCTTTAGCGTGAACGGTATCCCCGACGGGACGGCGGATTAACTATGGGACACCCATCGCGGCGGCGGTTTTTGCAAGCAGCGGGCGCAACCTTGGCGACCCTGGGCTGGTCGCATCGAGATGTGCTGTGGCGGAGCGATCGCTACGGTCATGCCTTGGCCCAGCCCACGAACCGCAAGCTAGCACTGCTGGTCGGCATCAACGCCTATCCCGAGGATAGACTCTTTGCCCCCCTCAACGGCTGCGTCAACGATATCGAGCTTCAATATCATCTGCTGGTGCATCGCTTTGGCTTTAACCCCAGCGATATTGTCAAACTTAGCGATCGCCAAGCCACCCGCCAGGCCATCCTCACCGCCTTTGAAGAACACCTCATCAACCAGGCACGTCCGGGGGATGTGGTGGTGTTTCACTTTTCGGGGCATGGGTCGCGCGTGGTCGATCCCGATCGCGACTTCCCCGACGGCCTTAATAGCACCCTCGTTCCGGTCGATAGCC
The DNA here is from genome assembly GCA_015272155.1 of Leptolyngbyaceae cyanobacterium T60_A2020_046. GTDB lineage: Bacteria > Cyanobacteriota > Cyanobacteriia > Phormidesmidales > Phormidesmidaceae > JACYME01. The sequence goes on from JACYME010000023.1 coordinate 4,473, forward strand.
CCTTGCCCCAGGGCTTCCCTCGCCAGGGCGGCATCGTGCAAGACATCACCGGGCACACGCTGTTCTTGCTGGCCTCCGCCATCCAGTCCGACAACTTTACCCTGGTGCTGGATAGCTGCCATTCTGGGGGCGGCACTCGGGGCAACCTCACCGTCCGGGCGCGTCCGGGTGGTGCGACGCTGGAGATGAGCCCCGCAGAGCTGGCCTATCAAGAGACCTGGCTGTCACGGCTCAACCTGTCGCCAGCGGCATTTATTGAGCAGCGCCGGGCGGGCATTGCCAAAGGCGTCGCGATCGCCTCCGCCCGCCGCAACCAATACGCCGCCGACACCCCCTTCCAGGATTTCTATGCCGGGGCATTTACCTACGTGATGACCCAATATCTATGGCAGCAAACGGGTACGACGCCCTTCAGCAGCACCATCCCCAACGTGGCTCGCACCACCAATCAGATTTCCTTTAGTGGCCAAGAGCCCCAGTTTGAGGTCAGGCCAGGCAGTGAGTACGATAATCGCCCGGTGTATTTCATCCAAAAGATGTCGCCCCCCGCTGAGGCTGTGGTGACCAAAATTCAGGGTAGCCAGGCTGAAATTTGGCTCGGCGGCATTGATCCCCGCAGTCTCGAAGCCTTCACCCAAGATGCAGTGCTGTCGGCAGTGGATCCCGACGGGCAGCAGCGCGGGCTGATTCAAATTACCGATCGCCAGGGCTTGATCGGGCGCGGGCGACTGTTGCAGGACACCATGTCCGCCGGGTCGCTGTTGCAAGAGCAGGTGCGGGGTGTACCGACGGATGTGACGTTGATTATTGGGCTGGATCCATCTTTGGGGAACGACGAAGCAGCGGCCAGTCGCGCGATCGCAACGATTCCGCGACTACAAGCCGGCCCCCTCAACCAAGGGGAAGTCCACTATATTTTGGGGCGCATGACGGCGGACTATCGCCAAGAACTGGCCGGACAACCCAACCTGCCGCCAGAAGGGGGCCTGGGACTGTTTTACCCCGGCCTTGATCGCGTGCCCGATTCCTTTGGGGCTGCGGGTGAGGGGGTAGATGCGGCGATCACGCGACTGCGGTCAAAATTGCGATCGCTCCTCGCCGCCCGCATCGTCAAACTGATGCTTAACCCCGGTTCCTCGCGCCTCAACCTCAGCGTGTCCATGAACCTGCCTGAAAACAACTCCCAGGTGTCGGCTTCGGCCTTCACCATTCGCGGTAGCCGCAGCCCGGCCCCCAGCGACGCGACCCGCACCGAGCGCATCCCCATCAACACAACCATCCAGTTTCAGGTCGAAAACCGCGAGACCCGTGACCTGTTTCTCAGCATCCTGGTCATTAACTCCTCTGGCGAAATGGCCGTACTCTTCCCCAACCAATGGGTAACGACGGCGGAGGTGATGCGCCTGCGGGCTGGGCAGCGCATGAATATTCCAGAACCCACTCGCGATAGCTTCCGGCTCGTGACCCAAGAACCCACGGGGCGGACGGAGGTGCTGATCGTGGCGAGCACCAGTCCGCTGGATGGTGCGCTGCGGACGCTGCGGGAATTTGCCACTCGCTCTGGCGTGTCCGATGGCCCAGTGGGACTCGGGGATCCTACGGAGGTGGTAGGGCAACTGCTTCAGGATGCCTCAGGGGCAACCCGGGGCACCTCAGGCACCCGCTCCACAACAACCCAGCCTATTGACGCCCGCGAGCTGGCGGCGCTGTCCCTCACCTTTGATGTGGTGTAGGGGTTGGCGGGCGCGTGATGGGTTGCGAGTCAGCGGGGGCTGCCAATGCCGATGGCATCGGGCCGCGATCGCACTCCTCTGAAAGCCAAGCCCATCCAGCCCTTGAGAGCGGTTTAGCCGGAGGGAAAATGAGGCACCTCCTTGGCCCGTAGTGCCATCTTGCGGTTACGTTGCCCTGCGGCTGGACTGTTTCTGCCTATCGAAAAGACGGAACTATAGTCATTCCAATTGTGCTTGAGACAGGCAAGCCCTTTGCCGTTCAGGTAATGCAGTTCTCCGTTTGTCGCATTCTTATCTGGATTCACTATATGAAGGACTGCGCTCAGATGAGATGAGATGAGATGGGCGCAGTTTTATTTTGTGGGCGATCGCAACGCCATCTGGCAACCTGCTCACATCACTTGGGTCGGGTATCAAGGATAAATGAGGGGATATTCGATGGGGTCAAGGACGGATTCGGTGGGGTCACCACAGTCCTGATAGCGGAAGGTTTCTAAGGACAGTTCGCGTCCTGTCCAGCGATATTCTGCCAAGGAACCACAGTCGCCGATGCCCTGTGCCTTGCTGAACAGGGTGAGCAGCCCCGTCGCGGGGTCAAAGTCGGCAAGACCGCCTACGGTTGTTTCACGGGTGCGCACAAACTGGCCCGATTCATTGGGATAAAACACGTCTAGCCGCAGGGGTTGGAGGGTGCCATCGGGCTGAAAAACGCTGTAGGCGTAGACCAGTTGGTAGGCGGCACGGGCACAGCGCAGTTCAACCAGCGCGCGATCGCCCAAGCGATAGACCTGCGATTCGGCACTAGCGACCTCGGGCTGAAAGAATCCATCGCACCAGTCCAGACGCGCAGCCTCGTCAACGACGGTTTGCAGCATCACCGTATCGCTAGGCAGGGGACTCGTGGGGGCTGCCTCGGAGTCAGGCTCAGTTGTGTCAGGGCGAGGTTCAGCCACGGGCTCAGCGCTCACGGCGTCAGGAGAATCAGGATCTGAGTTGCTAGGGCTGGTGGTGGAAGCTTGGCTGCATCCGGCGATCGCAAGCCCAATGGCGATCGCGACCCATGGCAAATTTCGGGCGTTCATCTCATCCTCCGATGGGCGATTGTGCTGGGTAGACCGGCCAATTTAGCGTGCCAATTAGGTTCGCCGTTGCCGGAGATCCCGGGCCTTTTGGGTCAGCTCTTGGAAGTAATCGGTTTCTGTGATTTCGGCTACCTGCCGTTCCTTGCGCGCCTGATCAATTTCGATTT
>JACYME010000166.1 GCA_015272155.1 Leptolyngbyaceae cyanobacterium T60_A2020_046
TACATTCGATCGCAACTGTTGGGCAAGGGCTTGATTAGCCCCGACGATGTGGAGCTATACCGCATCACTCACAGTGTGGAAGAAGCGTGTCAGGTGGTGTCTGATTTTTATCGGGTGTATCACTCCAGTCGGTATGTGGGCGATCGCTTGGTCATTCGCCTCAAGTGCCCCCCCTCCGAGCGTCTATTGGACGTGCTCAACACGGAATTTAGCGACATTGTGGTGTCAGGCAAGATTGAGGCCAGCGCGGCGCTCTCTGCAGAAAAGGGGGACGAAACGGAAGCGCTGCCGCGCATTGTGTTTCACTTCAATCACCGACACTTTGGGCGTTTGCATCGTATGATTCGCCGCATCAATGAACTCGGGCTTCATAGCCCTGAGTCTGATCACCCCGAAGAAAAGTGAGGGGTTGCGAATTGCCTCGATGGTGCATAGGCTTTCCCTGCGGCAAATCTTTGGGGATTGCAGGGAAATGCGGTTGAACCTGGGGCTTTTAGGGCGTCATTGCCTCGCCGATGCCTTTGGTGGTGCGGGGCGATCGCCGGTTGGAGGATGCCAACCGAACCGTAACCCTACGGATAGGGTGAGGTGATTTCGCTAACAGGGACTCAGCGATCGCCCATAACGCGCCTGTTTTTGACCCCAAGCTGATTTGGGACACTGATATGGCTCGGGGAAGAAAGCACCGCAAGCAATTTGCCTGCGGACATCAAGGATTTGGGCAAACCTGTCAGACCTGTGCGCTGAAGCGGAGTCGCCGCGATTGCGAAGCCCTCAATCTAGGCCGTCACCGCCGCGATCGCCAACACTGGAAGGAGAGCTTTGCCGATGATCCCATCAACTTACGGGGCTTGCCCAAGCCCATCGTCCGCAAGGCTCGCGCAATCATTGCTCAATTGTCCCAGGGAAAGCCGTATTACCAACTGGGGGGCAAAAAGCTCCGCAGTCAGCACAACATGATTCGCATCCCAGTGACGCGCAACTATCGAATGCTGTGTCAACAAATACAGGGGAAAGTTGTGCCCCTTCAAGTGATGTCTCATGAAGATTACAATCCGATTGCAAGAAATACTCGACGATAGATGAGGAGCATCGTTGCAAGCTGATTTGCAAACTGGGAAACCCGAGATCGCCGTTACGCTAGAGTCCCACTAGGATGGAGGGCAGATTGATGGGCGATCGCCCGTCATTATAGGAGAGCCCCCTTGACCATTTTTTCCGCCGCCGTGTTGCTATTTCTGATCATGGATCCCTTTGGGAACCTGGTGACCATCAACACCCTGCTGGCTGAGCTATCGCCCCACAAACGCCAGCGCATCATTTTGCGAGAGGCGCTAATTGCCTATGGGGTGCTGATTGTCTTTTTGCTATGCGGCAATCAACTTCTCTCATTTTTGGGCGTGTCGCCCCATACCTTAAGGATTTCAGGCGGCATCGTGCTGTTTCTCATTGCCCTAGGCATGGTCTTTCCTGATCGCTCCACCATGCCCACCACCCTAGAAACCGAGCCCTTTATTGTGCCGATCGCCATGCCCCTGATTGCTGGCCCCAGCGCGATCGCGGCCCTGCTTGTGCTGGCCAAAAGCAATCCCGACCTGTTGCTCAACTGGTTTCTGGCGCTCACCCTATCCTCTGCGATCGCGGGCACCATCCTGTGGACTTCGCCTTGGTTGTTTCAGCGCCTCGGACGCCGGGGTGCCCTCGCCGTCGAGCGCCTCATGGGGATGTTGCTCATCATCCTGGCCGTGCAGATGATGCTCGACGGCCTCGAACAATACCTGAACCTCTAATTCCCTCCCAGTCTAACCACCCTCCCCACCGCACCCCATCCCTCCCCCAAACCCTGGATCCCTTATCTAGCAGCGATCTTCCCCTTCTGAAGAACTGTTACACTTCCTCAATAAGTCGATATACTCTACCAGCCACGGTGATACGATGCCGACAAAACGGTTGAGAGATAGCATCAATGGCAGAAACTCTGACTGGTCAAACTCCCCAATTTGGCGGCAGCACTGGCGGCCTTTTAACAAAAGCTGAAGTCGAAGAAAAGTACGCAATCACCTGGACGAGCAGCAAAGAGCAGGTGTTTGAAATGCCGACGGGTGGCGCGGCCATCATGAACGAAGGCGATAATCTGCTATACCTAGCGCGCAAAGAGCAGTGCTTGGCGCTGGGCACCCAACTGCGCACCAAGTTCAAGCCCAAAATCGACAATTACAAGATCTATCGCGTGCTGCCCAACGGCGAAACCCAGTATCTGCACCCCGCCGACGGCGTCTTCCCTGAGAAGGTGAACGAAGGTCGTGAGGCAGTCGGCAGCGTGAGTCGCAACATCGGCAAGAATCCTGATCCGGCGACCATCAAGTTCAGCGGTAAAGCTCCTTACGAAGTGTAGGCTCATCCGTCTGAATGTCTGGATACGGTTTGGTAAAGGCGTGGCATTGCTGCGCCTTTGCGGTGTTTGTAGGAGTCGGGCTTTAGGGAAATCCTCCATAGCACGGGCGCGCTACACCCCACGCTGAAACACGATGGGCTAGATCCCCGGTTGCTTAGGTCATCCTCTGCCAGCCAATGCAGTCTCCGACAGAAACCGGAGATTTTGGGCGCGATTTCCAGGGGGTGCTGTGCGGCCTCTTCGGTGGGCGATGATTCCCGTCTCGCAACCGTTTTGCCGTCAATACAATTGATGCGTCACAATGGTGCGCCCGACACATTTGTGCGCGATCGCACCCTGGTCTTTTTCTCCCAGATTCGCCGACCGGAAACCACGTCCCATAGAATAGAAAGCCTACCGCGTAGGCAGATTGCCTGAACCTGAACCCTATGGCCTTTCCGACCCTTGAGCAATTCACTCAGCTTGCCACCCAGGGCAACTTCGTGCCCGTCTATCAAGAGCTGGCAGTTGATTTGGATACTCCGGTTTCGGCGTGGCATAAGGTGTGTGCGGGGCAACCTTACAGCTTTTTGCTGGAATCGGTCGAGGGGGGCGAAACCCTGGGGCGCTATAGCCTGCTGGGGGGCGACCCGCTGTGGGTGCTGGAAAGTCGGGGTGCAACGACGACGCAAACCTATCGAGATGGCACCGTCAAAACCTACCAAGGCAATCCCTTCGAGATTTTGCCCCAGTGTTTGGCTCCCTATCAGCCCGTTAAGGTGCCGGAGTTGCCGCCCGGTATTGGCGGATTGTTTGGATTTTGGGGCTATGAGCTGATTCGGTGGATCGAGCCGACGGTGACGGTTTACGATCGCACCGCCGAGACAGAACTACCCGATGGGGTATGGATGCAGGTCGATAACTTGCTGATTTTTGATCAGGTGAAGCGCAAAATCTGGGCGATCGCCTATGCCGACCTCAGAACCCCCGGCCAAGATTTAGCGACGGCCTATCAAGCGGCCTGCGATCGTGTGGCTCAGCTCGTTCAAAAGCTGATGTCGCCACTGCAAGGGTTGGAGCCACTGCTGGGCTGGCGATCGCCCGCCCAAAGCGATGCGCCGCCCATTGAGTTTGTCAGCAACCGCACCCGCGAAGCCTTTTGTAACGCCGTTCAGCAGGCCAAGGACTACATCCGGGCGGGCGACATTTTCCAGGTTGTCATTTCCCAGCGGCTTTCGACCCAGTATCCGGGCGATCCCTTCGACCTGTATCGATCGCTGCGGCTGGTGAATCCCTCCCCCTTCATGGCCTACTTCCACTTCAAGGATTGGCAACTGATCGGCTCCAGCCCTGAGGTGATGGTCAAGGCAGAACACGCGGCGACGGGGGAGGAGGGCATTGTCGCGACCGTGCGCCCCATTGCCGGGACGCGCCCGCGCGGCAAAACGCCCCAAGCCGATGAAGCCTATGCAACCGAACTGCGGCAAGATCCTAAGGAAATTGCTGAACACGTCATGCTGGTTGACCTGGGGCGCAATGACCTGGGGCGAGTTTGTGAAAGCGGTAGCGTTACCGTTGATGAGTTGATGGAAATCGAGCGCTATTCCCACGTGATGCACATCGTCAGTAATGTGGTGGGTCGCCTCGCGCCAGGAAAAACGGCTTGGGATCTGCTGAAAGCCTGCTTCCCAGCGGGCACCGTCAGCGGTGCGCCCAAAATCCGGGCGATGCAGATCATTCACGAGCTGGAACCCGATCGCCGAGGCCCCTATTCTGGCGTCTATGGGTACTACGACTTTGAAGGGCAGCTCAACACAGCAATTACCATTCGCACCATGGTGGTGCAGCCCACCCCAGACGGCCAGTGTCACATCAGCGTGCAGGCGGGGGCGGGCCTAGTGGCCGACTCCAATCCTGACAGTGAGTACCAGGAAACGCTCAATAAAGCACGGGGAATGCTCGAAGCGATTCGTTGTCTGAGGGCGTCATCGAATCACCCGACCTGATCCCACTCTCTAAGCGAGAACGCATCATAGCGAGATCGCCTCATCATCCTTTGAACAAAAAGCCCATCAGGCTCCCCAGTGCCGTGCGCACACGATGGGTGAGTACCTGCCAGCGGTGATGGAGGGTGGGCAATCGCTGGAGGTACACCACCTGACGAACCAATCCCGCGATCGCGCCACTGAAGACGAGGCCAAAGCTCGACACGAGGGCATTCCCTTTGCCGAGGGTCATCATGTCGCCCAGGTGCAAATAGCGAAAGGACTTGAGCGATCGCCCTTGCATGAGTGCCACTAAATTATGGGCGACCACTTCCGCCGCTTGATAGGCCGCTTGGGCGGTGCGGGGGGCGGGGCGATCGCGCTGCCAGGGCATCTGAGCCTGATCGCCCACCACCAATACTTCGGGATAGCTGGGCAATTGCAGCGTGGCCTGCACGGCCTTAGGCAGCGTTTCTCCGCCGGGTTCTGTGCCCAGCCACGGGGTCGGCTGTGTGCCTGCGGCCCAGATGACGAGATCCACGGGCTGTGTCTCGGGGGCGCGATCGCTCGTTCGGTAGGTTAGCGTATCCGCCGTGATCGCGCTGACCTCGGTGTGGTATTGAAGCTGCACCCGTCGTCGGGCCAAGGCGCGCAGGGCGGTGCGCCGGAGCCGAGGGGCAAAGGGTTTAAGGATGCGATCGCCCCGTTCCAGCAAGCGCACGACGCCGCGCGTGCCCAAGCGATCGCTCACTTTGCAGGCTAGCTCTACCCCGCTGGGGCCGCCGCCCACCACCGCGACGCGAATTTGTGCGCGATCAGAGGCTTCCAGATTCGCCAGGCGATCTTCTAAACGGGCGACATCTGCCAGGGTGCGAAAGCGATAGCTGTGCTCACGCCAGCCCGGCAGCGATAGGGGTGGCTCCTGGCTGCCCGTTGCCACCACCAGATAGTCGTACTCAAGGCGGTCTCCGGTTTCGAGATGCACGGTGCGGTGGTCAAGGTGCCAGCGCTGCACCCGAGTTTGAAGGTGCTTCACCCCGGTTTGGTGCAGCAGTTCGCCGTAGCTCGGGGCAATTTCCCAGGGTTTGAGTTCGTCGCTGAGCAACTCATACATCAGCGGCGTAAACAGGAAGCGATCGCGGGGTTCGATCAGCGTGATTGTACAAACCTGACCGTGATGCCGACTGCGGCGCACCAAGGACAGGGCAGTGTAAAGCCCTCCAAAACCGCCGCCCACAATGCAGACCCTGGGCGGAAGTGCCGGAACCGTGGCCCGCCGAGGGGGGGACGCTACTCTAGATGAAACGCGAGAAGCCTGCACAGGACAACCCCCTGGAGGTGTTCTTTAAGTTCTATTACAGTGTAGTCGCTCTCCATGGGACAATCTGCCACGAAGGATAGAGGCACAGCGACCCGTGTCAGAAGGTGAGCGATCGCATTTGGCAGATCAGCGACGATTCAGCACTACGATCGCGCTACCAGCCTTGGGCACAGCGGAAATTTTCACCCTTGGGATTGCTGCTGCGTATCCTTATCTTGACCAATGGTGGGCGTGGCTCGCGCCGGATGAACAGGCTCGCGCCGATCGCCTGTTTCGCAGTGCTGATCGCGCTCGTTTTATTGTCAGCCGAGGCGGGCTGCGGCTGCTGTTGAGCCGCTATCTGGCCTGTGCGCCCGATGCCCTTACCCTGACCTATGGCCCTCAGGGAAAGCCAAGCCTATCGCATCCAGCGTTGGAGTTTAACCTGGCCCACAGCGGCGACTGGGTAGTGTATGGGGTGAGTCGCGATCGCGCCATTGGCGTAGATGTAGAGCAGATTTTGCCCCGGCGCCATTTAGACGGGCTAGAGCAGCGCTGTCTCACCCCCTGCGAACGAGCCACCCTTTCCCCTGAGCCGACCGAACGCCTGCGTCAGTTTTTGGCCTACTGGACGGTCAAAGAGGCGCACTTGAAGGCGATTGGTCAAGGGTTGAGCTATCCCATGCAGCGGGTGGAAGTGGGGTGGCAGCCGGAACCACATCTGAGGAGCCCCGCAATCGCGCCCAATCTGGCAGTCTCAGCGTGGACGGTGTCAACTTGGGAGGTCGCCGAGGATGCGATTGCGGCGGTTTGCGTCGCCGCTGTGCCCTGTACCCTGCGCCATCAGCCCTTTCCGCTGATCACGGCACCGGATAGGACGTAATCAGCAACTCAGTGATTTTGCCACGCCGCCGCGCGTTGGAGTTGATGGCCCGCGCCGCCCAAATTTCGTGGATGTGGAACTCAGCATATAGGTCGCGAATCAGCTCACAGTCTGAGTTTGACAGCATCACTTGCACGCCGCGATCGGCCAGCTCTGAAAACACATCGCGCAGGCGCACCTGATCCGCAGCGCGAAATCCATAGCGGCTGTAGCCCGTGAAGTTGCTGGTGGCGCTGATAGGGTGATAGGGCGGATCAAAGTAGACAAAATCCGTTGAGCCCTGGGCGCGATCGCCCACCGCAGTAAAGGGTTCTTCAACGATGTGAGCCACCTGGAGCGCCGCCGCTGCATTACGCAAGGTCTCGCGATCGCAGATTTTCGGACGCTTATATTGCCCCAGGGGCACATTGAAGTTTCCCTTAGAATTCTCACGATAGAGGCCGTTAAAGCAGGTTTTGTTGAGGTAGATCAGCCGCGCCGCCCGCTGCCATGGACAGGTTAATTGCGTCTGTGCCCGCACCGCGTAGTAGTGCTCGGCGCAGTGGCGTTCTTGATGGATTTGCAAGCGATCGATTACCCGCTCCACATCGTGCTGGACGCAGCGATACACATTCACCAGCTCTGGATTGAGATCCGCGAGCACCGCCGACCGCGCCCCACCAAACAGATGGAAAAAGACCGCCCCACCACCTAAGAAGGGCTCGTAATACTGACGAAATCGCTGCGGAAAGTAAGTCTGATATTGCTCCAGCAATCGCCCTTTTCCGCCTGCCCATTTTAAAAAGGGCCGAGCGGTGAGGGAAGACGTTGAGGGTCGGATTGGCACGCTAGCGGCTGTCATCATTCAGGGCGCGTCATCA
>JACYME010000054.1 GCA_015272155.1 Leptolyngbyaceae cyanobacterium T60_A2020_046
CCGCTTCGTCGTAGTGGATTTCGTGGTTCCGGCCTTGCTGCTCGACGACTTTGCCTGCGTTGACTTTGTCCCCGTTGATTTTGTCCCCGTGGCGGATTTCGCCGTACTCGTTTTTGCCGTACTGCGGCGGCCTCCCTTCTTGGCCCCAGCCTTCGCCTGAATCAGCTCCAGGGCGAGTTCTAGGGTTATGTCTTCAGGCTTTTTGCCCTCAGGCAGCGAAGCATTGACCTTGCCATGCTTGACGTATAGCCCATAGGGGCCATTGTAGATGGCAATCATTTCACCATCGTCGGGGTGAGCCCCTAACTCGCGCAAGGGGGCGGCCTTGCCCCGCCCCCGCCGCGCCTTGGGTTGGGCCAGCAACTCTAGCGCCCGCTCTAGGGTGACGGTGAGGACATCATCCTCTGCTTTGAGGGATCGATAGTCCTTGCCGACTTTGCCTTGGTCGTGAACGACGTAGGGGCCAAAGCGGCCTAGGCTGGCTTTGATGGGGGCTCCGGTTTCAGGATGAACGCCAAGGGTGCGGGGCAGGGCCAGTAGCCCGGTGGCCATTTCGAGGGTGACCTGATCAGGCCCCACGCCCTTGGGCAAAGAGGCGCGCTTGGGTTTCGGGTTGTCTTCGGTGGCTTCGCCGAGCTGCACATAGGGGCCGTAGGCTCCAATTAGGACAAAGATGGGTTCGCCGGTTTCAGGATGAAGGCCGATTTTGTCAGGGCCTTCGGTTTTTTGGCGCAGTAGGACTTCCACCTGCTCGGCGTCGAGGTCAGCGGGGGAAACATCTTGAGGAATTGATGCTTTGACGGGGCCACTGCCGTTTTCGAGTTCGACGTAGGGGCCGTAGCGACCGATGCGCACCTTGGCTTCCAGACCCGCGAGATCGACGGTGCGGGCTTCAGCGGGGTCGATTTGGGTTTCTTGTTCTTGAACTTGGTGTTCTAGGCCGCGATCGCCCCCATAAAACTCACGCAGGTAGGGCAACCACTCCGCTTCCCCGGTCGAAATTTCGTCTAGGGTCTGCTCCATACGGGCGGTAAAGCCCACATCCACCAAGTCTGGGAAATACTTTTCCAGCAGCGCCGTGACGGCGAAGGCGGTGAAGGTGGGCACCAAACTGTTGCCGTTGGCCTGGACATAGCCGCGATCGATGATGGTGCCGATGACGCTGGCGTAGGTGCTGGGTCGGCCAATGCCTTCACTTTCCAAGGTTTTAACAAGGGTTGCCTCGGTATAGCGGGCGGGGGGCTGGGTTTCGTGACCGATCGCTTCTAATTCCGAACAATTGACGCGATCGCCCACCGCCAACACTGGCAGCAGCACCTCCTGATCTTCGATCGCCGCATCGGGATCATCCGAGCCCTCCACATAGGCGCGGAAGAAGCCAGGAAAATCGATGCGCTTCCCCGACGCCCGAAACACCGCATTCTCGACCTCGATCTGCACTGTGATGTGGGTTTGCCGCGCCTCTGCCATCTGCGTTGCGACGGTGCGCTTCCAGATCAGGTCATAGAGCGATAGTTCTCGACCGCTGAGCCCCGTTTCTTGGGGGGTGCGAAAGGTGCTGCCTGCGGGACGAATGGCTTCGTGGGCTTCCTGGGCTCCCTTGCTCTTGGTGGCGTATTGGCGGGGTTTGGGGCTCAGATAGTCGCGGCCATAGCGCTGCTCCACGCAGTCCCGCGCGGCAGAAATTGCCTGCTGTGAGAGGTGAACGGAGTCCGTTCGCATGTAGGTGATGTAGCCCTGCTCATAGAGGCTCTGGGCAACACGCATGGTGTCGCGGGCAGAAAGGCGCAGCTTGCGGTTGGCCTCCTGTTGCAGGGTAGAGGTGGTGAAGGGGGCGGAGGGTTTGCGGGTTGAGGGGCGCTCGTCTAGATTTACGATCGTCCAGTCGCGATCGCGCAGGCGAGCCTGTAGCGCCGTTGCCTGGGCCTCATCCAGCAAAACCACGTTGCGCCCAGCGGCAATCTGTCCCGTATTTTCATCAAAGTCGCTGCCATTTGCCAGGCGGGTGCCATCCAGGCTGATCAGCTTGGCCTCAAAGGGTTCTGCCCCTTTGAGCAAGGCGGCCTTGAGATCCCAGTAGGCGCCTTTGCGAAAGGCGCGGCGGGCCTTTTCGCGCTCCACCAATAGCTTGACCGCCACAGACTGCACGCGCCCTGCCGATAGCCCCCAGGCAATTTTCTTCCACAGCAGTGGCGAGAGGGTATAGCCCACCAGGCGATCAAGGATGCGGCGCGTTTCCTGTGCCCGCACGAGCTGATCGTCAATGGATCGGCAGTTGTCTAGGGCACGCTGGATCGCGTCCTCCGTAATCTCGTGGAAGACCATGCGCTTGATCGGCACCTTGGGTTTCAACACCTGTAGGAGGTGCCAGCTAATGCTTTCCCCTTCTCGGTCTTCGTCAGTCGCGAGGACGAGTTCATCGGCCTCTTTGAGGGCATCCTTTAAGGCTTTGACGACCTTTTTTTTATCGCTGGGCACCACGTACAGGGGCTCAAAATCGGCGTCGGGGTTGACGCCCAACTGGGCCCACTTTTCGCCCTTGACGGCGGCGGGAATTTCGCTGGCCGATCGCGGTAAATCTCGAATGTGCCCCATCGACGCCTCAACCCGATACCCGCGAGGGAGGTAGTTGCGGATGGTTTTGGCTTTGGTTGGCGATTCGACAATGACGAGCGTAGACATAGGGCGAGACGGAGGGGTGCTTAGGCGACGATGACAGCAAAACGTGGGAAAAAGGAACCAAAAGGGGCGATCGCGACACTGGGAGCCCCATCTCCTTCACAGTAAGCCTCGAAAGGCGGCAATGCTTTTCACTCCTACCACATCTTTACCAATTAACTGGATTGACGAAATCGATGGAAGTTGCATCGCAGGACGCGGTTGCCCCTGTGAGGAGTTATGACATCTATAACGCATTTGTACTGCACTCTTGCAGATGAAATGTTGAAAATGTTTTTAACGATCGCCCCCAAATGCTCGCTATTCAGGTGCTTCTCCGCCTTGAGAAGGGAATTTCTGAGAAGCGGCGAAGGGGCAGGAAGAAAAGGTAAGATGCCACAGGAAGCCGTAATATTCGGCTTCGGCTATAGCGTCTGTCAAAGCTGATTTGGCAGCCGAAGCGATGCGAATTGGGCATCGCCTTTCTACAATGCAGGTACACTGCACGTTCAGACAGGATCACCAGGGAGAAGTCAGCATTCATGGACTTTTCAGCACTTGCGGCGCAGCTCAATGCAGGCGCAATTTTGCCCGAGGGCATCGTCATCATCACACTGATTACGGTGCTGGTTGGCGACCTGATTGGCGGTCGCGCCTCTAGCCGTTGGACCCCTTACCTCGCGATCGCCGGACTGTTTGCCGCGATCGTGGCACTCGTCTACCAATGGGACACCGCCAACCCCATTGCCTTCTTGGGAGGCTTCAATAGCGACGCCCTCAGCGTCGTCTTTCGAGGCATCATCGTGCTCTCAGCCATGATTACGGTGCCGATGTCGATTCGCTATGTTGAGCAATCTGGCACCTCCCTGGCGGAGTTTATTGTCATTTTGATGACCGCGACCCTGGGCGGCATGGTGCTGTCCGGGGCCGATGAACTGGTCACCATCTTTGTTGCTCTAGAAACTCTGAGTATTTCGTCTTATCTGCTGACGGGCTACATGAAGCGCGATCCGCGTTCTAATGAGGCGGCGCTGAAGTATTTGCTGATTGGGGCGGCGAGTTCGGCCATCTTTTTGTACGGCGTGTCGTTGCTTTATGGGCTGTCTGGCGGGCAAACGCGGTTGAGCGCGATCGCGGCCCAGCTCGCTGCCGACAGTAGCGACGCCCCCATTGGCCTGGTGGTCGCCCTTGTGTTTGTGATTGCGGGCATCGCCTTCAAAATTGCCGCCGTACCCTTTCACCAATGGACGCCCGACGTATACGAGGGCTCACCGACGCCCGTCGTTGCTTTCCTGTCCGTGGGCTCCAAGGCTGCCGGGTTTGCCTTGGCAATTCGCCTACTGGTTTCTGTATTCCCCCTCGTGTCAGAACAGTGGCACTTTGTGTTTACCGCCCTCGCCATCCTCAGCATGGTCTTGGGGAACGTGGTTGCCCTAGCCCAAACCAGCATGAAGCGCCTGCTGGCCTATTCCTCCATTGCCCAGGCCGGGTTTGTGATGATTGGCCTGATTGTGGGCACCGAAGCGGGCTACGCCAGCATGGTGTTCTACCTGCTGGTCTATCTGTTTATGAACTTGGGGGGCTTCACCTGCGTGATTCTGTTCTCCCTGCGGACGGGCACCGATCAGATCAGCGAATATAGCGGCCTCTATCAGAAGGATCCTCTGCTGACCCTGGGGCTCAGTATCTGCCTGCTCTCCCTGGGTGGCATTCCACCCCTGGCTGGCTTCTTTGGGAAGCTCTACATTTTCTGGGCGGGCTGGCAGGCGGGGGCCTATGGTCTGGTCTTGGTTGGCCTGATCACAAGCGTGATCTCGATCTACTACTACATCCGTGTCATCAAGATGATGGTGGTCAAAGAGCCCCAGGAAATGTCGGACTCTGTGAAGAACTACCCCCCCATGCGGTGGAATTTGCCGGGAATGCGTCCCTTGCAGGTGAGCTTGGTGGTGGCCCTAGTGGCAACTTCTTTGGCAGGAATTTTGTCGAATCCGTTGTTTACCCTGGCAAATGATTCGATTACCCATACGCCTCTGTTGAAGGCCGCGATCGCGGAGCAAGCGGCGGCGATGGTTTCCCACACAGAAACCGTAGAAACGATCGCGATCGCGCCTCAGTAAGTGATGGCTGGGGTGGTCAAGCATCCCACTCCTTCGCTCCTACATTGAGTGTTAGCTAGCTGAGTCATCGGTTGGGGGGCACTGCCAAGTTACTTATTCGTGTTCAGAGTCTAACGGTCACCATGTTCGATTTATGGGCATAAGTACATTCGTGTTGCTATAACAGAGCAAAATCACTCAATCAAAGTCCAAGGTTTTTTTAGATGTCTCAGCAGAACCCGCTCGAACTTGCGAAACAAGGAAATCCAAGTGCCATTGCAGCATTGATAAATCGTAATCTCAAGCCTAAAGGGGTAACTGCAAAAGTTAGTCGCAAGGATGACTGCTTGAGGGTCATGCTTGAAGCCAATGAAGTACCTAACCAAGACAGTTTGGTTGAATTGATTCGTAGCGGTGTCCTGAAGCTTAACGTATCCGGAATCAATACTCTTCAAATCTTTGGGAGACAAGCAGATGATGAGGTCCCTGTTTGGAGCCAGATTATCAACTTGAAGGCACCGCAGCCATACCCGACTTAGTCAAAAGCAAACGTCAGAATCAAAGGAATTAGAATCTTCAAGCACAAAAAGTTCTGCTATTCCTCACAGTGCTAGCTCTTCAGTTACCAAAAGTAATAGTTCAAAATCTACTTTCAAAGCTGATTCAGGACGACCAAGATATTCTAGTAAAACTTCTTCTAAGCAATCTCAGCTTGGCTCAAGGTCAGATCAATCTCCTAAAAAGACTGACAATTTACTTAGCTTGCTCAACTCTTCCTCTGAAAATAATCCAATAGTTCAATGGATAGGAATCATTTTCTTCTTATTATTCGCCCTAATAATGTGGTGGACTTTAGGAAAAGGTTCTGATCCTTCTCCCAGAACACAAAGTCCTGGTAACATCGCAATTCCAAATATTACAGCACCAACCATGGTGACTTTTGATGAGTACAACCGTCTACAAAATGGCATGAGTTATGAAGAGGTAAGCGGAATTATAGGTGAGCCAGGACAAGAATCAAGTAGAGTTGAGGTGCCAGGAACTCCAGTAACAGTTATGTACTCATGGCAAAATGCTGATGGCTCAAATATGAATGCTATGTTCCAGGATAATAAGTTGGTAACAAAGGCTCAGTTCGGTTTAAAGTAAATAATAAATCTTTGTTTGAAAAGCCTAAGAGCTAGGATTCCGAAGGATTTTTGTTTTCAGAAAATTTGAGTACACGAATGGTTTGATAGAAGCAAGGGCGCATAAAGTTGTAGTAGGGCAATTGCCAAAATGACACAGGCTAATAAATAGTTGGCTGGCTTCGGTTACGGGTGGTGGCAGCATATCAAGGTTATCTGTTGGTTGCTTGATATTCTGAGTTAGGCATTTTTCTCGTAATTGCAGGGTGAGGCGACTTGAGTAACACGTTAAACTGAAATTCAGGCAGCAGCGAAATAGAAATGATAAACGAGACAACCTCAACCCAGCAGAAATTAGTCGTAAAGCTTGAAGAGAATGCAATGGATTCTCTTGTTCATGGCGTAGAACATCACCTTCATGGCAGGAGAAATACAGATTGGAAGTATGTGATTTTGCACGTTTTTCACGCTGTTGAACTTTTTCTAAAAGCAAGACTTGCCAAACATAATGAGTCATTAATCTATCGGAAAAATGGCAATACAGTAGGGACTGACGAAGCGATCGATCTTTTAGTTAAAGAAGCCAAGCTACTATTTTTCCAGTACGCAGAAAGGCAGGAATCGGGAAAATATAAGCTAGGTGGAGCATTAGATGCTTTGCGAAAAGCTAGAAATTCAATCGAGCATAAGGAAGTTGCTCTCAATCCAGATGAAGTTAAAGAGTTTTTAGCTGCTGCTTTTGTTTTCCTAGATAACTTTGTAGCTGAAGAATTGGGCTTAAGTCTCAAAACTGAGCTAGACAAGCTTGATGAGGCTCGTGAAGAGGAACTTGCTGAAAATGGAATAGAGATTGATGACTTAGAAAGTCAAAGCACTTATCGAACTCTGTCAATGGCTTATCTGTTCTACATTCAGCACATGAGAACAGAAGGCATACCAATTTCAGACCCGAAAGAAAAATGGATTGATTATCACTACTTCACCTGTGAAATGTGCGATGAGGAAGCAATAGCTGTTCCCGATCCAACAGCAAAATATCCTAGAGTGGCGCACTGTTTTAACTGCATAGCAGAATATGGCGTGCATTACTGCCCCAGATGTGATGAGCCATACGTTTCCTTTCTACGAGAGTGGGAAAAGGAGATGAATCTTTCTAGCTATCCTGATTGGGTAAAGTCAATAGACAATGAAGCTGATTCGTTTTGTGAACTGTGCAGCGATTGGATTGATGATCAGTAACTCGGTTGCTGCCAGCCAGCTAACAACCCGGTTGGAGCGGACAGTTGAGAGTCTTTTCGTGTATCGTTCAAGTCAATCTGCTGCCGCTCAACCGGAAAGATATGTCGATTTAGGGTGCCTAGACAGCACCCTTTTTTGTGGAGGAACACGCCGTTTATTCTTTCCACGACTGGTCTTTCCACGACTGGGCATCAAAGCGCTGGAGCCGCGCATCTAGGCCCAGCAAAATCGCCAA
>JACYME010000194.1 GCA_015272155.1 Leptolyngbyaceae cyanobacterium T60_A2020_046
CAACTCTGTAAAGGTTCCAGGAATTCTATTTATGGGTAAGCAACCGGACTTGATACAACCCCAAAAAACACGAGCAGACGCATTACCCCACGGGGTAAAACTCATCTGCCCATCATTCAAAACTGCTTTTAAACCTGTGATTTGCCGGGGTTCTAAACCCGAAGATCAAGACTCACCGCTGCGCTCTTCCCGCGCCTGCTTCCAAGCCCCAAACAACCGGCCTGCGTTGGCTTTGAACTCCGCAAACCCCAGCAATCCGCCGGGTTGCTTTTCATCCCACGAAGCCGAGAGCGCTCCATAGCTCAGGCCCACCACGCCTAGGCCAAAGCAGCCTAACGTGACCAGCAAAACAGCCACATTGGGGAGATCCGCAATGTGGCGCACGATAATCACATAACTGGCAAAAAAGACAACAACCCCTAGCCCCGTAGGTACACCTGAAAACGCCAGCATTCGACGAAACATTCTCTGGCTGACTACTTCCGGAATCTTGGCGTCTGCACGACGGGTCTGGGCGATCGCTTTGGGCTTTTTCTCGACGGATGTCACCACCGGAGATGCTGACGACGTTTTTTCAGCCTTCTTGCGCTTGCGGCTGGGCTCAAAGGGGAGGCGATCGCGATCAGAATCGGCAGGCATAGGGGTTGCTCAAAAAGTCTGAAGAGAATCGAAGAATCTTTCAGGTGTCGGCCAGGTTAGCCCCGGATACCCAGGCGTGTAATCAGTTCCCGATAGTGGGTGGAATCTTTCTTATAGATGTAGGCCAGCAGGCGCTTGCGGCGGCCAATCATCTTCAGCAGACCCCGACGAGAGGAGTAATCTTTTTTGTTGGATTGCAGGTGAGTGCTGAGCTTGTTGATGCGTTCGGTCAGCATCGCAACCTGAACTTCTGCCGATCCAGTATCGGTTTCGTGTACCTGATATTCAGAGATCAGCTCTTGTTTCCGTTCTTGTAGCAGAGTCATAGGTCAAAACTGCGTGGATTGAAAGTGTCAGACAGGGTTATTTATCATATCACAGGATGGCAGGCTTTTCAGCAGTTGTCGAGGGCAATCCGGGGGATCACAGCACCTCCGAATCCTACTGACTCAGCCACGCGATCGCCTCCCGAATCCAAGCCTCAGGGTCGCTATTTTTTGCCAGGGTCGTGCGCTGCCCCAGGGTTTGCAGCGCTTTCTGAATCTCGCCACTGGTATACCCCAGCGCCAACAAGGTCATCTCGACCTCCTCTTGCACCGTCGAAATAGGGCCGCTGCCCGGCGCGATCGCAAGCCCCGACTGCTGTCGCCATTCCGCCAGCTTACTCTTTAATTCCAACACGATGCGATCGGCGGTTTTGGCCCCCACCCCCGGCGTCCGAGACAACAGTCGCGTATTGCCAGACACCACCGCCTGAATCAGGTCTTGAAACCCCAGCGTGTCGAGCAGCGCCATGGCCATCTGCGGCCCAATGCCGCTGACGCTGACTAACTGACGAAACAAATCCCGCTCTGGGCGGCTGGCAAATCCAAACAAAACAGGCTGCTCATCGCGCATGTGCAGATGGCAAAACACCTGGGTTGGTTCGCCGAGGGGCGGCAAGTGTGCCAAAAAACGCCCCGTAATTTGTACGTCGTAGCCGATTTGGTTGACTTCAACCGTCGCAATGACCCGTGTTCCCCCCAGCTTCTGAACATCGCTGAGGGTGCCTTTGAGATAGCTCAGCATTGCCGAGTCCGTTATCCTCCGTTGCGACCCCGACGGGGTGGGCGCTGTTGGGGTGCGCTTCCCTGCTGTGGCAGCGCCTTGGGTGGAGCGGGCTCGTGCTTGCGAGTGGCGGTCTCGGGGGGCGGTGCCTCTGGAGGCTTTTTCAGGGCGGCGCGTCCGTTGGTGACCACGCGCAACATATCCGAAAGCTGATGCTCAATGTGTGTCAATACACTCGCGGCGTAGGTGTCGGCTTCTTGACGCAGGGCGTCGCACTCAGCCTCAGTCTTTTGGCGAGTGATTTCCCAGTTTTCTTGAGCGCTCTTTTGCCACTGCTCAATTTCTGCCAGGGTTTGGGCCTTGAGGGCGTCACATTCTTCCTGGAGTTGCTGCTTGATATGTTGGGCTTCAAGCTCGGCTTGACGAATGATCCCTAGATCATCGAGTCGTTGAGCGGCTTGTTGCTCGGCGCTGGCGACGACTTCGGCGGCGTAGCGCTCAGCTTCTTCAAGAATGGCGTTGCGCTGGCGCATCACCTGCACGGCTTCGCGAAAGACGTGGGGCAAATTCAGGCGAATGCGATCAAGCTGATCTAGGAGCTGGTCTTCATCAATGAGCGTACGGCGGGAGAAGGGAATCCGTGGACTTGACAGCACCACTTCTTCCAGCACATTCAAGGACTGCTGAATATCGAGCCGAAGCACATCGTCTTCCCTGGCATTGGCGGAGTCAGGGGACGAACCGGGCTCTGGGGCGTGATTGGGCGGGGTGCCAGAAGGGATCAGGTTTTGGCGTAGCATTGGCAAATATCCCGGGCGACGTGCTGGGGAACCAAGTGGTCAATTGCCCCCCCAAACTTAGCAATTTCTTTCACAAGACTACTGCTGAGAAAACCATACTCCGTGGAGGTGGCGAGAAACACAGTTTCAATATCTTCGGCGAGGGTTTTATTGGTGTGAGCCATTTGTAGCTCTTTTTCAAAATCAGACAAGACCCGCAAGCCTCGCAGTAGCACTTTTGCTTTTCGCATTCTGGCATAGGTTACGGTCAGGCCGGTAAAGCTATCGACTTCGACGTTGCTGAGGTGGGCGACGGATTCACGAATTTGTTGAATTCTAACCTCAGCATCGAAAAGGGGCTGTTTGTTGGGATTGGTCGAGACGACGACGACGACGGTTTCGTAGAGTTGGCTGCCGCGCGTGATGATGTCTAAATGCCCAAAGGTGATGGGGTCAAAGCTACCGGGATAGATGGCAATCACAACACTCTGCTCTTTGGCCTAGAGGGTGGGCAAACGGACGTTGCGATCGCGTGGGGGGTGAACGGCCCCTGCGATCGCATCCCTGATACCGCAGTTAGCTATGGATGCGGGGCTCGGGGTGGAGCGTTGCCAGGATCTGGCTTTCGACGATCGCGAGTTCATGCAGACGGGCATTGACGATGTCGCGATCGTAATAAGTGGTTGCCAGAACCCAATACATGCCGTAGTGGCGGGCTTCTGATGCCATGAGGCTGCGATAAAACTTGGCGAGGTCAGGATCGGGACAGTGCTGCCCCAGCCAGCCCAGGCGTTCGTGGCTGCGGGCTTCGATCAGCGCGGAGACGAGGAGGGAGTCTAGCATCCGCTCGGGCTCGGTGCGCCGCACTTGGGCTGCCAGATGAGATCCGTAGGGCGGGGCGGGTAAGGGCCGCAGGGAGACGCCTCGGCGCTCTAGCCATTGGTTGACCAGCTCAAAATGACTGAGTTCTTCTTGGGCGATCGCAGTCAATTCGCGGACGAGTTTGGTGCTGGAGGGGTAGCGGCACATCAGGTTTAGGGCAACTCCTGCCGCCTTGCGCTCGCAGTGGGAATGGTCGAGCAAAATGATGTCGAGGTTGCTAATGGCCTGCTCAACCCAAGCTGGGGAGGTGGGAGATTGCAGAAATTTGATGGTGGGAAGCGGGGATTCGGCGATCGCGACCATAGGGGCAGTTTTGAGAGAAGCCGCCCCTATTTTACTGTCATGGGGCCGTGGCTCGTGGTGATGTGTACTCTGCGCGATCGATCCGACCCTGCTCGCGCTTTTCTGCGACCTTAAAACTGATGGAAGGTCGTCTCTGCAATTTTTGGGGCATGGGTGGTGCCCATGAGGTCGAAATCGCTGCTCGGAGAACCTCAATGGGTTGACTGCGAGATCGCGGCTAACAACTATAATCGGGCTGCTTCCGGCAAATCCACTAAAACGAACGGCTCCTTCGCCTACAGATAATCTTCGCCGGATTCATCAATGACGCGCAGACAACCAACCGCGATCGCCTCCTCATCCGGCAGTACCCGATAAACCTTCCACGTTTCAAGGTCTCCATCTGCTTCGCCAAAGACACAAATCGCAAATTGAACATTGGCATCAGATGAGTTCATCGACGCCCTGTTTCTTCAGGCATTTGATAGTGATTTTGATGGATGGAATGTAGTGATCTCAGATATCAAACACGACCTCTGCATCCACGTCACCGTAATGGTGACTGAGGATATCGTGGGGGATCTTCAATAGGCCGACGATTCCACGGGGCCGAAGCCAAGTACTCCACACTTAGTGGTGCAGAGATTTACGTTTTGGTCGTTGCAGTAAGGTTTCTGAGTTCATGTACGACAGTTGCGATCGCTAGGACTGCTGTCTGAGTCGCGATCGCAAATTCAGTTCTGCTTCCACTTCGTCTTGCTGGCTGGTGGCGAGGAATTGATAGATTTCATCCTTGGAGATGATGGGGAAAGTGGGGGAGCGATCGCGCTCCACATACTCCCCATTTTCTAACTGGTAAATGTGCCAAACTTTACCGTTGAATCGCCAAAATTCAGGAACACCCATTGCCGCGTAGAGGGCGTTTTTGTCGATGTCAGTGTGGTTAATGTCAACCTCGACCACTAAATCGGGTGGTGGATCGGTTTCTAAATTGATGGGGCGGCCCGCAACTTGAGGCTGGTTTTGGATATAGTAGCCGTTGTCGGGTTCGGCTCCTCGCTCTAGGTCTTCGCGATCAAGGGTAGTTGAGCCGAGGGTCTTGATTTTCAGGCCCAGTTCCACGACCAGAATGACGATGAAACGCTCGATCAAGCGGGCATAAAACTCATGCAGTTCTGAGGGTATCGTGATTTCGAGGGTGCCGCGATCGTAGGTGAGTCTTGCCCGTGTGCGCTCGCTAAGGAGGGCTTTCATCTGCTGATAGGCAACCCAATCCATCCCCTGAAAAGCGACGCGGTTTTCTCCAGGGGCGATCGCTAAGGCAACTCAGTCGTACCCATGAGGTAGCGATCGCACTCTCGCGCCACGCCTCTGCCCTCATTGAAGGCCCACACCACCAGGCTTTGCCCGCGACGGCAATCGCCCGCGACAAACACACCGGGAATTGAGGTGGTGTACTGCTCATGCTCAGCTTTGATGTTGCTGCGGCCATCTTGCTCCAGGCCGAGGGCGTCGATGATCGGCTGTTCGGGGCCGAGAAAGCCCATTGCCAGCAGCACCAGTTGAGCGGGCAACCGCTGCTCCGTGCCGGGAACGTGCTGGGGAATGAAGCGACCCTGTTCGTCCTGCATCCACTGGACTTGGACGGTGTGGACTGCGGTGACTTGACCGTGCTCGTCGCCCTCAAACTTCGTGGCAGTGGTGGTGTAGGTGCGGGGATCTTGGCCGAACATGGCAGCGGCTTCTTCTTGGCCGTAATCCATGCGGTAGATCTTGGGCCACTCCGGCCAGGGGTTGTTGGGGGCGCGGGTTTCGGGGGGCTTGGGCATGATTTCCAGTTGGGTGACGCTGGTGCAGCCCTGGCGGATGGAGGTGCCCACGCAGTCGGTGCCCGTGTCGCCGCCACCGATGATCACGACATCCTTGCCTGCGGCGGAAATGTAGTCCACGCCGGGGGAACCGTTCAGCACCGCTTGGGTGTTGGCGGTGAGGAACTCCATCGCAAAATGGATGCCCTTGAAGTCGCGCCCTTCGATGGGCAGGTCGCGGGGACGGGTGGAGCCCGTGCAGAGGATCACCGCGTCAAAGTCGTTGACCAGCGATTCGGTGGGGAGGTCTTTGCCGACTTCGGTGTTGCAGACGAAGGTGACGCCCTCTGCTTCCAGCATGTCCAGGCGGCGCATGACGACCTTCTGCTTGTCCAGCTTCATGTTGGGGATGCCGTACATCAGCAGACCACCGGGTCTGTCAGCCCGTTCGTACACCGTCACCCAATGGCCCGCAGAGTTGAGCTGAGCCGCAGCGGACAGACCCGCAGGCCCGGAACCGACGATCGCTACCTTCTTCCCAATCCGCTAGCTCGGCGGCGTCGGTGTGATCCAGCCTGCTTCCCAGCCCTTTTCAGCAATGGAATACTCGATGTTTTTGATAGTGACAGGCGGCTCAATGATGCCCAGCACGCAGGCCCCTTCACAGGGCGCGGGGCAAACCCGTCCAGTGAATTCGGGGAAGTTGTTGGTTTTGTGGAGGCGATCGAGGGCATCTTTCCAGCGGCCTCGGTAAATCAGGTCGTTCCACTCGGGGATTAGGTTGTTGATGGGGCAACCGCTGGCGGCGCGGTTCATTTCCATACCCGTGTGGCAGAAGGGGGTGCCGCAGTCCATACAGCGCGCGCCCTGGGTCTGCAAGTTTTCCTCGGGCATGTGGAGGTGAAATTCATCCCAGTTGCGGATGCGATCGGCGGGGGCGACTTCGTTCGCCACCTCGCGCAGAAATTCCATAAAGCCAGTTGGTTTTCCCATGATTTTTCTTCCAATAACTGCGAGTACTAAGAGAGCCGTTTAGGATTTCCTGAAACACATTAGCCAAGCATCAGGAGTCAAGATTTGAATACTCTGAAAGGGATTGAGAATAAGCAAGTCTTCATCGCCTGTGATGATGAAATTTGCTTCGCCGCTGACCGCCAACTCTAAAATCATTTTGTCTTTTGGATCTCGACAAACAGTTATTTCTATCGATGGATCAATCAAGGTAGATCGTCTAATCACAAGTGCTAGAATATCCCTTTTATCCTTTGAAGTGATATAGCGATCAAACTTTTTGCAATTTAAGACATCCCTCAACTCCTCTAACGTTTTCAAAGAAACCAGCAGGTTTCCTGTTTTTAGAACCTCCCTGAAAACTCTGGCGAGTTTACTTCGACGAAATAAAGCAGCACTGACAAAAACATTGGTATCGAGAACACAACGGCTACTCGTCATTCAAGATGGATTCTAAAATTTCCGGGGTTAAGCCTTGAGATTGGGCATATTCACTCATGGAATCTATGACTTCTTCAAGCGATCGCTCCGGTTCGGTAAAACCATACAACTGCAAACAAGAAACCATCGTACTCACCAGTCCCATACATAAAACTGGATTTCAAATTCTGCCCCAAAAAATAGAATTCTTTTATATCGTGTTACAGTGATTTTACATAAAGGAGATAGATGGACAATGACTACGGAATAGCAAGAGAATTTGATCGAAAAGCAGGTTACCTATACCCTAAATCTGAATGGTCAAGTGATTTTGATCGAAAATGTCCCCGCTCGCGTTAATGAAGAAACGGGGAACAGTTTTTTGCTCCATCGACAGCTGAAAGCTTACAAAAGACACTTTTAGAACAATCAGAACCTGATCACTTTGTTCAGGTGCCTGTCTATA
>JACYME010000201.1 GCA_015272155.1 Leptolyngbyaceae cyanobacterium T60_A2020_046
CCTAGCCTTCTCCCCTGGGAGAGGGAGGCTGCCTTTTCAATCCTTCTCCCTAGGGAGAAGGATTTGGGATGTAGACGCTTTGCGGATTCCCGCAGGGTGGGTCATTCATCCTGGAAATCAGCAACGCCCGGATTTCGTCGCGGGGATGCAAGTGTCGAAAATAAACGAAATTAAGCCAGTCGTCTGAGGCGGTTCTTGAAATCTTTTGCCTACAAGGCTTTTGGAAGTTGGTGCTGTTGCTGAAATCGTAACCAGGAATCGGAGCGTTCTGCAAAATGCCACAGTAGTCACAACACGCCGATTTGCCCTTGTTAAAAGGCAGGTGCAACCATGACTCGATTCTTTCAATCCTCGGCATCCTTGGGGCGACCGCTCGCCACGTCACTCCTGTGCCTGTCGGTGTTTACGGCTACGGGCGTGGCTGTCCTGGCCCTGGCCCAACCCGCGATCGCCCAAGAAGTTCCGCTACGCACCTTGACTGTGACGGGGCGGGGCTCCCAATCCATCGACGCCACCCTAGCCCAGGTACAGCTTGGGGTTGAGGTGCAAGGCCGCACCGCCCAAGAGGTACAAGCTGAGGTGGCCCGCCGATCTAATGCGGTGGTAGAGCTGTTGCGATCGCGCAATGTTGAAAAGCTGCAAACCGTCGGACTCTACCTGAGCCCCCAGTACAACTACGACAATGGTCGGGCCGAATTAGTCGGCTACATCGGCACCAATACCGTTAGCTTCCAAACTCGCGCTAATCAAGCCGGGACGTTGCTCGACGAAGCCGTACAGGCAGGGGTAACCCAAATCCAAGGCATTCAGTTCACCGCCAGTGATGGCGCGATCGCCGATGCCCAACAGATTGCCCTAGAGCGCGCCACCGCCGACGCCCAGCGCCAGGCCAATACCGTGCTCCGCTTTCTGAATCTTGGCCCTCAAGAAATTATTGGGATTCAGATCAACGGAGCCCAAGGGCCGATTCCAGTGCCGTTGCCCGTTCAAGCCCGGGTTGCCTACGCAGAGGCTGATGTTGCGACGCGGGTCGAAGCTGGCGAACAGACCATCGAATCTACCGTCACGCTCCAAATTCGCTACTAATGCGGTGGGTTCACGGGGTAAAGCAAACCGTGAACCGCTGCTGGAGGTGAGTGGCGGGTGAATTTAAAGCATCTTTGATTCGCCCAGCCCGGTACTCCACAAAACTTTCACCGTTGTAAGACATGTCGCATCAGGCACAGGGATCACATCACCTGGGCCTGATTTTCTTATCCGCCTTCCCTGGTGCTTAGGGCGATCGCCCTAAGCATCGGGTCGAGACTTCCGCTGCTTAAGCTGTTTGCGACGACGAGCAACGGCCATTGCCTTATCCACTGGAAAGCCCGCGACTGGAATCACCTGATACTTGCGTTCTTCTTCCAGCTTTTTCAGCTCGGTGTAATCAACCCAATGGATGCAATCCACCGGGCAGGTGTCGATCGCCTCTTGAATCGTCTCCTCCGCGTCACCATCCTGACGAACAACGCGGGCACGACCATAGTCCGGCTCAATGTAAAACGTATTGCGAGCCACATGGGAACAGTGCCGACAGCCGATACAGGTCAGCTCATCGACATAAACGCCTTTCTGGCGAAGGGCTCCACCCAGCTCAGGCTCAAAGCCACTGCGATCGTCGCCAGCCCTGAGGTCACCGCCCAGCTCAGGCTCTAACCCACTCGGGCCAGAGTCTGCAAACCTGTCGGCCTCAGACCCCTGAGACCATTCTTCATCAAACGCTTGGGGCATCAAAATCCCCTCAATTGAGTTACCCGTTCCAACGCTGAACCACGAGGCGGATTGCACCATCTGCGGTTTCTTGCTGCTCAGCCACCTGAAAACCCTGCTGAGCCGTCGCTTCCATCACCGTGTGGAAGGCATAGCGCTGGCTAATTTGATTCAAAAAGCCATCCACAGAAAGGGGTTGCTGCCAATATTGCAGGTCAGCCACTAGCTCATACTCTTGGGTTTCAGGGTTGAGTTTGAAGCCAATGTCGTAGCCATTGGCCTGCTCGATCACAATCGCCGCCGTTTCGACGTTGCCCTGATACCCCCGCACAGACGCAGGCCCCTGTTTCCAGTCTGCGCCAATGTCAGTCAAAGCCGCCTCTAAGGAAGCGAGATTGCGAATTTTTGTACGAATCTGGCTAAAGTGTGACATGTTAACTGCTGGTGAACGAACGTTGAACTAGGCCCAATCGCGATGGGTAATCTGGCTCTTGGGCGAAAGCGTTGAGGACTGTTGCTGAGGCGTTTGATAAAACTCCGAAGTTGTTTCACGGCTGACCACCTTACCCAAATGGGCCTCAATTTCGGCGGTCACGGCTTCACAGGATGTGCCCACCACACCCGTCACCATCTCCTTGACGCGACCATCGGGGTAGATGATGAACTCTAAGGTTTCCATGCCGTTTATCGTCCTCAAAGGTGGAATGCTGCCAAGCTGATCCCTAGAATTGGGAAAATGCAGCTGAATTCAAAAACACAACTTCGTCCTAATCAGCATTTCTGAGCTTTGCTTCATTGCAGCATGGAGAAAATTAATGCAAGTTATTAATCTCAGAAGTGCTGACCTCAATTAGCAATTAGTGTCGCGTAACCTCCCGTTAGGCGTCAAGCTGCGGTCGGCGGGTCGGCAGGAAATCGACGGAATGATGCGCACTTTCCTGAAAGTGACGCTTCACAATTTGTTACGGTGCGGCGCGATCGCGCCCCTCTGAACAAAATTCCGCGCAAGATTTGACCATGTTCCCCTTCCCGCTTCGCTGGATAATGGGAATTCACTCTGTCGCGAAAGGACGCCATGACTTCACATCAGATTTATCAACCTTCACCGCTGGCCGTCGGCGTGCTTGGCTTTGGCGGGCTCGGGCAAGCCGCTGCGCGCGTCCTAGCCCCAAAAACTGATATGCGCTGGGTTGCCGCTGCCGATCAGGCGGGCTATGCCTACGATCCCGATGGGCTAGATGTTTCAGCCTGTGTTGAGACCTATCGCCAACGGGGATCTGTCGGCTATGTGGCCCCGGGTGGTCACCTCAGCCAGGATAGTATTGCCAGCCTGATCGCCGCTGCCCCACAGGTGCAGGGCTACTTTTTGGCGCTGCCTAACTTGCCGAACACCTTCATGGCCTCCGTTGTGCGCCAGTTCATCGCCTCGGGCTGGCAGGGGGTACTCGTCGATGCGCTGAAGCGCACCAGCGCAATGGAGCAAATTTGGGCGCTGCGGGATGAGTTGGCTGCTGCAGGCATCACCTACATGACGGGGTGTGGTGCAACGCCAGGATTGCTGACGGCGGCAGCGACGATCGCTGCCCAGAGCTATGCCGAGATTCACCGGGTAAAAATCACCTTTGGGGTGGGGATTGCGAACTGGGAAGCGTATCGGGCCACCATTCGCGAAGATATTGCCCATATGCCGGGCTTTGATGTGGACACGGCACGGGCAATGACCGATGCAGAGGTGGAGGCGTTGCTGGACAAAACGAACGGAATTTTGTCTTTGGAGAAGATGGAGCACGCTGATGATTTCATGCTGGAGCTGGCGGGCATTTGCGATCGCGATCGCGTCGAAGTTGGCGGTGTGGTTGACACCCGCAACCCGAAAAAACCCCTCAGCACGAATGTGCAAGTCACCGGACGCACCTTTGAGGGCAAGATTTCGACCCATACCTTTACCCTGGGGGACGAAACCAGCATGGCTGCTAACGTTTGTGGCCCTGCCTTTGGCTATCTCAAAGCTGGGGCTGAGCTACACCAGCGCGGCCTCCACGGTCTGTATACCGCAGCGGATGTGATGCCACGATTTGTCCGCTAGCGGATGGGCATGGGGAATGCGGGGTGGGATTATGGCGCGCTCGCGCTCGCAGTTGCCCCGCATTCCCTTGCCCCATCAAGACGCCCAATCATCACCATGGCGCTGGCTCCCGAGCCATTTCCGTTCTCTTTTTCGATGTGATCGCGATGACTCATCCCTCGTTTTTTGACTTTGAAGCCGAGTTCACCGACGCCCTGCGCTGCATCCCCATGCTGGTGCGGTTTAAGCTCGATACCTGTGGCGTCAAGCTGAAGCTTGAGCACTGGCATCGGTTTACCCAAGCCGAACGACAGGAACTGGTGGATCGCTCCTGCGATACGCCGGAGGCGGCGGAAGCCTATCGCGATCGCCTCCAAACTTTGGTTGCCCATTACATGGGGACGCCCGCAAAGACGTTACCGATTAATCCCGATCCGCCGTGGGGTTGTAATTCCCTGCCTGAGCAGGTTTTGCAAGAAGCTGCCCGTCACCACCACACGCTGACAGCGGATCAATGGCAGCAGCTTGCTCCGCTCCAAAAATTTGCGCTGATTAAGCTCAGTCGTCCTGGCCATGAAAACCGCAACTTTCTGCCTGCCCTACGAGAGTTTGGCCTCATTCCCCTGAGCAAGGAAGAAGATGCCGTCTGAGGGCGATCGCAAATGGAGCCCTCCAAGACGCCGGAGGAATCCATTCGGCTTATCAATCACAGGGCTTTAGCGGAGATAGAGCGAGAATCCGGAATTTTGGCTTACCTTAGCCCAGGGTGACTGTGCCCACCCAAAAGCCGACCAGAAACCCCGCGATCGTTGAGAAGGTAACCGAGCCGCCGCCCAGCTCATAGGCTTCGGGCATCATTGTGCTCGACAGCATGGCGAGAATTGCTCCCCCAGCAAGGGCTTGGGCCGTCCCCACAAACCAGTCTTTGGCGATGTTCGCCAGCAAACTGCCACACATTGCCGTCAGCCCACTCAGCAGCACAGCCCCCGCCCAGAGGATCAAAATACGTTTTGCTGCGGTGCCCGCCTGACGCATCCCCACAGAACTAGAAAGTGCTTCAGGAATGTTGGAAATGAACACGGCCATTAAGAACGAGCTGCTGAGGTGAAGCGAACTCGCGTTAAACCCAATTACCAGTGCTTCGGGGATGTTATCCATCAGCGTGCCCACCAAAATCGCCAGGGGGGCAGAACTCTTCGCCAGTTGTTGAATCTGCTGCTCTGACAGCGGAAAATCAACCTCCACGCTGTCTAAAACGCGCTGACGCCAATGCTCATCCGATTCTTCGCGGAGCTTTGCGCGAGACTGGGTGGTTTCGCGCAGGCGGCGGGCCAAGATGCGACTCAACCCACTGGCAAGGTGGGGCGATCGCGTCAACATGCCATCAAAATCGCCCCTATCCAGCTCATACAAGTCCATCGGGGTACGGGCAATGACGCTTGCCGAACGATCTTCCCCCGTCAGCAGCGCCATCTCTCCAAACATTTCCCCCTCGCCCAGCTTCGCCATCAATTGCGGGCCTTTGTAGATATCTGCCTCACCGCTAACGATCAAAAACATGGCATCCCCAGGATCGCCCTCCTTGCAGAGCATAGTTCCCGGTTCCACATGCAGCGGTTTCAGGAGGGGAATAATCGCCTGCACCTCCGAAGGCGTCATGTTGTGGAGCATTTCCACGTGGGCAATGCGGTCTAGGATTTCGGAGGTTTCTTCTTGGCGATGGTGGTACAGAAACCGTCGCGAAGAAGAGGGGTGACGGATGAATCCGCCTTGGTCATCGATGTAGTTGATGATGACGGTGAACAGGGTGCCGCCCAGGATAAACCCAACAAGAATGGGCCAAAACCCACTGTTTTCGTAGACTGGCTGGGTGATATCGAAGGCGATCGCGGCCAGCAGCGTGCCACTACCAAAGGCCATGATGGCAGCGGTGAACGCGCGCCCCGGTTTCCAAAAAATCCCCAAGAGTGCCCCGATCAATAGACTGGAGGCACCCAAAACTCCCTGTAATAGCGCGCTTAGAAGCATACTTGGCATAATGCACAGCATACGATAAAACCCAGAAATCGCTGCGGAACGGCACAGATTTCCTGGACGTGGGAAAAAAACTGCCCCCCTTGCAGAACAAAGTCTCAGCGAAGTTCGTAACCGCTACCCCCCTTGAGCAAGTCAGCGAGCCGCGAATTCACATCAGTGAAGATTCCAAAGGTTCCCGGGAAAAGGTGCGATCGCGCTTTCCCGGTATTGACCCGCAAAAGCGCCGCCCTAAGAGAAACATATCGGGGGCTGACCTTCCTGGCAGGATCTCCAACGATTTTCTCGGGAAAGCGGAACGCCTAGCGGACAATACCGATACGATTGTCGCATCCGAATGGTTCAGCCCGGCGGTGTGTCGATGATTGGCCCCAGACTGGTGGGTATACTCTGGATAAGCAGCAGCTTCATGCCTGGAAACACTGATAGCCAGCTTAGCGGTGATTGATAACCTGTGCGAAGGGTTAGTGCGTCATGGGGTATAGTCCGAGCGTATCTGTCGGGCGCATCACACATCCTGCGGGCAGTTGCTGCACCGCTCATCCCCCTACGCTTTCTCTTTGAGGAGAAGTTCTTCGAGGGGAAAGAGGCTCTGATCGATAGCCCTCCGCTCTGTGGGAGATTTAGGGTCAGGGTTAGAAATTTTATATTTGTCTAAATGTCACGTTAGAGATTCAACATTTTCCCATGGCTTCTCCGTCTCGCCGTCGCCGTCAAAGATCGCCTCAACTGCGATCGCTGTTTCGGGCATGGTCGTTGCCTGAGATGCAGCTTCCGTGGCTGTGGCTCTTGGGAACGGCGTTTTTGTACGCGATCGCCGGGCTCCTCATGGCAGCCTTTCCCGCACCCTACTGGATTTGGAATCTTGCCCTTGGGGGCATTGTCCTCCAGGCGTTGGCGCTGGCTGGCCCCCGCGCCCTTGGGCGGATGCGCTGGTGGCCGTCGCACTGTGCGGCGGGGGCGGCGATTCTTGGGACGACCGCGATTGTTGTGGCGCTGGCGATCGCGCTGAACTACGTCGGCACGGATAATGTGGACGCAATCTCACCCAGCGAGGTCGCTGCCGAAGTCGTGAAAATGAGCTTGTTTGCCCTGGTGACAGCGGCCCTGGGAGCCATCATCAGTGCCGAAACGGGCGATCGCCTGCTGATGGGGTTTACTCGTCTACAAACGTCTCTGGTGCTGGCCGCAACCTGTATTCTGGGCTTGGGGTTAGGCGGACTCATCGGGGTGGTGGCGATTCCCGGTTGAGTCGGTAGCGAATAGGGCCTTTAACCTGGCGGGGATCAACACGGCGTCCCCGCTGCATCACCACAATGTCTCCAGATTCCGCCAAGTTGAGGCCCGCGGTGCCCACGCGGGGCATGAGGTCGCGCCAGGATTCGGCATCCAACGCCCGGGCCACCTCCGACGGACAAAGGGTTTTCTCGGGGCCGCGATCGCCCACAAGC
>JACYME010000212.1 GCA_015272155.1 Leptolyngbyaceae cyanobacterium T60_A2020_046
CCCAATCACCGCGTCCCCACAATTAGCGACCACAGCCCCACCGTCAGCAGCACGATGCAGCCGTGCTGGGGCAGCAGCAGCCGAAACGATTGGCGGGCGATTTTTTGCGTCAGCACCATCGACAGCAGCGCCCCGGCCAGCAGCGCTGTGCCCTGCAAAAAAGCCTCCACAGCGGGGTGCGCCACCCACACCGGCAGCGGCACCGCTAAGCCAAAGGTCGCGGCGCTGACGGGCAACAGCCGCCCCGCCTCGGTGAGGCCCAGGTGCAGATAGTGGGCCAGGGTGCCCAGCAGCACCAGGGGCAGGTAGCCGTAGGCCAGTTCTACAAAGGGGCGGGGCGGGCGGCGGTGGCTGAGGCGATGGCCGAGGTGCAGCAGGCCGTGGGCCGCCAGGGGCAGCAGCGCAGGCAGACCCAGGGCCGCGATCGCGATCGCCGCGTGGGGGCCAAACTCTGCCAGCGATAGGGAAATGCCGACGCGATCGATCAGCTCTGGCAGACGATGGAGCACCACCGCATTCAGCAACAGCAACAGCAGCGCCACCTCATCGGCGCGGGCGGTGTGGGTCGTCCACAGTTCAATGCCGGGGGGGCGCAGGTTTACCTCCACCGAGCGATGGGGGCACGCCTTGAGGCAGGTCATGCACAGCACACAGTCACGATTGTCTGCCAACTGCGCCGGGTGCGAATAGAGCGGACACCCCAGGGTTTGCTGGCCTTCGCCCTTGGCCGGGCCGCCCTTATAGCATTGGTAGGTGGTGCATTCAGCGGAGCAGGTGCCCTGCTGGGCGCGCAGTTCGGTCATGGCGAGTTTGGCAAATAGGCCGTTCATGCCGCCGATGGGGCACAGGTAGCGACACCAAAACCGCCGCTCAAAAATTTGGGAGAAAATCACCGCCCCCGCCGTAATCAACAGCAGCAAACAGGCCGACAGGTAGGCGGTGTTTTCTAAATTCCACAACTCTTCCCACAGCAAAATCAGCGCAAACAGGCCAAAGAGAAACCAGCCGCCCCAGCGGTCTGCCTCTTGGCGGGGCCAGCGTTTCAGCGATCGCGGCCACAGCTTGAGCGAGAGCCACTGCATCGCTTCGCCATAGATCATGAAGGGGCACACCGCACACCACACCCGCCCAAAAAAGGGAAACACCAGCAAAATCAGCGGCCACCACCACGCCCAAAAAAGGTTCAGCGCTAGGTTGCGATCGCGGGTTTGGGGGCCGAGAAACAGCAGCGCCACCACCGCCGCAAAGGCCGCGAGTGTGAATCCATAATTGATGCGATCGGGCCACCACGGGCTCCGCAAAAACCGCCGCAGGGATGGGTAGGCGTTTAGCACATTCCAGCGAAACTGCTTTTTCTTGCTCTGGGAGGGCCAGAGAATTTCCTCGGTCAACACACTGCCGGGGACACCCTGGGACAGCGCCCGCGACACCAGGCTCTCAAGCTCCCGTAAATTATTGGGAAAGTCGTAGGCTTGCAGCCGCCGAATCGCCTCCGGCGTGACGGTGACCTTGGGCAAGCCCCGCGCCCGAGTGATCAGGCTGATGTAGTAGGCCACACAGTCTTCAATGTCGGCCTTGCGGACGCGCAACGGCGGCACGCGAATCTGCTGCTCCACAACGGCATCTAGCTCGGGCCGCGATCGCTCGGATACCAAAAGCAGCCGCGCTTGGCTGGTGCGCTCGATCAGCGGTTCGTCGTCGCTGCGGCGCACGAGGGCGTAGGTGCGATCGCGCAAAAGCTGCACCACCAGCGGCACTAGCGGCTCGGGTAGCTCTTGCACATTGTTGAGAATCACCGTCCCCGTCGCGATCGCCTCCAACAGGCCCGGTTTGCCGCCCACCCGGCCAAACAACTCCGCCCCGCTGGCTTGGAGCCGCGCACAGTCCACCTTGATGATGGCCTCGCGCCGATAGGGCGAACTGTAGTGAATCAGCGCGGCCAGGTTGTCCTTTTCGAGCCCTGGCTCCCCAAAAATCAACACCGACCGATACTCGCGAAAGGCATCCCGAATTTGCTGCCGCAGCCGTTGGGCATAGCGACTCTTGCCAATCACCCCGCGCCGTGCTTTGCTCACCCAATAGGGCCGCAGCACCGCCTGCCGCTCTTGCTCGTAGGTGAGCTGCGAGGCCACCTGTTGCAGCTCTGCGGCCAACTGCTGCGAAAACACCTGGATCAGGCTCGGGTGCTGCGCCATCACCGTTTGGAAGGCCGCCGCTGGCAAAAACCACAGGGTGCAGGGGCTCAGGGTGAGGATGGTTTTCTCGACGGGCTGGTTGAGCAGCAGCGATCGCAAATTTAGCACCGACCCTGGCAAAAAACTCATCGGCACAGCGGTGCCCGGTTTGTGCTCCAGCCGCCCCGTTTCGAGAATGTACAGCCCATCGGGCGGCGTGTCTGCGCTGATCAGCGTTTGATGGGGCGGCACCCGCCGGTAAACCAAGGCATCGCCGATTGCCCCCAACACCTCTGGGTCAAGGCCCGTCAGCGCTGTGCGCTCCTGGAGCCAAAGGACGCGATCGCGGATTTGGGTCGTGGTCATCGCTTCCCCCGGTGAGCATCCCCTAGAGCCTATCGAGTCAATGCGGGCGCGATCGTGCCTGGCCCCAACGGTTTCTGGGATGATAGTGACAACCCGCCCCCAACCCGAAGACTCAGCGGTTGCTCCAATGATAGATCCCATCAACTTCTGGGTTCCGATCGCCCTCCTCGGCTGCATCGCGATCGCCGCCATCTACTTCGCCCGATTGTAGAAGTGGGAGGGGGTATGAGGGGATGAGAAACTGAATTCGCTCACCCAGTTACCCATCCCCCCCATTACAATCCACCGCGAACTGGATATCGTTAAGGGGCGGATTTCGGCCTCCCCAGCGCCGCCATCCCGACTCACCTTCAAACCGTGCGCCGCGACCATGCTCGACCTCACACAACTCTCTGGCAAACAGCGCCACTTCTTGCAGATTTTGCAGCACACGTCCCAAGTGCCGAGCCTGCGATCGCTCTGTGAACAGCACGGCTTTGACTTCAACTTCATCAAGGGGTTTGTGCTCAGCGGCGTCCTCGACGACTACATCACCCTCACTGCGCAAACGGAAACCACCTGGGCGCTCACCCCCAAAGGGCTCGCCCTGAATGGCGAAATTCCCGGCGCGGCCCTGGCCGATCGCCTCATAGCGGGGAGCACCGACCTCAACACCCTCCAGGCTGACTTGGGCGATCGCTTTAGCCTCAACGTTGGAGCCCTGCGCAAAACCAACGCGATCGCCCTCAATCGCCAAGGTTCAAACACCGAGATCGTGGTGTTGAACCCCGCCGAGCTGGCCGCCTATGCCCAGCGTCAGGACTGCTTTGCCGCGATCGCCGCCGGGATAGAACCCCAAAACCGCGCGATCGAGCTCACCTGGCTCCAAACCCAAGGCTACATCGCCCCCCAGATCACCCAAGACTATCGCCTCACACCCCAGCCCGCCCTGCACACCCTCCACATTGCCCCCATCGTCACCGCCCTCACCAGCGAGCTGATTTTGTCTGGCCAGTGGCAGCAGGTCACCCTCAAACCCTACGACATCCACGCCGAAGTCCCCGATGTGCCCTACGGTCGGCCCACCCTGCTGACCCAGTGCATCCAGCACATTCGCGACATCTTCCTCAACATGGGGTTCGACGAAATGGCCGGATTCATCGTGGAATCTGCCTTCTGGAACTTCGACGTGCTCTTCACCCCCCAAGACCACCCCGCCCGCGAAGAACAGGACACCTTTTACCTCGCCCAGCCCCAAACCCTACCCCTACCCGACGATCCCCACCTGGTGCAGCAGGTCAAACACGTCCACGAAACCCACTACAGCGGCCAGTGGACAGAGGCCGAGGCCCAGCGAGCCATCCTGCGCGCCCACACCACCCCCTCCACCGCCCGCCGCCTCTACCAACTCCAGGGCAAAGACGCCAAATACTTCTCCATCGACAAGGTGTTTCGCAACGAAACCGTCGATCGCACCCATCTGGCCGAATTCCACCAAATTGAAGGCGTCGTCGTGGGCGAACTGCTCAGCGTCCGCACCCTTATGGGTTACCTGACCTACTTTTATGAACGCCTAGGGTTCAAAGACCTCAAATTTCAACCCACCTACAACCCCTACACCGAGCCCTCCCTCGAAGTCTATGCCTACCATCCCCCCAGCCAGCGCTACCTAGAGGTCGGCAATTCTGGGCTCTTTCGTCAAGAAATGCTCGCCCCCCTCGGCTGTGGCGATAAATCCACCGTCGCCTGGGGCCTCGGCCTTGAGCGCATCGCCATGCTGCTCTACGGCGTTGAAAAACTGTCCGATCTCGTCGGCCCCGAAATCCGCCTCCAGCCTACTAGACTCTAAATCCTGCTTCAGAACTACCGATCCGTCACAACAGTTGCGGCTTAGGGCGATCGCGGTGCCTACAATAGAGATAAAAGACTGACCGATAAAATCTGCTGAAAATACGACAGTTATCCTCAAGAATCCCGTAGGTTAAGACATGATTGACTGCCTCAGCATCGCTCGCTACTTCATCATGAAAGCTTGTGAGGATGGCATGGAAGCGGAAATCACGAACATGAAAGTTCAAAAGCTTCTGTACTATGCTCAAAGCTTACATTTAGCGCTATATGACGAACCCCTCTTTGAAGAGGAAATTCAAGCCTGGCGCTACGGCCCCGTTTGCCCGCCAGCGTATCATTTCTACAGCAAATTTGAAGCGGAACAACTGCCCATTCCTCTACCAGAATCCTTGCCCATATTTTCACCTGCACAAAAAGCACTTTTAGAAGAAGTTTGGGCCTACTTCGGGGGCTATCATGCCTATCGATTAAGTGACATGACCCACCTAGAATTCCCTTGGAAAAAAGCCCGCAAAGACCTGCCGCCTGACGCCAGTTCAGCAGAGCCTATTCTTCTTAGTGACATGAAAGCATTGGGTCATCAGAAACTGGATGTTATCGAACGCGAACATCCCTCCTATGCGTTAACCATGTCTAAGCTTTTGAAGGACAGCCTGACTGAAGAATCGGTCGATCGCGTTGGGAAAGGAGAAGTGCGTGACTGGCTCAACTCCCTTCTCGATTGAGGCGTCTGAGAACTTTAAGCGCGCTTTCAAAAAGCTCGCAAAGATCCACATCCACAAAAGTAGTTTTGTCGAACTCATTGAGAAAATACTGGAGGAACTGACTGAGGATCAGTATCCAACCAACTCTCGCAGCGAGCCTTTACCGGGGAAGATTCAGCTGCCGGAAGGCTGGACGTTTCATAAACTAGAGGTTCGGTTTTCCAAGGGCGCTTCGGGGCAAATTCGCATCATGTACTTGGTCAGCCCAAACACTCGAACGATTCGCCTGGTGTGGGTATATAGTCACGAGCAGTTTGCAAAACGGCCTGCCGATGCAGATCTAAAACGTACGCTCAGAGACATTCTGGACTTTTAGGATGCCGGGTATTGACAACCCCTCATCCGCTTGAATACTAGAGCAGGTGGGGTGAGGGGGAGACGGTCGTCGATGGTGCTCTACGTCCTCGATGTGATGGGGGTGATGGTGTTTTTTGCGCCGGGGCGACATTTACGCCACCGCTGCGATCGTGGACATTGGGCTTGCTCTTGCAATGGTTGGGGCTGGCGAGCACGGCGAGCACGCTGCTAGGCATGGGCACTATCGTGATTCTGCGCCTTACCGCGATTATTGATGGGTTATCCTTACCCGTCTACCGCCTGCCCGACTCCTCACCGCCGCCATGAGCACCGCCTACGACTGGATTTCCCGCGCCCTAAAAACCATCCACAAAGCCGACTGGCACCGCAGCGTGCAGCCCTTGGTGGGACTGCCCGGCCCGGTGGTGCATTTGGGCGATCGCGCCCTGGTAAACTTTGCCAGCAATGACTACCTGGGCTTGGCCGGAGACCCGCGCTTAGCCGCCGCCGCGATCGCGGCCATTCGCGCCGAGGGCACCGGCAGCACCGGATCGCGGCTGTTGAGCGGCCATCGCCCCCGCCATCGCGACCTAGAGCAGGCGATCGCCACCCTCAAGGGTACCGACGACGCGATCGTCTTTAGCTCTGGCTATTTGGCCAACCTGGGCACCATCAGCGCGCTGGTGGGCCATCGCGACTTGGTGTTGTCCGATCAGTACAATCACTCCAGCCTGATCACCGGGGCGCGGGCCAGTGGAGCAACGCTAGAATCCTACGCCCACGGTGATGTTGCCGATCTGCGCCGCCAGCTCGAAACCCTGCGATCGCGCCATCGCCGCTGCCTGATCCTCACCGATACGGTGTTCAGCATGGATGGCGACCTGTGCCCCCTGCCAGAGATTTTGGATCTTGCCGATGCCTTTGACTGCATGGTGTTGGTGGATGAGGCCCACGGCACGGGGGTGCTGGGAGCGACGGGCGCGGGAGGGGTTGAAGCCTTGGGGTGTCGCGGGCGATCGCTGGTGCAGATGGGGACCCTCAGCAAGGCGCTGGGCAGCCTGGGTGGCTATGTCGCGGGCGACGCGGCGCTGATCGATTTTTTGCGAAACCGCGCCCCCAGTTGGATTTATACCACCGGGCTCACCCCAGCAGATACCGCCGCCGCGATCGCGGCCCTCCACATTGTGCAAACCGAGCCCGAACGCCGCGATCGCCTCTGGCACAACGTCCACACCCTGCGATCGCAGGTGGATGATCTGCTCGCGATCGCGCCTCCCCACAGTCCCCTACGCCGCCGCCTACCCTCCGACTCCCCCATCCTCTGCATCGAACTGCCCGATGCCACCACCGCCGTCGCCCTGCGCGATCGCCTCCAACAGGCGGGCATTTTCCTCGCCGTCGTGCGCCCGCCCACGGTGCCCACCAGTCGCCTGCGAATGACGGTCATGGCCACCCACACCGACGGCCACATCGCGCAACTGGTGCAGGGGCTCCGTGAACTTTGACTAGGGCCGCAATCAGCGCTCTGATTCAGGCGCTAGCCTATTCAGAAAATCTGTGTTGTGGCGTTTTTGAAGCCAGTGAGGTGCAAAAACAGCCACGTAACCATTGACATCCGGGGATGAAGCGCACCTCACCAAGCAAGGAAACGCTGTATGGAGAAAATCTTAATGTAAGGACGGCAACTTTAAAGTGTGGAGCAGAGTATGACTTAAAAAGCCTGCGGCTCAGAAGATTGGGATCTGAACGAAGAAGTTTTGGTGAAACAACAGTTCGTTTAGATTCGGACGTTGCAGCAATGTTTCCTGACGCTGATGCAGTCAATGAGGCTTTACGGTTTTTGAT
>JACYME010000112.1 GCA_015272155.1 Leptolyngbyaceae cyanobacterium T60_A2020_046
GCCGATAAAGTCGTCGTCATCATCATCCCCGTAGATGATGTCATCGAAGGAAGGCAGATTAATAATGGCGACCCGATTGAAGATGCTAATCGTAGAGGTTTGATAGGTTCTTGCAACGATGCGCTCGACCCCAGAGCCCACCGTGATGCTGGTGTTGCCTTGAGACGCTTCGCTGAGCGTAAAGCCCGGCGGGGTAAAGATCACGCCACTGTCAAACCCAAGCTCAATATTGCCAGCATTGTAGGAGGTGCCTTCACGGCTTGCGGTGTAAGCAGAGCCAGGCACCGGGTTATTCAAGACCACTTGATTGGTGGGATCCGTTCCGTCTGGCTGATACTGAACCAGGGTTACTGGCGTACGACGTTGCACCACGCCAACCCCAGGCGCGCCTACCGCAAATCCTGTTTCCTGCAGAATAAAGCCCTCAGCCCGGAACTCATTGAAGGCATCGCCCCCGACCAGGGTGTCTGGCGCAACCACAGAGAAATTTAGGGTAGACGGAATGTTGTAAAACAATGCGCCACTTGGCCCAATGGCGCGGAAAGATAGCGTGCCTTGTAATTGCCCCTGAGCCCCATTGAACGCATTCGGCAAGTTTGCATTCGTGGCGGGGTTGCCGTTGCCATCTATGCCGATGGTTGGTAACGTTGTCGCCCGAAACCGCGCCGATGCAGGGATGTTGCCCTGGTTGGTTTCGATTCTGACTTGACCCGGAACTAAATTACCGTTGTAAATCACCGCACGGGTGTCTTGCCGTTCCGTGGGCACACCATTGACATTAATGTCGCCAGTTTCTGGGACAAACACATCGGCGTTGTTGATTCGCGCGCCACCGCCAGTCACACTCAGTTGTGCTGGGCTGGGATTTGCCGTAAATGCGAGGGCAATACCACTGGTAAGTGCTACCAGCAGGTATCGGGGATTGAGGGGAGACGTCATCTTTTCCTGACTCCTAAAAACTCTCAGACAAAAATGAACAGTGCTCGGCAGGGGAGTTGGGGGTGCTGAATTTAAGGGACGGGGGAACTTTACGTTAGGTTCCACTCTATAGGACAGAACTTTTCGGACAACCAACCTAGAAGGTGAAGGTGGTGCGCAATGCCCCGATCGTGATGGTGTCGCTGGCGTTGGCATTGTCGGGGTTAAAGATGGTGATCAGCCCTGGTGTGATGCTCAGGGAGTCGGTTATCTGGTAGCGATAAAACACCTCGAAGTGAATTGTGCGACCATTTTGGCCACCGGGGTCACCTAAGTTGCCCGCCAGAGAGTCGGGAATATTTTGTCCCTGGCGCAGGGTGCTGCTGTTGATCCGAGGGGGTTGGCCGATGTAGATGCCGCCGAGGTTTCCAGCTCGGAAGAGATCGGGGAAGTTGGCGTAAAACATCCAGTTTGCGGTTTCAACAGAGCCCACTTCTCCGGGTGTTACGGAGGTGGTGTATCCCGCCCAGGAACCAAGGGTGAGGCGGGGATTGAGCTGCCACGCGATGGTTGCACCGATCGCATTGGTGGTGAGTGCATCACCGACGGTGAGCTGAGCGTCGCCGATCCCAGTGCCAAGGTTGCCGATGCGAGAGAAGCTGTTGATGTAGTGGATCGCAAGGTCGATAGAGTCGGTTGGGGATGCGGTGACTTGAAAGCCCAGGGTGCGATCGCCGCGCAATAGACCATCGTTTGGGTCATTTGAGCCTGCCGCCGAATACACCCCTTGCAAACTCAGACGATCCGATAATTGCCAGTCAAAGCCTACCCCAGCCTGACCGTTCCCAATGCTGACCACTGGGTTGCGCTGGGCAAAGAGTGAGAGCGGCCCCGAGCCAGCACCTTCAACTCGGTTGGGGCCTCGAAAGACGCCCACCGGATCAACCCCAGCGCCCCCGGCAATCACGGCAAAATTATTAGTCACCAGGTGCCGATAGGTCAGATCGCTGATACGAAAGCTGTTGTTGGTGTCGCCTTCGTAGGCGAGGCGGATATTGTTGGTCAGCCCCAGGGCGCGCCCGGTTTCGGTATCAAACAGGCTGTTACCTTTCCCGGCCTGGAGACCCACAAGCAAAATGCTACGTGGGCTGAACTGAGTCAGCAGGCTAAGCTGGGCGTTGGAATAAAGCGTAACAATGCCTGCACCGGGGTCGTCAGTGTCGGGCCTGCCATTAACTGGGAAAAAGTCTGAACGGTTTTCCCCACGGCCTTGCAGGCCAAAGACCACCTGACCAAAGAGACGAGTCGTGGTTGAAAACTGGTTGCCACGCAGTTCTGCTAGTTCAGCCTCAAGCACATCAACGCGGGCGCTAATTTCTTGGGCAAATTCTTGCTGTAGGCGAGAAATATTGGGCGCGTCTTGGGGCATGACTTCCACGATCGCGTCCAAACACGCTGAAAGTGCCGCTGCAAACTGGTATCGGGTTAGGGGTTGGTTGCCGCGAAAGGTGCCATCTGAAAATCCTGATAAACAGCCATAGTTATCAATCAGCGATCGCAGGGCTTGGTAGGCCCAATCAGTGGGCTGTACATCGGACAGGGTGTTCACCGAGGGGATGGATTGAGCGATCTCGACGGGGCGATCGCGCACATCTGGCTCGGGCCCCAAAGCAGCAGACTCTGCCGGGACGGTTTCATCAACGATATCCACAGCGGTGGGCAACATCGTTGATGTCAGAGGATCGGGAACATCGGACATCCAAATGCCTCTCTCCAGAGGCTGTCGAACCCGCGCCTCATCCACAGAAGCCTGACTTAAAGCCAGTTTTTCTGGCGATTCAGCACTTTCTAGCGTCTCTAGTAACGAGGACGCGATCGCAGGCTGGGCTGCCGTCCCAAGCACTGCCAACGCCAGCAGTGTAGACCAAGACTTAAGACAACTCACAATTCACTCCTCATAGGACTCGCGGCGCTGCCAGAGGTTGACTTGAGCTGTCACTCAGCGGAGACTTGGAACAGATGACGGCTAGCCCTGTCACCACTCCCATGCTGGGAAACCAAACGTTTCTACGCTCGCATCAGACAAAACAGTTCTAGTCGTATCTCTGAAAAGCCTTCGGCGCTATTCTTGGGTATTTCTCATAATTTGTAAAGCACTGTGGCCCAACTGCATCGTTGAACACTGACTGGTCAGCAGAGATATCGCCCCTGAAACAGACGAGTTAGCCCCTGCCTCGACGGGCAAAACTGCCCACACACAGGACTTGATAAATTAACTTGTCGTTGGAGGCAGATCGATCAGGATAACTGGCGCGACGCTGCACCGGGTGACTCATAGTGCTCGTAGGCCGCAACAATCCGTTGCACGAGGGGATGACGTACCACATCGGCTTGGGTGAGTTTGCAAAAAGCAATCCCTTCAACGTGAGCCAAAATTTTGTGGGCGATCGCCAAGCCAGAGGTTTGCCCCGCCGCCAAATCCGTCTGGGTCGTATCACCAGTCACCACCATGCGTGACTGAAACCCCAGTCGGGTCAGCACCATCTTCATCTGAGCAGGCGTCGTATTTTGAGCCTCATCCAAAATAATGAAGGCATTATTCAACGTTCGGCCCCGCATGTACGCCAAGGGCGCAACCTCAATGACGCCACGCTCCATCAGGCTGGGAATTTTTTCAGAATCGATTAACTCGTGCAGCGCATCATAGAGCGGGCGCAAGTAAGGGTTCACCTTTTGCTGCAAATCTCCCGGCAAAAAGCCCAACCGTTCTCCAGCTTCCACCGCAGGGCGCGTCAGAATCAGGCGCTCATACTCACCATCTAGAAGCGCCTGAACCCCAACCATCGCGGCCAAAAACGTCTTGCCAGTTCCCGCCGGGCCAGTGCAAAAGATGAGGTCGTAGCGCTTGAGGGCCTGGATGTATTGCCGTTGCCGGAAGGTCTTAGCGCGCACCACTTCACCGCGTCGGGTACGGGTAACGACTTCCGTCTGGATTGCCTTTAGGTCATCGATGCGATCGGTTTCAAGGGCTTGCTTTGCGGTCAACACATCTGCGCGGCTGACTGGTCGCCCCTGACTCCACAGCGGTTCTAGGGCACTAACCCAGCGAGAGACAAACTCTACCGCCGCCTCGGCACCCGAAACCAGCAAATCCTGCCCCCTGAGAACAACCTGGGTGCCAGTCTGGGCAGAAATCAGCTTCAAATTTTCGCTTTGATACCCAGCCAATGCGATCGCACTTTCCGAGGTCGGCAACTCAATCTGCGCCTGTGGCTTCATGCGCTAGTGCCCCAAGAGTCGCATCAGCGCCTATCCCTGCCGCCGAGGCCGAGGGTGACTCCGCCGCCGCGAGCGATCGCCTGTTTCACCCCCCCTCTCCCGTGGGGCTGAGCTTCCAGCGCCATGATTTTCACCATAAATGTCTAGATGGGCAGATTGACCCGCGATCGCCGCTGTCGCCTTCAAAACCGTGCGGATTGCCTGAATATTGCGTCCCCCACGACCAAAAACACGTCCCCGGTCTTCCCCCGAGAACGCAACGCGAACCAGAACCCGAGAACGATTGCCAGAAAACTCACAATCGACCCGTAGAGAACCGGGATCTTCTAAAAACGGCTCTGCCAAAAAACGAACTAGACCGACATAGTCAGGGGTAAACCCCTGACCGCGATCGGCGAGTTCGGACTCAAGACTTGGGTTGAAGCTGTTCAAAGACATTCGCTTTTTCAAGGATGTGTTGCACGGTTTTCGTCGGCTGAGCCCCTTCCTGAAGGCGGCGCACAATTGCCGGAACCTCCAAACGAGTTTCATCCGTGCGGGGGTTGTAATACCCCAATTCCTCTAAAGGCCGACCATCACGGCGAGATGTGCTTTGCACCGCAACAATCCGATAGCTCACTTCGCGTTTTTTACCGAAGCGCTTAAGTCGCAACTTGATCATAGGTGTTGAAGGTTTCTAAGAGACCGTTAACGTCAAACAACAGAATGAAGATCCGCGCAATCAGCTTCTTGCCGAAACGAGCCCTACAGCGAGGCCGCAG
This sequence comes from Leptolyngbyaceae cyanobacterium T60_A2020_046, assembly GCA_015272155.1. Taxonomy (GTDB): domain Bacteria; phylum Cyanobacteriota; class Cyanobacteriia; order Phormidesmidales; family Phormidesmidaceae; genus JACYME01. The sequence continues at coordinate 4,959 of JACYME010000112.1, forward strand.
AGCTTTCGCAGGCTCACAATTATATCAGGAACATTGAGGCATGGCGAACACCCATTGCCAGATGCAGCAATGCCCCAGGTCTGACAATCAAGGCCGCGATGGGCCTTTAATCTTCGTGCTCATCGAAGGGATCAGTCAGTTGCTTCGAGGGGGGGCCAAAAGCGGTGTACACCGCAAAGGCAGTGAAGGCAATAACCACGGCGGCCACAGAAATAATAAGAACTGTTGCAGGCTGCATCGAGATTTCTGTTCCAGTAATTGTCGTCATCTTATAATATTACGGATTATAAAGTGGTGAGCGTAGGTGACTCATGGCACAACGAACTGGACTCGGTGACTTACTCAAGCCTTTGAACTCTGAGTACGGTAAGGTCTCTCCAGGTTGGGGAACGACTCCTCTAATGGCGGTGTTTATGGGGCTTTTCTTGGTGTTTCTGCTGATCATCCTCCAGCTCTATAACTCCTCCCTGCTGTTGGAAAATGTCGATGTAGACTGGCGCAGCCTAGGTCTGTAGTGATTAAGTTAATCTTGATTGCGGTGGCTTCTGTGCCATGTCGCAGCGGGAATCAAGCAGGGGTAGGAGTTGTGAAAACTCCTACCCTATTTTATGCCGGAATGACATCGGTGGTCTGAGGACTGAAGTGTTTCTACCGTAAGAGGACACTAGGGGATGAGAGGTCTCCTTGTGACCGAGGACAATTCTCCTGTGGGCAGATCGGGATAATGTGTCCCGGGCAAGCGTTATTGCTGAATCGAGCCCTTGGTGGGGCAACGGTTGTCGCTTGATGTCAAAAATGCGGGATGCCTAAAATGCGGTGCGACGCCGTGAATTATGAGAACCACGAAGGCCCAGTTCTCAGATTCCTCGGATTTCTCAGTCGCTCTGGTGGCTGGTATGGCTCTCGCGAGGGACAACACCCCCAACACTGGGGAGAATGTCCCGTGGGTGATAGACTTCAAGAGCAGCAAGGGGTTGTTTTAAGCAAGCCAGGGTCTTTGTGGTTCAAAGGTTTTGGCCTTCAGCCTTAGGGATGAGGTGGGTCTGTAGAAGGCCGTTTACCCTGAGCTTATGCTGTGATTGGATGACGCGCCCAAGGAGGGCAGTGACATGAATATTTTTGGTATTGGTTTACCAGAAATGGCGCTGATCTTAGTGTTGGCGCTACTTGTTTTTGGACCCAAAAAGCTTCCCGAAATTGGCCGGAGCTTGGCCCAAGCACTCAACAGCTTTAAGAAGGCTCAGCAGGAGTTTGAGTCTGAGTTTCGGAGTGAGGCTGAGCAGATTCAAAAGGCGATGACTGAGCCGATGAAAGCGTCTATTGAGAAGCCAGCGCCAAAAGCATTACAGCCCCAGAAGGCGGAGTCTGACGCCGAGGTCTCAGACCGCCCTAGCGAGACCACTTCTGAGACTAAGGTTGAGGGTACAGTTGATGCCGATGCGGGGGATGCCGCCGCAGTGGAGGTTGAGATTGAAACGAATGCAGCGAAGCCTAACGAACCTGAGACCGCATCGCGATCGCAACACGAATAAAGCATCATGGGCGAATCTACGCTGTTAATTCCTCAGTTAATTGTGGGGCTGGGTAATCCTGGTGCTAAGTACGCGGCAACCCGCCATAATGTCGGTTTCGATGTTATTGATCTCCTTAGTCAGCGCTGGCAAATTGCGATAGCTTCCAATCGTCGCTTTCAAGGCACCTATGGCGAAGGTACGATCAAAGGCCAAAAGGTAGGTCTGCTCAAACCAGAAACGTACATGAACCGATCTGGGCAGTCTGTTCGTGCAGTGATGGATTGGTATAAATATTCGCCAAGCAGTGTCCTCATCGTCTATGACGATATGGATTTACCCGTAGGGCGGTTGCGGTTGCGATTGTCTGGTTCCGCAGGTGGACACAATGGCATGAAGTCGATCGTGTCGCACTTAGGAACCCAGGCTTTTCCGCGCCTGCGTCTAGGCATTGGGAGCACAGAAAAAGTCGGCGATCGCGATTCTGCGGTTGTGGCCCATGTGCTCGGGCGCTTTTCGCCCGCTGAAAAATCTCAGGTTCAGGAGGTTTTAGAGATAGCGGCGGACGCGGTTCAGGTGGCGATCGCTGAGGGTATCGAGAAATCTATGAGCGTATTCAACGGGCGCAACGTCATTTCTGAAACCTAGCTTCCTAGCTTCAAAGGGTTGAAGACCCTGTCGCTAATTTTCCAAAGTTTCCTCGAAAGTACAGGCCAATGTGATCACTGGAGTCATGAAGAATCCAGAAATA
>JACYME010000008.1 GCA_015272155.1 Leptolyngbyaceae cyanobacterium T60_A2020_046
GGCTCGGCGCATCCCCTGACAGCAGCGATTGGAACATGCGCCGGGTTTCGGCCCCGTCGTGGGTGCGCGTCAGGTCAAAAAAGCGCATCGCCTGCACCTCGTCGGCAGCGTAGCCTGTAATTTCGCAATATTTTTCATTTGCTTGAACGAGCGTGCCATCAAACCGCCAAAAAGCAATTCCCATCGCAGCCTGTTCAAATAGGGATTGAAACAGCGCCTCTCGACGGGTCAGCGCCGTTTCCATCTGCTGGCGTTTGATTAAATCACGCTGCGCTTTTTCATAGAGTTCGACCTGGTCGATCGCGATGCCCAACTGCGCGGCCATCTGCTGAGTCAGGGTGATTTCATGATCCCGCCAGGATTGCGCCGTTGCCCGGATCAGCACTAGGCTGCCCCACACCTGTCCTTGCACTTGAATGGGCGTCAACAACCACGGCCCAGGGGATTTTTCTGCCAACGAACCCTGGATGAAATTCTTGAGATCGCTGAGGTCATCGAGGCGCACCGTTTCCAAGCGCTTGAGGGCCTCGGTGATGGGGTTGTCTTGGTCAGTGATGGGGTGGCTCACGTCTAGCCAGTCCAAGTCGGGACTGTCGTAGGGCGTGCGATAAATCCAGCACTGGCGATCGCGCTGATACTGGATCACCACAACCTCACTGCCCAGAACCCTCTGGATAGCCTGCTTCGCAGCGGTAAACACCGCATCGAGGTCAAGGGATCTGCAAATGGCGTGCAAGACGTGGTTGAGCGCTTCGGCCTGTTGGGCTTGCCATTGCAGTTCCTCTTGCGCTTCCTTGAGGGACCGAATGTCGATGGAAACACTCAGCACGCCCAGCACGGTTCCAGCATCGTCACAGAAGGGGGACAGGGAGACCAAGACCGGGAAAGTCGAGCCATCCCGATGGTTAACGACACACTCCCCCGACCAGCGGGCCTCGTGCTGGAGTCGCGCGATCGCATCCAGAATTTGTGCCCGACTCTCAGGTGAGGTGATCAGCGTTGGCGCGTGCTCCCCCAAGGCTTCCGCCGCCGTCCAACCATAGAGGGCTTCAGCGGCAGGGTTCCAATACACGACAAAGCCGTTGAGATCGGTCGCAATCATCGGCTGCGTCATTGCTGAAAGGAGCCAGCTTGGCAGTGGATCGGGGCCGACGTTTTCCTCACAAGCGGAGGGGGCAAGCGGGCGGGTGTCACGATCGCGCGCTCGCCCCCAGAACCAAGCCACGAGGGTCAACCCCAGCACCAGTCCCCCATAGCTCCATCCAGGTGCAAGGGGCGGCAAGCTCCATTCGGTGATCCCCCAGAGCGAGATCGCGGGCCAAGGAATCACAGCCTGGCGTGAACTGTCAGCAAACGGTGGTAGGAAGAACGCAGCGATCTCGCCTCGCGTGTGTGCTATCGGTGCAGGCGACTTGGCTGACTTAAAAAAGTATTGATGCATCAATCGCGCGGCTTGATTAAATAGGGGGTGAATTGTAACCAAAGCGTGCCCAAGTTTGGGGATAACGGATGGGTTGATGGTCTTAGTGTTAACGATCTGATGGCGTTCGGCTACAGCCTAAAACATGAAATCGGCCCAGTGGATGATAGGGCCAAAGCGCCTGCGGCTGTGAATTTTTTGTGACCTTTTTCGAGAGCGTGTTGCTTGAGGACAAGCATTCTAGCCCCCGAAAATCAAGCACACTTGCCCACGCTCAAACCAAACTTCGATTTAAGGGGGCGATCGCCGATGACAGATCGGCCTATAGTTTGCCTTAGCTTTTTGGGAAAACCTGTGACATGAGTACCCAACTGCGAAAAAAACATAAAAGCACCCCCCGCCGAGATCCCCGCAACAGTAGAAAATATCGATGATGCTGACATGCCGGACCTAACGATGAAAACTGGGCGTTGCAAATGGGCAAAATGGATGTCTCGCATCCCACATCTTGCTCCCCGGGCAAAAGGGCTTAAAAGACAAGTCTCGCTCCTGAGGAAATCGGGCGAGGGCCCTAGCGGGAGACTTCAGCGAGAGGCTTCAGCGGGAGATCAGTTAAACGCTGAACCCAACAGGGAGAACCTGAAGAACATTCATCCCTTGAACCCAGCAGCGCCCCAACAATGAATTCTAGGGCTCCCAATTTCGCGATCGCGTTCCCCCGCAGATGCATAATCCGGCAGCAACCGGAAATCTGGTGGCACAATTTGCGGGAAAAATCAGGACAAGAATTTTTCTCTAGAAAACGTCAAAACACTGCGCTACCCCAATAAAAAAGGGGAAGTAGAGTACGTACTTCCCCTCAAATTTCCCCTTCAAGGACGGGTTAAGTTTTGGCAGTATTTGCCTAAGCAACCCACTTTTGAGCGACCAGTTCAGCCAGGTCAACCACGCGCTGGCTATAGCCCCACTCATTGTCGTACCAAGCAACGACCTTCACCATGTCGCCGCCCATCACCATCGTCAGGCTAGAGTCCACAATCGAAGACTCATCGGTCTTGCGATAGTCAATCGAAACCAGAGGCAGGTCGCTGTAGGCAAGAATGCCTTTCATCGAGCCTTCTGAGGCAGCCTTCAGGGCTTCGTTCACTTGCTCCGCAATCACAGGCTTGCTGACCTGAGCCACCAAGTCAACCACTGAGACATTGGGGGTGGGGACGCGCAGGGCAATCCCGTTGAGCTTGCCTGCCATTTCAGGAATGACCAGGGCAACCGCCTTTGCAGCTCCAGTGGTGGTCGGCACAATGTTCAGCGCAGCTGCCCGAGCCCGGCGCAGATCGCGGTGGCTCGCATCCAGCAGACGCTGGTCGCCCGTGTAGCTGTGGGTGGTGGTCATGGTGCCTTTGATAATGCCAAAGTTTTCGTGCAGAACTTTGACAACCGGGGCGAGGCAGTTGGTGGTGCAGCTCGCGTTGCTCACCACATTCTGCGCTTCGTGGGTGTATTGCTCATGGTTCACACCCATCACGTAGGTGCCGATGTTTCCACCTTTGCCCGGTGCGGTGATCAAAACTTTCTTGGCCCCTGCTTCAATGTGGCGAGAAGCGCCCTCTTCGCTCACAAAAACGCCTGTGGACTCAATCACAAGGTCAATATCCCAGGCTTTCCAGGGCAGGTTGTTGGGGTTGCGATCAGAGTAGCATTTGATCGTTTTGCCGTTGACGATTAGAGTGTCTTCGCCAGCTTGAACATCTGCGTCAAGACGACCCAACATGGAGTCATATTTCAAGAGGTGGGAGTTGGTTTTGGGATCAGACGTGTCATTAATGGCGACAACTTCGAGCTGGCTGTTCTCACGGGTCAACCAGCAACGCAGGAAGTTACGTCCAATGCGACCAAAACCGTTGATTGCTACTCTAATCACTGCGTTTAACCCTCTGTGCACTCAATAGGTAAGATTTCCTAGCCGGAACCATCATATCGCAAAGGATGATCCCATTTATAGTCACCCAATGAACCCTCGTCGCCCAGCGAGTGAGTGTTTATGCTCAGCTTGGGATCGATCGCGGCGTGGCCTGTAGGTGTGATAGTACAAGGCTAAGCACCCCGATTTGAAGCGTCTGTTGATGAAAATCCGCCGCGATCGCGGGTTACGGTTGGGGCAACGTGAACCTGACTCCTGGATATCGGAGTCTACTGGATTCACAGGCTAGGGCTAGAAAGCTCCGTCTCTTTAGAGCGGGGATTGGTTACCCCGCCTTGATTATTGGCATTGTCGGGAGTTATCGCAAGCACGGCACCGTTGACACTGCCGTAAGCGAAATCCTGGAAGCTGCTGCACACCAAGGCGCTGAAGTCCGCAAAATTTACTTGCAAGACCAGCACATTGAGTTTTGCACCAACTGCCGCCACTGTTTACAGGTGCCGGGGCGTGGGCCTTGCGTCCACGACGATGACATGGCCCAGATTTTAGATGCCATTGAGGCTGCGGATGCCCTTGTGCTGGGAGCCCCCGTCAATTTTGGCAATGTGAATGCGCTAACACGCCGCTTTTTAGAGCGCACGGTATGCTACGGCTATTGGCCGTGGGAAGCCAAGGCTCCGCTACCTCCAACTTCAAAACCGCCGAAAAAGGCAGTGCTAGTAACTTCAAGCGCCGCGCCGGGCTTTTTGGCTCGGTGGCTCACAGGGGCGCTATCGGCGCTGAAGGATTTGGCGAGGATGCTAGGGGCAAAACCCATTGGCAGTCTTTGGTTAGGGATGATCGACCCGCGCCATAGTCAATTGTCAGCGGCGCAACGACGGCGGGCTCAGTATTTGGGTCATCAACTGGCGATCGCATCGTAATCTCCAAGCTTCAAAGATCTGGCAAGGGACAGAGAGGTCGCAAATCTCGGGGATGGGAGGTTAAGAAATATCGGCGCGATCAGACGATTTCTAGCCGAATTTAACGTTCTGTATCCCAATCTGGCAGGGATTTCTGTTCGCCATCCAGCCCTGCTTAACCCAGCATTAACCGTCTACGCGCTGGTTTAGAAAGGGGTTCAGCGATTGTACGCGCAGGTTGCAGGCGGAGGAGCGATCGCTCGACACCGCGATCTCACCCCTGCCTGCAACCTGATGTTTTCAATCATGAAACACCCCAGCAGCCTCGGGGTTCAAAAACACAGTTGTCGATTTTGGCGAGATTCACTACTTTAGCTGAAAACCTGTCCTCACTGTGAGGGCAGGGTTTGCTGTCATTTGATACGCCAGCCAGGAGTCTAGTCAGAATGGTCGTCGCTTCCCATGAAAAGTTTGCAGTTTTCTCGGCTCGGGTGCGGCCACTGTTATCCATCATCTATCCGACTGAGGTCTTAGAGGACTTAATCCAACAGCTCTTTGATCTCGTGTTGCCCCACCTCCAACAGGCGAGCCGCGAAAATCTACGCAAATGGAGCCACGACAATATCCTCGTTATTACCTACGGAGATAGCTTGATTAGCAAAGACACGCGATCGCCCCTCTCCGTCCTCGCAGACTTTTTGGAACGATACTTAAAAGACACAGTCACTGGCGTTCATATCCTGCCCTTTTTTCCCTACAGCTCCGATGACGGGTTTGCCATTATTGACTATACCCAAGTCAATCCAGAGCTGGGAAATTGGGATGAAATTAAACGCATCGCCCACAGCTTCAACCTCATGGTTGACTTGGTGGTCAATCACATTTCAAGCCAACACATCTGGGTCAAACAATTTCAAGCTGGGGAACAACCAGGCTGCAACTATTTGATTGAAGTCAACGCTGAGGAAAGCGATCTTTCAGAGGTGGTTCGCCCGCGTAGTTCGCCATTGCTGACGCCGTTAGAAACTGTTCATGGCCCCAAGTCAGTCTGGTCAACCTTCAGTGCCGACCAAATTGATGTGAACTTTGAGAACCCCAATGTCTTGCTTGAATATGTCAAGATAATTCTCTTTTACATCAACGCTGGAGCCCGCTATATCCGCCTTGATGCCGTCGGCTTTTTGTGGAAGAAACCGGGCACTCGCTGCATTCATTTGCCTGAGACCCACGCCATTGTGCGCCTCTTTCGTGAGCTGCTGCAAATGATCGACCCTGGCATTGCGATTATCACCGAAACCAATGTTCCAAATCGCGAAAACCTGAGCTATTTCGGCAATCGAAACGAAGCTCACATGATCTACAACTTTAGCTTGCCGCCACTGTTGCTCAATGCGCTGATGCAGGGTCGCTCTGACCACCTCAAAACCTGGATGATGAGTATGCCACCTGCACCAATTGGGTGCGCCTACTTCAACTTCACCGCTTCCCATGATGGCATTGGCATGCGTCCCGCAGAAGGGCTCTTGACCCATGACGAATATGAGGCATTACTTGACACCATGAAACGGTTTGGGGGACGCATTAGTATGCGTCGTCACCCCGATGGTAGTGAGTCCCCCTATGAGATCAATATTTCACTGTTTGATGCGATGAAAGGGACGGTTGAGGGCGAAGATGACTGGCAGATTGAGCGTTTTCTCTGTTCTCAAACCATCATGATGGCGCTAGAAGGAATTCCCGCATTTTACATTCACAGTCTGCTGGCAACCCACAACGATGAAGAAGGGGTAAAGCGCACAGGGCACAATCGCACGATTAATCGCTATAAGTGGGATATTGATGCGTTGGAAGCGACGTTATCAGACCCACAGTCACCTCACTCGGTCGTGTTGGCAGAACTCTGTCGCCTGATCAAAATTCGACGGCGACAACGGGCATTTCATCCCAATGCGACGCAGTACACCTTACATCCATTGAATTCATCCTTGTTTGCATTTTGGCGGCAAAGTATGGCTCGGGATCAAAGCATTTTTTCAATCCATAATCTCAGCAAGCACCCACAGGAATTTCGCTTGTCTGATCTCAATCTTGTGAGCACAGACGAATGGACAGATTTGATTAGTGGCGATCGCTTTCATTCCCTGACTGAGGTGTATCAACTCCGGCCCTATCAATCCCTTTGGATTACGAATAAAGTCGATTCGGCAACGGATCTCTCTACCCCTGATCCGCTTTTGGGTGAGCCCTAACTCAGATCAGTTCAGATCAATCGAGGGATTTTCGCTTGATCGCACCGTGCAATCTCTACCACTGCCCCCCTAAAAGCGGTAGGATCTTGGTGGTGCAGAAAAGTCCTGAAACCCTTGTAGATAAAGGATTCTCAACGAAACAGCGAATTTGGGATTTCTCGACGACTTGAACGAAGGCAGTGGGTTTCAGCCGCTATTTTGGCCATCTGGACTGTCCACTATGAGACTCGAAAAAGTTTTCTGCACCACTAAGGCGGTAGGGTAGTATACCGTGCAGGTTACATCAATTAAGTTGAGCAAGGTCATGACACAGGTAAAAACCGTTGCTGGGCGAGGGATTCCACTTAAGGGTGATGATATCGATACCGATCGCATCATTCCCGCGCGTTTTTTGCGGTGCGTCACCTTTGATGGCCTTGGCGAGCAGGTTTTTGCAGACGACCGCGCCCAACTGGAGGGGGCACACCCCTTTGATCAGCCTCAGTACCAAGGGGCTCAGGTGCTGGTGGTAAACCGCAACTTTGGTTGTGGCTCCTCTCGCGAACATGCCCCGCAGGCGATCGCGCGCTGGGGCATTCAAGCGCTGGTCGGTGAAAGTTTTGCAGAGATTTTCTTTGGGAATTGTGTGGCGATGGGGGTTCCCTGTGTCACGGTGACAACGGAAGGTGCACAGGCGCTTCAGGATGCGATCGCAGTGAATCCACAGCAGATCGTCACGGTGGATCTCAACACCATGACCGTGACCTGTGGCGACCTGACCGTGCCCGCCACAATGGGGGATGGCCCCCGGCAAATGTTCCTGGATGGGAACTGGGATGCCTGCGGTCAGTTGGTAGCTCAAGCTGAGGATATTAAGGCTACGGCGGCAAACCTGCCCTACTTTGCTTGGTCTGCATAGGGGGTTGTCCAGCGCCTAAATTGAGAATGGGGTTGTGGAAGGTTCCAGATTCAATTGAGCGGCGACTAGAAGACGACCAACCCATGATGAAAGAGGAACCCGGTTTCTCTTCGGCAATTTGCCTCATCTCGTGAATCCGCCCTTGAAGAAACTGGGTTTTTCGTCACCCGATATCGGTGCTTTCGCCCAAGTCGTGGCAACTGGTATCGCTCCGTCTGGTTCGGTTCGTGGCGTTAATCATCATCATCCCCGGTGCTCGGGAAGTTTCCCTGGCTCTCTCCGGTAATGGGGAAACGCTCTGGAACACGACCTTGGGCAAGATACGTTTCGGCAATGTAGGCCCAGGCGTCTTGGGTGGGATCACTGCGATCGAAGATCGCCACGCACTGGGCAGCGGCAGCGGCGGCCTCTGGGGAATCTTCCGCAATGCTGACCTGAGCCAGCAGACAAACCGATTTGCCATCATCAGAGGACAGCGTGATCACAGCGTCAGGACTCTCCCCCGCCTCGAGATCAGGCGGCGAGGCGGATTGCGTTGCTAACGCCAGTGCCTGCTTAAGGTGATCCTGCGCCTCAGGATAACGCCCCTGCTGAAACCGAGCCCAACCCAAATTACTTCACAGTTCTGCACGCAGGGCTTGGGTATCGGGCGTATCAGGAATTTTGGCAAGGGCATTGATCGCGATGCTCGCAGCTTCCCCCGGATCCCCCGCCAGTAGATAAAAATTCGCCAAACCGTTAAACGCAGGCCAATATCCGCCCCGCGCTGCCAAAACAAACTGATCCCGAGCTAGCTCGGTTTTGCCCCAGTCCATATACAGTTGCCCCAGGTTGTAATAGGCTTCAGCATTGCCATCATTGAGGCTGATGGCGCGCTGATATTTGGCCTCAGCTTGGGCGTAGTTGCCTTCGGCTTCAGCGGTTTGGGCCGCTTCAGACAACTGTTCTGAAATTCGTGGCAGGGTGCTATGAAATCCGACCAATCCCAGCAACAGGGCAATGGACAGCCCAAGTTTCGTTTCTTGCCACCAGTGACGACCGATACCCAGGCTTTCCATCGCTTCCTCGATCGCCCGCCGTCCACCCTCAGTCAAGACGCCCCCGGCGGTGGCGAGGGTGAGTCAGCTTTGACCAATCACCGCAAAGGAGCCGAACAGTCCTGGCCCGGCCCCGGTCAAAAACTTGCTGCAAATCTCGACAACGAGGCTGGCTGAGGCTGCCAGGGTCGCCAGGGTAAAGGTGCTCCAGACCCAGTCATAGCGGTCATAGCGATGCACGGGCTTGCTCAACCACCACCACCACGCGGTTTCTGGGGGTTGAAAGCTGGCCTGCCATGCCTCTAGGTTCACGGTGCTGTGAATTTTGCCCGCCAGCCCTCTGACCTGTTCATCAAGGGAGAGGATCTGAAGCAGGGTCGCAGGATCGGGAAGTTCCGATTGATCGGCGTTCAGAGCTTCGATGCGATCGCGCGCGGCCAGCAACCCTAGCACGGTTTCCGGTGCTGGCGCTGCCTGAAAAGTCGCGATCGCAGACCCATAGGCTTCAACGGCAGTTCGCAAAGAGTCCGACGACATCACCACAATTGCCTGCAAAAAACAGCCTCAATTTTGGCATGGGTTATGCCCCGTCGCGCGTTAATGGCGCAGGTCAATGGGGTGAAACGCCTTCCAGCAGTGGAATGGGTGGAATCAGGTTCACAATCGTCGCAACAGGCGCGCTGAAGCAGCTGAAGCAGGCGTTTTGTCGGGAATTTAGAGCCCTGCACCGAGGCGATCGCGATAGAGGCCAACAATTTTCCCGACCACTTCGTCAATGGTAAGGCCATCAGTAATCAGTTCGATCGCGTCCTCAGCGCGACGCAGAGGCGCGACGCGGCGAGTACTGTCTTTGCGATCGCGCTCATCAATCGCCTGCTCCAAGGCTTCCAGGCTCATGGCGGGCTGGTTTTGGGCTTCCAGATCCCGCTTGCGTCGCCGGGCCCGCTCTTGCACCGAAGCCGTGAGAAAAACCTTCAGCTCCGCATGGGGAAAGACGTGGGTGCCAATATCGCGCCCCTCCATCACCACGCCGCCCGCCGCGCCATACTCCTGCTGCTGCTTAAGCAATAGATGCCGCACAACAGGCTGGGCGGCAATCGCAGACACCTGAGCCGTCACCCGAGGACTCCGAATCGCCTGACTCACCTCCTTGTCATTCACCCATACCCGGGTTGGGCTAGGGACACCATCCACCGCAGGCTCTGAGGCGAGGCGAATCTGACAGTCTGCCAACAGCTCCGCCACGGCGACCTCATCGTGGAGATCCACCCCTGACTCTAGCGCTCGCCACGTCACCGCCCGATACATTGCGCCACTGTCGAGGTAGAGCAGCCCCAGGCGATCGGCCACCAGCCTGGCCACGGTGGACTTTCCCGCCCCAGCGGGGCCATCGATCGCGATAATGGGCTGCCGCGATCGCAGCGTTAGGTTATCGATGAGCCGTGTGCTGCCCAAATAGGCCGCGATCGCCAACAATCCCGTCGTTTCCACCCGGTCTAACGGTTGCAAGGTCTGGGGGTCAACCAGTTCGGCATACTGCAAACGCACCGCAGCCTCGCTGCTGAGGGTCTGTTTTACTGCCATCAGCAACTCCACAGCCTCGCGATCGCCCTGCTCAAACCGAGCTTTCGCCGCCTGGAGCGCTCGATATATCACCGTCGCCTGCTGGCGCTCCCCCGCAGAAAGATATTGATTGCGCGAACTGCACGCCAGCCCATCCGCTTCCCGCACCGTGGGACAGCCCACCACCGTCACCGGCAGGTTCAAATCCGCCACCATGCGCCGCACAATCGCCAACTGTTGCGCGTCCTTTTCGCCAAAATAGGCGCGATTGGGCTGCACCAGATTCAACAGCTTGGCAACCACCGTCGTCACCCCTGGAAAATGTCCTAGACGATGGGGACCGCACAGATGCAACATCATCGACGCCGGTGGCGTCACTTGAGTCAGGCGATCGGGTTCAGGCTGGGCATGCCCGTATAGGGTTTTAGGATCAGGATAAAAAATCGCATCCACGCCCTCGGCTTCACATGCAGCAAGGTCGGCTTGCAGGGTTCGTGGATAGGTTTGCAAATCTTCGCCGGGGGCAAACTGGAGCGGATTCACAAAAATCGTGACCACGACGTGGTCATTGTCCTGCCGGGCTCTGCGAATCAGGCTAAGGTGGCCCGAGTGGAGTGCCCCCATGGTCGGCACCAGCCCCACCGACGCGATCGCGGGATAGGGCTCCGCTGAGGGCTGTCGCCAGGCGGCTAAACAGCACCGTAATCCTTCAACGGTCTTGAGTAGTCTCACCGTTTTTGTACCCCTGTGAGTTTGCCGGTAACCGTCTCACAACACCGCACGCCCGAACAAAAGGAGTTTCCTTTAGTATGCCGAACTCCATTCGGGGAGGCCAAAGCACCCGCCGATGACGCAGCCATCATCAGGTTCGCGATCGCTCAGCGCAATCAATGACCGCGCGATCGTCCAAAGACCTGAAAAGCCTTGCCGACTCCCGATAGAGTCGTGGGCACCGTCGGGAGCTAGAAATGTTTGTTTACAATCTCGGTCACAAGTTTTATAGGCTACCAGACTGTGACAACAAAGCGCCCCCTTGCCACCAGACAAAGGGGCGAAACGTCCTGATGGCCCCTTGGCTGCATCGCTCAACAGTAATGCGAGCGGCCTCCAGGTCATCATCAGGTGTCCAAACACAGGGCAGCATGCCCAAGAGAGAGAAGTCAAACCACAGCAGCCTAAGGCTGCACGGTCAGGAATCGAACGGAACTCAGAATCGTCTTTGTCGCTAATCGCAGTGAATTCGCGGTGAACTCACCCCATTGCTTGAGGTTTGAACCGCGCGGGAGCTTAGACCGCTTGCGTCTAAGCTTAGGGCGTCGATAGAACCTCAATGCGCACCGCACCGACGCCAGCACGATCCAGCCCAATTTCGCGGGCGGCGGCGGCGGACAGGTCAATCACCCGGTCCCGGCTAAAGGGGCCGCGATCGTTGATGCGCAAAATCACCTGACGGTTATTGGACACATTAGTCACCCGCACCGTAGTGCCAAAGGGTAGGGTGCGGTGGGCAGCGGTCAGCGCATTTTGGTTAAACACCTCGCCGCTGGCGGTGCGCCGTCCGTGCAAGCCAGGGCCATACCAAGAGGCTTGCCCAGTCTGAACGGAGACGACATTCCAGTTGCCACTGGGGGCTGCCTCGGATGAAGGCGCGCCGGGCCGAGGCCGACCAGGAATTTCAGCCAACGGTTCGGCACCGCCCAGCAGTCGCCGCAGCCGATTGGCAATCTGCAACGCGTCATCACCGGGGTTATTCGTGGTGTCTGGAAGAATGGTGTCGCCATCAACAACGACAAGATCTTCGTCCGCCAAGGACACGACGAAGGCGTCGTCTGCATCATTCCAGCGAACTTCGATCGCGTCAGGGTCGCCGTTGTCTTGATGGAACTGGTCAATGCGAGCTGCGATCGCCGTTGCCCGCGCAGCAGGGTCAGTTTCAAGGGGAAGGGTCGCGTCTGCCCCGGCCCGAGCTTTATCTTCGTTGCTCGGAAACTCTGGGCCAAGGAAAGTTAGAACGGGAATATCGTTAACGTACAGCGTTGCAGCGTAGTTGCTGTCGAGGGTGTGAGGAATGACAAGGACGAGGTCAGATAAGCCTCGGGCAAGGTCGGTTGAGGGATCAGAATTTGCAGAAATTGCCGGATCAGAAAGGTCGGACTCGAGACTCGCAGAATCGCTCTGAACAGTCTGGGAAGCTGAAGTTGTCTCAAGATCAGCCGGAGGCTCAGTGGATTCCAAGGGCACCGACTCGGCGGAGTCGGGGCTAAGGTTCAGAGAGGCTTCGAGCTGACTAATCTGCTGGGCACTCGCCGGGAGGGTCGTCCCCATCGCAGACATGACAACGGCAGCGGTAAGGCTGCGCAGAAGGCATTGGTTCATATGGGTAACAAGAGCTCAACAGGGCGGGCTGAGATGCATCGCGGAACCGCAAGGATTGCAAATACGTTTGGAGATAAACGCCATCTCATACCCGATTCGACTTCACTCTGTACTTCGTTTTGGACGACCAGTACCCTAGCACGAAGGTTTGGGTTCGGGGATCCGGGAAGTTGAGTGAGCGATCCCTAGCAAGCTCGTTTCAAGAAAACTTGATGCAGGGAGGCGAAGGAGCGAAAACAAGACCCCATCGCCCTCCTGTAAGTTCCAGAATGCCCCAGAATGTTTTGCAAAACTTATTGATTAGAGCCTTTTTCTGTGAGAAATGTAATCAATAAAAGGCGCGATCGCAGGGCCTTGAACTCATCAAAAAATGACAATCTATTCCACTAGTTGCATAATCTGATTCTCACCATTGGGGGCTTGCCCAGCGCTTCGCATTAGCTCGCCTGATTTGTTAAATACCTTTTGCTGATGGATTGGAGGCGCTGTGGATCTGCCCCTTGCGATCGCGGAAGTTGACTCTAATTGATCGCCCGCCCTGAGACATCATTAAATGCGGTGTTGTTTCGAGGCCAGAAGGGCATGGATTATCGCGAAGCTGGAGTAGATGTTGTGGCGGGTCGCGCCTTTGTGGATCGGATTCGATCGCTGGTGGACAGCACACGACGCCCCGAAGTGCTCGGCGGGCTGGGCGGCTTTGGGGGCTGCTTTCAATTACCAACGGGCTATCAAGAGCCAGTGCTGATTTCTGGCGCCGATGGCGTCGGCACCAAGCTCAAAATCGCCCACCAGTTAAACCGTCACGACACCGTCGGCATTGACCTCGTCGCCATGTGCGTCAACGATGTCCTGACCAGTGGCGCTGAGCCCCTCTTCTTTTTGGACTACCTGGCCACGGGCAAGCTAGAGTCCGCCCAACTCGCCGATGTGGTCTCTGGCGTTGCAGAGGGATGCCGCCAGGCGGGCTGTGCCCTGCTGGGCGGCGAAACCGCTGAAATGCCTGGATTCTACGCGCCGGGAGAATATGACCTGGCGGGCTTTTGTGTTGGCATTGCAGAAAAACAGGCGCTGCTAACGGGCGATCGCGTGCAGCTTGGCGATGTGGCGATCGCGCTGCCCAGCCGTGGCGTCCACAGCAATGGCTTTAGCCTCGTGCGTAAAATCGTTGCCGAAGCGCCCCGCAGCGATCGCGACACCCCCGGCTACGACTGGGACGATTGCCTGGCCCAGTTCGGCGGGGTGTCTCTCGGCGAGACTCTCCTCACCCCCACGCAGATCTATGTGAAACCCGTGTTGGCTGCCCTGCGCAGTGGATTACCCATCCACGCAATGGCACACATCACCGGGGGCGGACTGCCCGAAAACCTGCCACGCTGCCTTGGGCCGGGGCAATCCCTTCAGTTAAACCCCGGTAGTTGGCCGATTTTGCCCGTGTTTGAATGGCTGGCAGCAGCGGGTTCCGTCGCCCCAGTCGATATGTTTGACACCTTTAATATGGGCGTCGGGTTTGTGGTGATTGTGCCTCCGACTGCGGTGGAGCGCGCGATCGCCATCTTTGCGGATCAGGGCATGGCCGCTTACGCCATTGGCGAGGTCATCGCGGGGGATGGCAAGGTTTGCGGCATTCCGCTCCGATCCTAGGGAGGAATACTACAACCTTGCATTCAGACCCGAGCGGCAAGATGCTGGCGCGATCGCATTAGAGCAAGGTTGAGATTTGCGGCCCCCCAGCGCCAACTCCCTAGAATGGGAACGGCATGTTGGAAGCAATCAAGACGATTTAGGAGTATTTCCCTTGAAATCACAAACTACCGGCTGGCAGCCGATTGTGCTGGCCTTCCTCGCCCTCGTGGTGCTTGCGATCGGCTCAAGCTGTTTCGTCATCATCAACCCCGGCCAGGCGGGCGTGCTCAGCATCCTCGGTAAGGCCCAAGACGGAGCCCTGCTTGAAGGCATTCATATCAAACCGCCCCTAATATCAGCGGTCGATATTTATGATGTCACCGTCCAAAAATTTGAGGTGCCAGCCCAAAGTTCTACCAAAGACCTCCAAGACCTGACCGCAAGCTTTGCCATTAACTTTCGGCTCGACCCCAGCGAAGTCGTCACCGTGCGTCGCACCCAAGGCACCCTGGCAAATATCGTGTCGAAGATCATCGCACCACAAACCCAGGAATCTTTCAAAATTGCGGCAGCAAAGCGCACGGTCGAAGAAGCCATCACCCAGCGGGCCGCGCTTAAGGAAGACTTCGACGAAGCACTGGGAACCCGATTGGAGAAATACGGCATTATCGTGCTCGATACGAGCGTGGTGGATCTGAACTTCTCACCGGAGTTTGCCAAAGCAGTAGAAGAGAAGCAGATTGCCGAACAGCGGGCGCGGCGGGCAGTCTACATCGCCCAAGAGGCGGAGCAAGAAGCCCAGGCCGAAATTAACCGAGCCAAGGGGCGCGCCGAAGCCCAGCGACTGTTGGCCGAAACCCTGAAGGCCCAGGGCGGCACCCTGGTGTTGCAAAAGGAAGCGATTGAAGCTTGGAAGGCTGGGGGCTCGCAGATGCCTCGGGTGCTCGTCACAGGCAAGGATTCGGGAAGTTTACCCTTCCTCTTTAATGTGTCAGAGGCTGATGTGAAGTAGCGGTACGAAGGTTCAGGGGTTTGCGATCGTGAATCTAATGCGATCGCAAATCTCTGCACTGTTCAATAACCGGTTGCGCGATCGCGACGCTTCACCTCAACAAGACCCAACATCACCCATTAGTAGTAATCCAAATCAGGCTCAGCTTGAGGCACCGCAAAATTCGACGGGTCTAGCAAAAACTTCAAAGCCTCTTGCTCAAGGCGATTGATATGGTAAGGCTCTAGGGCATCAGAATGACGCAGACAGGTGATGTAGCCCTCAAGATAAAGGCGTAACTCGTCGGTACGATACCCGCGGTTCCAATGATCGACAAGGGCATCGGTAACCCGTTGGTAATATCGAATGGACTTAGCATCCTGGAGCATGGATAGTGACCTATTTGATCTCGTCATCGGGAGAGCCCCAGGGACTAGACGCTTGAATCTAGCCTCCAGATGCTTCCGCAACAAAACAGCGCACTACGCAATATTGCTTCTCTTTCTTATATCTTACTTGTTTCAGAGCCGAGGCACCACTGCGGCCAACCCGCCGCCCAAGTCAGATTGCCTCACCTCTGTTATGCCCAATTGGAGGGGCATAACAAACGGTGTCTGAAGGATTCCATTCCTATTCTCAAGGGTGTGAAGCGCAGGGGCTCGGGTAACGGCAGCTACAAAAACCCCTCGGAGCCTTTGCTAGGCTATGACTCATCTTCTACCGCTTCTCGTTCCTACAGCAGCTTGATCAGTGTGGCGTGTATTCAAATTGTTGAAGGGAATCCTCATTTGCGATCGCTGTTAGGTTGGCACTTGCAGCAGTCTGGGTTTCGGGTTTATCAGTCCGCAGATATTGTGCGTGCCCGAGAGGTGTTTCAAACCCACCGCCCCAATGTGGTGGTGCTGGATGCCCAAATGCCAGAGGGCAACGGCTTAGAGTTTTGCCGATGGCTTTATCAGCAAGGACAGACCTATATTCTGATGTTGTCCGCCCGTTCGACCGAGGCGGACATTGTATCTGGCCTGAAGGCAGGGGCTGATGATTATTTGACCAAGCCCTTTGGGATGCAGGAGTTTTTGGCTCGGGTTGAAGCGCTGACCCGCCGTATGAGCCGCACCACGGCCCCCGCATCACTCACTTATGGCGCATTGAACATTGATCTGGTGCAGCGGCGCGTTCGGTATCGCGATACGTTTATTGACCTGACGCCGCAGGAATTTAGCTTGCTCTATGTGCTGACCCAAGCGGGTGGTGCGCCACTTAGTCGCACGGATTTGCTCCAGCGTGCCTGGCCTGATGCGATAGACAATCCACGTACGGTCGATACCCACATTCTGTCGCTGCGCAAAAAGATTGAGCGCGATCCGCGTCAACCGAGCATTATTCAAACCGTTCGCAATGTGGGGTACCGCTTCAATGTTGATCGCCTCGTGACAGATAGCACTCCGCGATCGCCCGTCGAAAATAATGGCACCCATGCCAGGATGGCGGCGGAAGTTTTGCGCGGCGTTTCGCCTTAGGCGCTCGGCTCCTGGTTAAGCTTCGCCCCATTCTGCAACATCTTGCTGTTTGGCAGCCAGGATGCGATCGCGAATATCATCCCAAGGAACTGCGTGTGCGGCCCCTTCCAATTTAATGTGGCCCTGTTCTAAATAAAGGACGCGATCGCAAAACTCAGCCACCAACTCAAGCTGATGATTCGTCATGATCACCGTCAGCCCACGGTGTTGCATCTCAGCTCGAATCGCCGCCAAAATTTGGTGGGCAGTGCCCAGATCCTGTGCCGACGTGGGCTCATCGAGCAGCAGCACTGTGGGCTGGGCAATGAGGGCACGAGCAATCGCCACCCGTTGCTGCTGGCCACCAGACAGCTCTAGGGCAGAGCGCCCCAGCCATTCCGTCGGAATCGTGAGCCGCGCTAACCAAGGACGAATGCGATCGTCTTGGGCTGACGTCGGGATATTTTGGAGCTGTAGCGGGTACCGCAGCGCTGCTTCGACGGTCATGCCCAGCAGTCGGGTATCTTGACCCACTAGCATGATTTGCTGGCGCAGCGCAATGACGGGATAACTCTCCAGCGGCGCATGGCGGAACCTTAGATCTCCGATATTGGGGTCTTGTAACCGGTTCAGCAAGCGCAACAGCGAGGTTTTTCCAGCGCCGGAGGGGCCGACGATCCCCAAAAATTCTCCCGCCGCGATCGCAAAGGAAATGTGCTGAAGAATCCAGCCACTGCCCACCTTTGCCGACAGCCCAATGGAGTCTGCCTGAAGCAGGGGGGATGCGATCGCGCTCATTGTAAAGCCGCAAGAGAATGGGCTGTCCAAATTGTCCAAGCGTCTACCGCAAGCAGCAGCAGGCTAAACCCCAAGAGGATCACATACATCCAGGGTTGCGACAAAGGCTTCACATCCTGAGTGTCAATGGCGGTCTGGGCCTGCACGCAGCGCACCAGTTGCGCAAATCCTGCCACTCGCATGGGCAGCAAATAAGCCTGCTGATCCTGATTCACGAAATAGTAAACGAGCCCGCCTTGGCCCGTGGTGCGCGGCTTCAGGGCAGTGATTTGATCCCACCGCAGCACCCAGCCCCGCCGCAATAGCCACCGAATCCAAGCGGGATAACGCACCTGGATTTGGGTATCGTCTACGACCACCTGTTCACTGAGTCCGCCATAGAGCGCGATCGCCCCCAACCCAATACCCATCCACAACGCTGCCGCTGGGATCGGCGCATGGGTCAAGGTCGCCAAAAACGGCAAGGGAATCGTCAAAGCACCATAGAGCAGCAGCAAGGTTCCCCGGATCAACGGCGACACCCGAAACACCTGAACCGTCTCAGGGATGGCCGTGGTATTCGCTTCAGAAGTCTCTGGCGATCGCGAAGGAGAAGCAGCCATGATCGTCAAAACGCTTTGAATAATTCATTACAGCTTAGTTTATCGGTTCTTGGCGGGGCGGGCCTAAAGGCAAGGGCAGAATTCGTGCAAACTCCTCACGGCAAATACTTTTGCACGACTTGCCAGCCCGTCCAGGTCACCAGAGTAAAGGCGATCGCCAGCGTCCCATTCGTTCCCCAATGGAGCGGGCGCGCCCAGGGCCGGGTCGGATGAATGCGCGTACCACTCCAAGCTGAAAGCCCCACCAGCGCCACCACCGTCAGCCCTGCTGGCAGATGCAGAGAATGCCCCAGACTGCCGAATTCCCCCAGTGTGCCGACAATCCCGATACTGAGCAGCAGCACTACTAAGCCCACCAAGGTAAACCCCAGCGTCAGGTGCAGGGGTCTGGCCCAACGCCCTGGGGCCTGATGCCCCACACGCCGCCACAATAGCCATCCCCCGCTTAGCACAAGACAAAAATAGGCCGACAAGGAAAGCCCCATCGACCATGCTGCAATACGCCATAACCAAATAAATGAGGGTAGATCCATAGCCCTAGCCGCGACTCTGGCATCAGCCTACCCTAACCCGTGAAACGCTGAATCTAATGGGCGAGTCCCGCCCCAGCGGCCACCGGGACCGAGGCCACTGGAGCCTCAGCAGCAGGCTCCTCGGCAGGAACCGCCAGACGGTCACAGGGGATCGTATCTGACAAAATCGCACTCGCCATCATCCCCGTATGAATTTCAAGTTGCGCTTCGGCCATAGCCTCGAACAACAACCGCTGTCCCGGAAACACAACTCGCTCAAAATACCAATTCTGAACGTTGGTGATACGCGCCACCTGCATTTTGCTTGTCGCATTCACGTAGCAGCAGAGTAGTCTTTGGGGCTGATCTGGTGGGAGAGAGTCGAGAATTTGAGCCATAAGTCCGGAGGGCGAACCGCAATGAACTACCGTGAACACGGTAACATTCGCTGATCCCGGTTGGCTGTAAACGTGACTACCAACGCTGTAACAGCTCTCATAAGCCGCTACAAAACTCAAAGTTCCGAAACAGTTTTAGGGCGAGCAACCTGGACTCAATGGCCCTGTGCCGCGATGATGAAGCGAAGTGATCCTAAAGAAAACCTTAACTCGTGCTCAAATATACCACGTTCGACGGTTGCGACCTATGGATCGCAAAATCCTTTGCAATCTATCGCGAGGGCGTGGCGCACTGCACCAAAAATGAGAGGTGCTAGGATGAACGTAAAGATACATAAAGTTGCCCGGTGGTCGCCGCCGAGTAGTTCGGCATTGTTCGAGCAGGTTTTGAGACATTAGGGGTGATCGCAGAGTTAGCGCCGCTCTTAACTAAGCCACCCCGAATAGCAGTGATCCCATTTCTCCTATGACTGACCGCATTCTCTATGTTCGTCTTCCCTGCAACCCCATTTTCCCCATTGGAGTCGTTTACCTGGCAGACCACATTCACAAGTGCTTTCCCAACATCGAACAGCGCATTTTTGACCTAGGAGCCGTGCCTCCGCTAGATTATGGCGCTGCCCTTGATCGGTGTGTGGATGCTTTTCAGCCCTCAGTGCTAGTTTTTTCCTGGCGAGACATTCAGATCTATGCCCCCGTGGGAGGACGAGGGGGCAACCCACTGCAACATGCCTTTGAGGTGTTCTATGCCCGCAATCCGCTGTTAAAGCTGCGCGGAGCAATAGGTGGGCTGCGGGTCACGACAGCCTATTACACCGAGCTGTGGCGTAACCTGGGCTTGATTCGCCGAGGTCTGAACCGGGCCAAGCGCTATCGCACTGAGGTGCGGGCTGTGGTGGGCGGCGGTGCAGTCAGCGTGTTTTATGAGCAACTGGGGCGATCGCTGCCCAAGGGCACCATCGTTTCTGTGGGTGAGGGTGAAACCCTGCTCGAAAAGCTCATCCGGGGTGAAGGATTAGCGCAGGAACGCTGCTACATTGCCGGAGAAACGAAACCCCGTGATCGCCTCATCCACGAATTTCCTACGCCGATCGAAAAAACTGCCTGCAACTACGAATACATCGATAAAATTTGGCCTGAATTTCAGTACTACCTGCAAGAAAATGATTTCTATGTCGGTGTGCAGACCAAGCGGGGCTGTCCACACAACTGCTGTTACTGTATCTACACCGTGATCGAGGGCAAACAGGTTCGCATCAACCCTGCCGATGAGGTCGTGGCAGAAATGCGTCAGCTCTACGCGCGGGGCATTCGTAACTTTTGGTTTACCGATGCTCAGTTCATCCCGGCCCGTCGATACATTCAAGATGCGGAAGAACTGCTGGAAAAAATTGTGGCCTCGGGCATGACCGATATTCACTGGGCAGCCTACATCCGGGCCGACAACTTGACCCCCAACCTGTGTCGGTTGATGGTAGAAACAGGTATGAACTATTTCGAGATTGGCATTACCAGCGGATCTCAGGAACTGGTGCGAAAAATGCGCATGGGCTACAACCTACGCACCGTGCTGCAAAACTGCCGCGACCTCAAGGCCGCAGGCTTCAACGATCTCGTGTCGGTCAACTATTCTTTCAATGTTATCGACGAGCGGCCCGAAACGATTCGTCAAACCATTGCCTACCACCGAGAACTAGAGGCTGTGTTTGGACGTGAAAAGGTCGAACCGGCCATTTTCTTCATCGGGCTCCAGCCCCACACACACTTAGAGGATTACGCCCTTGAGAACAACATTCTCAAGCCTGACTACAATCCCATGAGCATGATGCCCTGGACAGCCCGCAAGCTGCTGTGGAACCCAGAGCCCATGGGCTCGGTGTTTGGGGAAGTGTGTCTCCAGGCGTGGCGACGCAATCCTAAGGATTTTGGCCGTGAGGTGATGGATATTTTGGAAGAACGGTTTGGGCGGGCTCCGCTCGAAGAGGCGTTGTCTGCGCCGATTGTGGATGCACCGCGAAAATTGGCTGCGGTATCATCCTGATGCGGAGCCGTTGGGGGAAAGGATGCCGCGATCGCACGTTGATCTGCCATTTACGGTCTGCCCAACACGATGATGATGTAACGCACTGGGCCATGCACCATGCTTGAGGGTTCGATATTACAGCAGTTGATGGGCGATCGCGATCGCCACGATCGCCCGATGCTGAATTTTGGGGTGTATTACAAAAACACGCTGGTCGCGTTGTGCCATGCCCTTGAGGACTGCATTCTGGCAACCCAATGTCAGCCGCTGGTGATCACCGCCTTTCAGCAGGGCAAGTGGTATTTGCAGGAAGCTGATCGCTACGGTGCGATCGCGGACAATGCCGAGCAAATTGTGATCATGGCCGCCCCAGACACGGGTTTCCACAGTCACCCCACCAGCCAGCGATCGAATGTTGCCCTCATCGATCTCGACCCCAATGATCCCGTCGCTCAAGAATGGCACCTGATCATTCTGTCGCCCCAATACACAGCGATGGTGCTCTGCCAAGAACTCAGCCCCGCAGACTACGGCCCCCAGGGAATTCCCCAGAATGACCTAGAACGAAAATTTTACGGATTTTGGACCTTTGATCCTGACTTGGTGAGGGCAACCGCCACCTGCGCGTTGCAACACGTCAGGCGATATCAGCCAGAACTGGAAACTCGGCTCTCGGCAACGATGGCGAGCATTCTGGCCGCGAACCCATCCCTCAGCGAAACTGGCTCGCACCAAACCGTTGGGGAAGCCGTGACCCGAGTGCTTGACTATCTTCAACACAGCGAAGATCAAGTCAAGGGCAGCACGACCTTTCAGGGGTCAGACGACCTAACCCACAACCTCACCTCCAATGAACTGCAAGCCTTCCTGCGCATGGCTCAACTGGTGGATTTGATGGATCCCCTCAATCCTCAGGCAGCGGTTGAGGTGACAGCCCTGCTCGAAATGATGGCCCAGGTGATTGACCTCCCGGCCTGGCGGGTGAAGCGTCTGCGGCTAGCGGGCTGGCTACACCGGATTGCGCCCCTACAAACCGAGGTGGCGGGCACGGATCAGGCTCCGAGTTGTCCGCTAGTGCCAGGGGCACAGGTGTTGCGCCGCATGTCACAACTGCGGGCGGTGGCACAAATCATCACCCATCAGACGGAGCATTGGGATGGCTCGGGGCAGCCTGCGGGGCTGGCGGGCGATCAGATCCCTTTGGAATCGCGGATGTTAGGGTTGGCAGCTTATTTTCAGGCTCAGGCGATCGCGCGATCGCGCCAGGGCTCTGCCGACCCTCTCGGGGACTGCCTTGCCCAATGCGAATCAGCCCAAGGCAAGCGCTGGGATCCGAAGCTAGTCGAAATCCTGTCCCTCGTGGTTCGGGGGTTACAGCAGGGGTTGAGCCTGCCGAATATTCCCATGCGGGTCACCTTGGGGGCAGGGTTGCTTGATCCAGCGGTGGTCGGGTGGGATAGTGAGTCCGACGCATCGCGATCGCCCGCACGCCAGGAAGGGTAAACAGCAGAGTCTATGGATATCAACGCCATTCGCAGCGGCACCATTCGCAACTTAGCGGGGGCAGATTTAGAAGATGCCGACCTGTCAAGCTGCGACCTTAGCGGCGTGACGTTCAGCGGAGCCCAACTCACAGGAGCTAACCTTAGCAAAAGTACACTGTCACGGGCTAAGCTCGATGGCGCAACCCTGCTGGGCGCGATCCTGACCGGGGCAGATTTGCGCGCTAGCTTTTGGGGCGCAAACCTGATGCAGGCTGACTTGACCGGATCCGACCTACGGGGCGCAAACCTGCGGGGCGCAAACCTGATGGGAACAACACTCACTGGGGCGAGCTTAGCCGGTGCGTTTCTCAACGGAGCAAACCTGATGGGGGTCAATCTGCAAGGGGTTGACCTGCGGGGATCTGACCTGCGCGGCGTTAACCTCAACGGGGCCAACCTAAAGGGGGCGGTTCTGTCACGGGCAGACCTGCAAGGAGCCATGCTCAACGACGCGAATCTGGAAGAGGCGGATCTCAGCGAGGCGAACTTGGCCGGAGCCTCTTTGAGCGGGGCAAACCTGCTCTGTGCAGATGTCAGCGGCACCCACACGGAGGGCGTTAATCTTGCTGGAGCCTGCCTAATCGGGACTCAACTTGCAGCGTGATGGCAGCAGATGCCCTAGACCCGCGACGCAAGCATTTCGCCCCTCTCCACGGTGCGCCAAAAGCCGCACCAGACTTCTGGCGCTGCTGGCAATCTGAGTGGAAGCGTCTGCGCTAGCGCGGGAGCAGCTTTTGGTAGGTGTCGAGGGTGCGCTGGGCGATCGCCTGCCAACTGTATTGAGCGCTGGCGAACTGTTGGGCTTGGCGACCCCGGCGCTGTCGTTCTGCTGGGTTCTGGAGGGCTACCTGCAATTGCTCGCCCAGGGATTCCTCCGTGCACGCACAGATCCAGCCCGACTCACTGTGCTGAATGTCTTGCCAGATGTGGACTTGATCAGAAACGACGACCGGCACCCCGGCGAGCATCGCCTCTGCCACGGCGATGCCAAAATTCTCGTAGTAGGATGGCAGCACAAACAAGTCCGCCGCCGCCAACAGTGCAGTTTTCAGATCACCGGAGACAAAGCCGGTCACGGTGGTGCGAGCGCCCAAAGGTGAGGCCGCGATGCGCTGATAAATGGCCTGCTCATAGGCGCGGTCTTGGGGATTGGCTCCACACAACATCAGGTGAAAGTCGATGCCCTCGGCCTGCAACTTTTCAAGGGCGGGGATGAGTAAGTCCAGGCCTTTTTTGGGATCCAGCCGTGACATAAAGAGCACGATGGGGCGATCGCGGGGAATGGTGTAGCGATCGCGAACATCAATTTTTGCTGCGGGCGGGGGCAGAGGCGTCACACCCAAGGGCAGAACGATCCCCGGCGTTTGGGTGCCAAAGCGATGGGAAACGGCTGCCTCTTGCTCACTGGTAAAGTGGATGGCCGCTGCCCCGGCAAGATTCGGGCGCTCTAGCAACGTCGCATAGATCTGCTTAAGCTGGCGTTTTTTCTGGAGATCGGCGGGATCTAGTGTGCCTAAGGGCCGCAGCAGATAGGGGAGCCCCTGCCAGCGGGCGATCGCGGCAGCGGTAGAACTCACGGGCGAAAACAGGGCGTGGATGTGGGCAATGTCAAAGTCGTGGGCATTTTGCCACAGCCAGCGCAAGAGCCCCAGGGAAAACTTATAGCGGCGAAAGGGCGAACACCGAAAATACCAAACGGTATACCCCTCCTCCGGGACGGGCTGGTTCAGGGGAACCGCCAACGGCAGTTCATCTACGTCGCCGTTGGAGTCGGTGGTGGCAATAGTGACTTCAGCTCCTGCTGCTGCCAAAGCTGCGGAAAATCCGCGCACCATTTGGCTCGGCCCCCCGTAGACCAAGGAAATCGACGGCACGATTTGCAGGACACGCAGGGAACGACTCATGTCATCAGTTCTCGGTAAAAGTCTAGGGTTTCTTGGGCAAGGGCACGGTTGGTATAGCGTTCCATCGCGCGGGCATAGCCCCGCTTGCCGAGGTCTTGGTGCAGGGCAGGCGTTTCGATGAGCTGGCGCAGGCGATCGCACAGTGCTTCGGCATTACCCTCCGGGAAAACCAGCCCTGCATCGTCAATCACAAAGGGAATTTCCCCAGAATCTGACCCTACGACGGGCACTTGGCAGGCCATCGCTTCAATCAACACATGCCCAAATTGTTCCTTCCAGCCAACGGAGGTGAGAGCCTTGAAGCGATAGGTTGTCTCTGAGGGCAGCACCAGGGTAGACATGAGGTTGATGTACCGGGGGACAGCATCGTGGGGGACGCTTTCGACCCAGCGCATGCGATCTCCGATTCCCAGTTCCGCCGCCTGGGCATGAAGGATGTCCTGCAACGGGCCGCGCCCCAGCATCAGGCACTTCCACGGTTTTTCGAGGGATTTGAGTTGCCCCAAAGCCTTCAGAAGGGTAAACAGGCCTTTTTCTTCCACAAATCGACCCACAAAGCCGATTACAAATTCCCCAGGCTGGAGGTCAAGGCTGGCCGCGAGTTCTGGCTGAGGTTCTGGACGGAAGAGGGACTCATCAATGCCGAGCTGGGGCATGACGCGAATGGGGCCAGTGTAGCCGCGATCGCGCAAAATATCCGCACCGTCTTGGTTCCCTGGAATCGCCCCGTGGGTGTTCTTGAGGTTGTAAGCCTCCAGCAACGACACCGGGAACTTTAGCTCATAGGGCAGGTTCCACCAGGTGAAAAACAGGTTTTTGGCCTTGAGACCCAGGAGACGATTGAGGGTGATCAGTTGCGCGTAGGCGAGCCCTTTAGAGCCCTGCTCGACTTGAATGATGTGGGGCCGAAATTCCCGCAGCAGCTTCACCACATCCAGCCCAAAGGTCAGCAGACCCTGGTTGTTTTGGCTGAAGTTAGAAACCGGAACGACCCGAAATTGACCATCCTGCCAGGGGCGCGTCTCAACGATGCGATTTTGCACCCCACCGGGTCGCCAGCGCTTGGGGACAACAATCGTTACCTCGACATCGGGCTCAAGCTGGGCCAGGGTGCGAAACTTTTCGCAGTTCAGATCAACGATGTAGGTGTGGCTGGCAACGAGCACTCTCATGGCTAAGACTCCAGGGGCAGGTCACGGCTGGGGGACGGCAGAGCAGCGTTAACAGGAGCAGCGGGGGGCTTGGTGTAGCGACGATAGCGTTTGCCAGTTTTGACCAGCGTCAACAGAGCGTCGAGGAAGCCCAAGCAATAAAAGCCGAACCGCGTCACGACTTTAATGGGTGAGCCGCTTTTATTACAGGGGGGGTTGCCCAGCACCTGGCAGTCGAATAGGCGTGCAAAGAGGCGGAGCGCTTGGCCCGGCGTGAGGTTTTTCAACGCCATTAAGAAGTGGTTGTGATAGAAGGTGACTTGATAGCTCAGCGATCGCGTCGAGATATCGTGGCACCCCCCAGTTTCTTCGCCTAGATGAACCAGGTGGGCATCTGGCGAATACCAAATAATCAGCCCCGTGTGGCGAATGTGCAGGCAAAAGTCCGATTCTTCGCGCACGGCATTGCCCCGAAAGCGCTCATCGAAAAGTAACCCGTGTTGGTCAAACAGCGATCGCCGGAAGGACATGTTGCACCCCCGCGCAGTGATCACCTGCTGGGGTTGGGTGGTGTGGACGAGGTCAATGTAGTACCAGGCGATTCCTGGATCCATCGCCTCGGGGGGGAGATAGTCGATGGTGAGATCCGGGCGATCGGCCAGCTTCATGCGGTCAAAAACACGCCCTGCCACGGCCCCCACCTCAGCCCGCTCTAGAAACACCTTGGCGTGGGCATAGAGATAGCCGGGGGGCAGCTCAACGTCATCGTCAATAAACACGATGATCTCGCCCCGCGATCGCTCAACCCCGTAATTCCGAGCGGCTGGTAGACTGGCCCACTCCACCTGGAACCATTGAATCGTCCCAGCCTTGGCGAGGCGATCTAGGCAGGCGGTTGTCTCAGGCTGGTGGTTGCGCGTTTGATCAACGACCAACACCTCAAAGTCGGGATAATCCTGACGGGTCAGCTCTTCTAGGGTGGAACACAACACCGCCTCGCGTTGATAGGTCGGCACAATCACGCTGATCGAAGGCCACTGCATGGGCAAAACGGGGGTAAAGAACAGAAAACTTGAGCGCTGGCTGAGCACTCATCCTTAAGCTACGTCAACACCACAAGCTCATCCGCCAATTCCAAGCATTCCCGAGAACTTGACTACTTAAACTCGGCCACCTTGTTGGACTTTTTCAATTGCCTGAGTTCTTTTTTCGAGAGTTTGACGTTTGAGCCCTCTTCTAGGCTTTGTTTTAGACGTTCTTGGCGATCAATATCGGGCAACTTGAGCACGATTCCTGCCGCCAGCCAGTAATACACATTCACCGGGTCTACATCCAACGGATAGTAATAGGGAAAATAGCTGATAAAGAGCACAAAAACCCACATTGATGCGGCATAGCCCCGCAAGTTTGGATCTTTTACGGAACGATAGGCCCGAAACGTTGCAATCGTCAGCATCGTGAACAAGGCCAACAGCGCAATTAGGCCCGTCACACCAATTTCATACATCACCTTGGAGTGATAGGTTTCAACTAACTCGGTCTCCCCAAAGATACGGGCTGCATTCGTTGCCCGACCTAGGCCGCGGCCTAAAAAGCCCTGTTGCTTACTATATGCCCACTCGAGCTGCTGTATAATAAAAGATTGGGGCGGTGATGCATTCCAACGCGAAATAAAGCTATCAATCCGCTCTCGGACAATCTCTGGGTTTTGGGCAGAGACGTAGCTTAGGATGAAAAACAGCCCGACCCCAACTGGAATAAAGCGTTTTAGATTGGTAATTTGTCCGGTCAAGATTAAGAGAAGACCGACCGCCGCAGGCACCAATGCCAACGCGATTCTTTGGCCCGATAGCACGGACATGATCCCCACTGAGGCGAGAGCACCCACGCCCATCATGCGCCAGAAAAAGGAGCGATCGCTGAACGCCGTACCAAACGCGAAAAAGGCGCTAGAAATCAAAAACCAACCCCACTGCCACGGAGCAACAAAGGTTCCTGGCAAACGAATCTGTCGATGCTCAGGGGTGTAGAGCAGAGAACCTCCTACAAAACATCGAGATTCCAAAGATGCCCTGAATAACTCTTGGCCTGTACCCTGCGTCCCTTGGCACACTCCAGCCTTGAGCATGAGATACTGCATAAACCCCAGTCCGCAGCAAATGATGATTAACAAAACCTGTATCCGCAGGAGAAAATATAAATCCTCCTTTGTACGAATGAGATAGTAAATGCAGGTGATCAAAAGCAGGTAGCCCACTAACGCTTTGATACCCATAATGCCCAGTAGGATTGGCTTCTCGTTGCCAGCGGCGGCTATTTGTTGGGCTCCATTAACCACTAGCAAAGTTGTCGCACAAAGCGTCATCAAAATGATTAACGGGATTCTGATAGCTTGGGGCAGAATCAGGGGCTGCCTGTTCTTGCGGCAAAACTGAACAACGCCAATTAGGGCTGGGAAGAAAATGGCATCTTTGGCGAGCTGAAGAATAGCACTACCACCTAAGGCATAGGTGACAGTACCACTAAATGGCAGATAGATGATGAAGCCATAGATGGCATAGCGGGGATACTTAAATGCGAGGGCGAGACACATCAACGCCATAAAGGCAGCGGCCCCCAACTTGGGCTCAACTAAGACCCCTGCAAGAAAGCCGACTAGCAATGAAAATGCCGTTGCGGCGATCGTGAACTGTATCAGTTGTTGCTTTGCCCTGGCCTCTTCTCGCTTTTTTTTCAGTTGCTCTTTGAAGGACAATTGGGGCTCGTTGCCTGCGCTCTTAGACTGGGCTTTACGCCGTCCTTTGCGTTTTGCTTTTGCGGGTTTCGCTTTCGCTGTGACCATAGGGCAGAGACAACTCAACACGTATCAGAACAGAGCAGAATATCCTCAGCGCGATCGCGCTGAACATTGCTTCAAAGATGCAGTTCTTAGAGGATGTTTTAAAGGGGTGGATTTGAGCATCAGAAGCGACATATACAGATGACCTCAATGCTTGAAACCCTTATTCCCTTGTTGCTAGTTCTCCATCGCCAAGGTGGTTCAAGCTACCCTGGAAGACTTTTCAAACGCCCTCTTAGAGCGACTGGCCAAGGTAGCTAGGTCTGGAGACCCTAGAACTAGGCTAGATTTCGTTTGAGTTGCCTGCCTGCAGCCTCAACCTGCGTCAGTGACACTGGGCTGGAGGGGAAAGGGACAAACTCAATTCAGGACACTCTCCTCAAAAAAATGCCGCAACACGCCCAGTGTATTGCACCCGACCCTCAAATCTGGAGCCTGATGGGACGTGCTTTCCGTAGATATACGAAATCTTTACACGGGTTCCTGAGGCTTTGCAGATTTCTTGAGGACTCGAAACTCATCGGCTCTGAGGGTGGTTTTGCGGTGTGGGCGTTATGCTTGAGAAACGATCCCTAGCGACCAAGACGGTTTTCGATGCCTTCACAGCCGCCGGGGATAGTCGCCCGAGCGCGATCGCCACACCACTGACAACAATATTGACGTTGCGCGTCAGACATCCGTTTCACCCCAGTAAAATCCACACCTTCCACAACGGCCCCGGTGTGAGCTCCAGTTTCGTAATTGGGGAGAGTGTTGCGACTCCGGGGAGAGGCCGTCTCCGGGGAACCACAGAATAACTGAGCCCCCATTAGGTCAGCCCCTGCAAGGTTTGCATAGTAGAGGATGGTGCGCGTCAACGTTGCGCGGACGAGGTCGGCTCGGGAAAGGTCGGCGCGAATGAGGTTGGCATCACTGAGATCCGTCCACCGTAGATCAGTGCCCGAGAGATCAGACCCAGCCAACATGGCACCCAGGTTAATGACCCGTACCCCATTGGCGCGATCGTCAGCATAGCCCCCAGAACCATCCAGAATTGGGCGTCCTAGGTGGCGATCGCGCTTCAACGGCGTCAGCAGTTTTGACCGGGACAAAAACCGAATCACCTTGGCCTTGCCAGGGCCATCAACGCTGCCCAAAATCGCAGCGGTGCGAGCTTCCGCAATGATGCGCTCTTGGGGCCAATCTTCGAGCAGCCCTTCATCATCAAGCACCAAATCCGACACCCCCTGAAAATAGGAGTCAATGGTTTGTTGTTGGGTAATGAGGTTTTGCTGCTGGGTGAGATCGCGGGAGATGACATACTGTCGCCATGCGACGTAGAGCGCCAGCATCGCGACAAAAATTTGCCCAATCGCACCCAAAAAGTCCCCAAGCGCGCCGATCACTTCCCAGCGAATCGTGCGCCCCCAAGCCTGAATGGCGCGATTGATGCCCACTACCTGCATAAGCCCAAACACCCCGAGCCCGAATACTGGAATTGCCAAAAGCAAACGTTGTTGTTGAGGGGATAGGGCTGCGAGTAGCCCGGCCAGCGCTGGGCGAATAAAGCGCCACGAAATTCCGATACAGAGCAACGCGCCCACCAGCGTAAGCCAGCTCAGGCTAAACCCCAACCCGAGGAAAAGGAGCACAGCTCCTAGACCCAAAATCAAGGGCGTAGGCAGGCTTTTCTCAGGGGAAAGGGGCGATCGCGCCTCAATCAGATTCATTTCGTCAGATTCTGATCCGTTGCTGACGTCAGCCGCCCTATCGCGATCGTTGTTACCAGGCGATGATAATCCGTTACCCGTCACCGCACTCGGGGAGACTTCTAGACTCGGTTTGGAATCGGTATCAGATTCAGCAGTCATAGGCTAAGAGCTAAGTTATAGAGGAAACCTTAAGGGCGCTAAAACCTTGATTCAGCAAGGCTTTGGCGACTCTAAGCGGGATGCAAGATCAACCGTCTGAAAGCATTGCCATCCAACGATTCCGGCGATCTTAGGAAATCAGGTCTCAATACCCGACCAAAGTAAGCTTAATCAGCTTTTAAGAGTAAACGGATCTAAAATGCGTCCCGTCCCTTCCTGTTTCCGGACACTAACCCTATCGTCGATAATTTTGCAACAGGTGAGCACAAGAAGGTGACCTATACAGAATGTTGTATCGCCCTTGGCAATGCTGCTGTTTCGCAGCATAAAATCCGAGAACTGTCACCCTTCGATGTTCTCAGATAGAAAACAACAACCGTCTCGACACGCACTAAGGATTGTCATCACTTTACCGCTTCATGCTTAGAGAGCAAGGGGTGCAGCTCCTCGCAGATGCAAGCCTGCGCTATCCTCGGCGGGAGACTCTTATAACTCGTTGGCACTCAGCAGTAGGCAACGGCGATCGCCTATCCGTCACAAACGGCCCTCAACTATGAGCGTTCTACACCCAGCATAAGCACACCCAATAGACGCTAAAAGATTCAGGGAAATGCGCGATCGCGGGCCCCCTCGGGAACTCTGACCTAGGGTTTTCTTTAGGAGACGTAGGTTCTCCCATAACAAAAGGCCGCATCTTCCCCATCAGTGCTTTGAGGTGCGATCGCACCCTGACGAACCGACTCTAGAGAGCCACAACTTTTCCAAATCAGGTGATAACCATGGCGAATAACCAAGAGCAGGCTAAGATTTACGATGATCCACTCTGGAAAAAAGCCCTTAAAAAGCCAGGATATGCTAGCAGAAAGCTCACCCGTAAGATGCAGCATATATTTCAAGACGCCATCAGACTTACCACACAGAATCCTGAAGCGTGGGGAATCATCAATCAAACGGAGATTCGCATGATTGGCCTACGAAGAAGCGGCAATCATGCCCTAATTAAGTGGATTCAAAAGCAGCAAGAGGGCAAGTTCACCCACATTAATGATATCCCTGTCAGAGAAAATCCATATCGTCATGAATATGAATACTTCATCGATCACTATCCCGAATATCCCAAGGTGATTCAGCGACTTCAGCGAGAATCCAGGGGAATATTTGAACCTAAAGATTGCCTAATTTACAATTATGAAGACCATACCTTAGGAGAAATATTAGATCCAGGATTAGAGAGAAAGCATGACTGGTATGTCGGAAAAAGTGCAAAAAGGATCGATATTCTCATCATGAGAGATCCATTTAATCTATTGGCCAGCCGTATAAAAAAAGGTTTTATTAGTGTTAAGTCAACGCGGGCAAACTTCACCGATCTATGGCTATCCTACGCGCGGGAGTTTGTGGGGGAAACAAACTACCTGACCCATAATAAAGTTTGCGTAAGCTACAACCGTTGGATTCAAGATGAAGCCTACCGCCGGGAAATTGCAGAGCAACTGGGGCTTACCTTTACCGATGCAGGCTTCAATCATGTTGCCCGCCGTGCCGGGGGAAGTTCCTTTGATGGTACTCAACACAATGGCGACCCGACCAAAATGGACTTGACGGGACGGTGGCGTCACTATCTAGACAACAATCTATATCGAAGCTTACTAAACAATCCCGAGATCATGGCCTATTCAGAGAAGATTTTTGGGCAAGTCGAGGGATTAAATGAAGTTCGCTCGGTTCTGAATATGGAATAACTCAAGGGTTGCAGCCTTGAAATAGGGGCCTGACCACTCCGATATCTAGTGCTCATTCAAGGCACTAGACGATGAAAGCGTGATAGAACTCGAAAGGATATATCTAGAAAAATGTTTCGGAAAATTGTCCGCACACAGCCAAAAGTCTGTCAGGAAGAGTTCTTTAGCCACTCATCATCCCTCGGAGAATGACCACGTTTACCCCTTCAGTGCTTGGCCTAGGCTGCTCTGGATACGGTTACAGCATTTTTGAAGCCAGTGAGGTT
This sequence comes from Leptolyngbyaceae cyanobacterium T60_A2020_046, assembly GCA_015272155.1. GTDB lineage: Bacteria > Cyanobacteriota > Cyanobacteriia > Phormidesmidales > Phormidesmidaceae > JACYME01. Next base: position 32,109 of record JACYME010000008.1, read on the forward strand.
CAAAAACAGCCCCACAATCATTGCCATCAGGAGATAAGGTATCCTTCACCAAGCAAGGAAATACTGTATTTACCTAAGCCTGTTTGATACGGGCTGTGTGGGTGCGGCGGAGCCAGTAATTGAGTTCGGCGCGGGTGCAGTCGCGTTCGCAGGCGGTAGTGGCGTAGCGTAGACGACAGTGCAACTCCAGAATGCGAAGGGAGCGATCGCAGGGGGTGGCGGGGATAAGCAATGGCTCCGGTAAAACTGAGTGGTGGTATCAATTCTCTGAAGCAGGACGACAAAACCTGTCTCTTCAAAGCCCTGCTCCCAATCGTGGGGGTTGGGGTGAGGGCCAAGTGTTGCAGCAAAGTGCAGAACTGGCATGACCTGAGAAAACCACAAGCCCGATCGCGTCTATCCCCCATCAAAATCCGTGATCTGGGGCACAGGTGTCGCAGCCCTAACCCGATTAGGGAGAATACTACGTGCCATAAAAGCAGCGCTTCCTGAACTTGGTTCAAGAAGCACCGCAGTATGAAATAGATTGAGCGATCGCGCGTTATCGGCTCGTTAGGGCATGTTCAACCTGGCGCTCAGGGGTAGATGGCATGCGATCAAGCATGTACTGCCGCCAGAGTTCCGACAGATCCTCCGCCCGCATCCGCCAATCGGGGTTAAGGCGATACATCCGGCGCGGACGTCCCCGCCCCTCGACCTTTTTCCAGTAACCATCGATCGCGCGTTGATCTTCCAAAAACTTCAGCGCACTATACAGCACCGTATCGGATAGCCGATAGTCAGCATAGGTTTCGGTAAGCTTTTGAATCAGCTCTGTGCCGTAGGAATCTTGCTGTAAAAGGACAGCCAGAACGTAGCACACAGCCAGTTCTTTATTGAGGTAAACCGGCGGTGGATCCTCAAAGAACTGATAAATATCTTCAAATTTCATCGGATTGCTCCTCGTTCTTAAACGCCGATATTAAAGCGTGGGCAAAATTGCAGTGGCAAACTTCACCACGGAGCTCAAATCCTGGGGAGGTTGTGTGGCACTCGGTAAGCCTTACATCACACAAGCCATCAGCAGATGAGCCTATCGTCTGGCTATCCATTCATTAGCGAGGCCATCACCCAGGGCAGTCTCCCAGTTTTGAGAGCGATCCCCGACCCAACTAATGAATTTCTTGTTGGTAGGTTAATTCTAATCACTGGCGTTTGACTTCAGAGCATTGAGGGCTCAGACAGTAACTATCTGCAAATTTTTTTAGACATTATTAAATAATTTCTGTCAAAGAAAAATGAGCAGTAGATATCAAGGCCATTTCCAGGACTTTACGGGGGAAGTTTCCTTGACCCGTCATCCTCCCTTGAACCCTGAATCCCAGCCGTCACGAGTCATTGGTTTTTATATCGGTTTCTACTTGTTTTTTATATCGGTTTCTACTTGAGAGGTGTGGCATCCCCTAGGATTGACGGGCGGCGGCGGCGAGTTCGGCCTCAATCTCGCGGCGCAGGCGAGCGACGGTGGAGTCGGTGTCAATTTGGCTGAGGATGTCTTTCATCACTGCTTTGACGCCCTCTGGCCCCCAGGTGCAGCCACGTTCCAGGTAAACTTGGGCGGCTTTTCCCACGGCGTAGGTGCCATAGCCTGCGGCTCCGGCCTGGGCGGCCATGGCCCCTAAAAGTGCTGTAAACCCAGACACCCCATCGATCGCGCTCCATGCAACGGCGGCGGTTTTGCCCCCTCCCAATAGCAATCCTGTGCCCAGTTCACTCAGCAGTAGAACGCCAGACCCTTTGGCGATCGCGATCCAGAGTTTGCGGGCTTCGTGCTGGGTCACGGGCAGCCCATAGAGTTTTGCCAAGGCTCGAATCATCAGCAAATCGGCCATAAAGCCACCGAGCAGATCCAAGACTGCGATGGGATTCAAGGCAACGGCGAGGGATTTGTATTTGGCAAACTTCCAGATCAGATCCTCCGCGTCTTGATCGTGGAGGGCGATCGCGCGACGGGCAATTTCGGTTTCTAGGGAATCCGCCTCACGTAGGGCATTCAGGGCAATCAGGGCAGTGCCGTCTTGGCGGGCAATGGTCAATAACGCTTGTTTCAGATCATCCAATTGGGGGGGCGGGGTTTCCCACTCGTGGGTGATGGTGCCATCGGGCCACTCGATGCGCACCTGAAGCGGGGCAGGGGCAGCGGCCACCATCACAATATCATCAACAGACAGGGCGACGTTGGGCTGGCGATCGCCACTACTTTTCCAAAGACGGGCTAGGGCGTCATAAATGGCCGCGCGATCGGTGTCTGGATAGAGATCAATCTTGTTAAACACTAACAGTAGCGGTTTGCGGGCGGTCTGCAACTCTGCCAGGGCTGCATATTCCGTGCGGGTAATATCTCCCGCCACCACAAACAAAATGAGGTCAGCTTGGTAGGCGACTTCCTGGGCTATGTCGCTACGGGCCTGACCGTCCACCTCATCTAGACCGGGAGTGTCAATCAGTTCGATTTGGGGGAGTTCGTCGGCGTCGTGAACGGGGTCGATCGCGGGATGCCACATCACCGATCGCGGCCAGCGTGTCACCCCATGCAGTGGCCCAGTAGGCAGCACCGACTCCCCCAACAGAGCATTAATCACAGCGGACTTACCCCGACTCACCAACCCAAAGACTGCAATGCGCAGCACCGGATTAGCCAGCCGGGCCTCCAGTGCCGACAGCGCATTGACGCGATCTTTGACAGTGGCGTGCTGGACATTGTCTTCTGTCACTCTACCCTGGAGAACACGAGAGTGACGCTGTGCCGCCTGACGGAGGCTCAAGCGAACACGGTTCAACCAAGTAGCACGGGATTCAGTCACAGCGGCGGGGGAGGGATCGGGCGCAGGGGAAATCAAGGCAGCTCAACGGGTAGGACTGTTTCTGATTGTGCCATGATCGGGATAGGGGGCTGAGATAGGGCGATCGCAGCGGTTTCTCCCGGGGCAAAAGCAGGGGCACTACTGCTCAGCCCAAGGCGTTGGATACCCTGCTGCACCAGGGTTTTTAGAAAGGCAGGCTGTTGGGTTGCTTGAATCCGTGCTTTGAGGCGATCGGCCAGGGTTTCGACCGCGAGGGGAGCATTGCCTGCGCCCGCGATCGCCCGCGCTTCAAATTCCGCCATCAAGGTTTCGCCAGCCATGTGAGTCAGGTAGGCCGCGCTCAAACCCTGCACGCCACCACCCACAACATAGGTGGCGGCGTGTCCCTTGAGCGCCACGGTCAACATCTGGGTCGAAACTTCCACCAAGCCAAGCTTGACCACTAGGCTGGCGAGGGTACCTGCGGTCGTTTTGGCTTGGTCTAAGGAGAGGGGCTGCTGATAAATGCGGCCTAGATCCATGACGAGCTGGCCGTTGATGGCGGCGGTCGCCAGCACATCTAAGGAAGGCACGGGGTTGGCAAAGGCGGTTGCGGCGGCAGCCCATTGGAGTTGCTCGACGATAGGCCGGGCGCGATCGCGACGAACCTGATTCAAGAGACGCTGCACCTCCTGTTGGAGGGTGCGGGTCTGGCGCATCACCGTTTGCAAGACAAGATGGGTGGTGTCTTGGCTGAGCCAAGGGGTGAGCAGATCCGTAACCGCCGCCACATCGGGGGCGGGGGTTTCGAGGCGTTCCTGAACCTGTCCATCGGCCTGGTAAGTGCGCACTTTTAGCGGATTTGGGGCGGCGGCGATCGCGGCGACGGGGACAGGCTGCGGCAGGGTTTGCACCCGCGCCCGAATCTGGTTGAGCACGAGGGCGCGATCGTCAGGCAAGTAGTGATCCTGTTTGTTGAAGACCAACAACACCCGATGCCCGGCTCCCACCAGCGCGAGTAGATCCTGGCGGTTCGATTCAGTTAAATCTTCGGTAATTACATAGAGCACGATGTCGCAATCGCAGAGGAGATCGGCAACTTTCACATCAGACTCTGGCGCGATCGCCCATTCCTGAAATTCAGCCTTGATATCGTGATCTCCGCCCGGGGTGAGGGATGTCAGGAGGGTGGTTTTGCCCGTGCGCGGGGTGCCCGCGATCGCCACCCGCAGGGTGTCACGGTCGAGGGCGGCCAGCAGTGCGAACCGCTGTGCTGCAAGATCCGTCGCCTGGGCCGGAACCGCAACCCCTGTGTCGCCACATTCGGTCGCTAGGGCTGTTAATTGCTCAGCAACCAGCGCCAATGAGGCTTCGACATTAGGGCGATCAACTGCCGCTGGGGGTTCCGCAACCGCAACTGCTGTGCTGCTCTGGGGTCGATGACGCCACCACCAAATCCCCGCTCCGATCGCGATCGCACCCGTCAGCGTAGAGCCATCCAAACCTGTGCCATGCAGGGCATTCATCACCCAAAGGCTGGCAGTGAGTCCTAACCCTCCGATTAAAATTGGCCGCTTGAGAAATGCATCACGAACCATCGACAACCCCCCACCGGGATGATGTGCGCCTCCTGCCCCAGATGGATGCGGGCATCCTTATTCTAAGGGGCAGCGATCGCCCCAGCGCGCCCAATCTCTAGATGAACGGGGAGATTTTTCGGGCGCTGTTGACTACAGCCCTCCCAAAAGGCCACCGGGCGCGATCGCGCCGTTCCTTGACTTGGCGGGCACAGTTCCTAGGTCAATTCAGGCCTGTTCTCGAACCCCAGACTATCCTGCTAACCAGATACTCAGGCTTGTTCGTGATCAGTGGCATCAACGGCGGTGCCAAACGGCGATAGCCCTTCTCCTGCATAGGCTCGTGCTACCCAGTAAGCCAGCGTCCACCAGAGGCAGACGGCGGCTATGAGCCCTCCGATAATGGCAATTAAATGCGGTGATGAATGGGTGATCGGCGGCATGGCGACAATGCTCTCCAGAGGCTAACTGAGCAAAATTTGCTTGAAATCGACTCAGAGGTGGGACGGCATAACCGCAACCCTGACAAAGGGCCAAAGAGCTGAGTTTAGGTAGTGGGCCAGGCCATCCACCCCTGTTGTAGTTGAGCCTCAAACCCCTGCTGTGCAATGCATCTGGCCTGTTAGAGTTCTTTGAGATTCTTCAAGATTGCTTGAAACAGTGGTTCACAGATGATGAATAGCCCGTGCTCGGGCGTGATCCCTTAGCCGATGTCTTCCCCGACAAAACCCGAACATCTGGAGGGGCGAGTTGCAGGGCAAATCTTTGGCGCAGATCTTCAGAGATCAAGGGCATTGGGCGCGTTTAAGAGGGGTGAACGATCGCGAGCGCGGGGGTGGCTTCAGCATTCCCAATCCCGTGAACTACGATCAAGGTTCTACAATCATTAATCGGAAAAGCAGGGTACTGTGAATGGGTGCCTGCGACTGTTCTTAACTCCCAGAGATCTTGGCTATGCAACCCCCGCTGCCCCTTGGCACAGTCTTGCAAACACGCTACCGGGTCATTCAACTGCTAGGCCAGGGTGGCTTTGGCCGCACCTATCTCGCAGAAGATCAGGGTCGGTTTAATGAGCACTGCGCCATTAAGGAATTTGTGCCCCAACAGGGAGAAGACCACTTCTCAAGCAAAGCGACTCAGCTTTTTCAGCGTGAGGCAGCCATCCTGTACCAAATTCAGCATCCCCAGATTCCGCAGTTTCGCGCCACCTTTGAGGTTGAGCAGCGCCTTTTCCTGGTGCAAGACTATGTGGAAGGCACACCGTATCGGGAGTTGTTGAGCCAGCGCGGGGCGTTTTCGGAGTCTGAGGTGCGGCAGTTTTTGCAGCAAATGTTGCCAGTGTTGGCTCACATCCACGCGAAGGGTATTATTCACCGCGACATTAGCCCGGACAATATTATTTTGCGCAATCGCGATCGCATGCCCGTGCTCATCGACTTTGGCGTGGTGAAGGAGGTTGTGACCCGCATTCAACTGGCCGACTCTACCCAACATGCCACCACCGTGGGCAAACCGGGCTACGCCCCCAGCGAGCAAATGCAAACGGGCCGCGCCTACCCCAGTAGCGATCTTTATTCTTTAGCCGTCACGGCGATCGTATTGTTGACCGCCCGCGAACCCCAGGATCTCTTCGATGATGTCAACCTGGTGTGGCACTGGCAGCATTATGCGACGGTGAGCCCCGGCCTGGCCCAGGTGTTGAACAAGGCAACCAGCTACCGACCGGGCGATCGCTACCAATCCGTCAGCGAAATGGCACAAGCCCTCGGATCAGCCCTCCCCGGCACCGCCGCCGCGCCCACTGCCGCCCCCAACTATGCCCAAACCGCCAGCGCTGCGCCTCCCGCCTCTCAAATGCGCACCGTTGCCGTCGGTCGCCCGTACCAGGTCACCACCGCAGTCAGCCCAGATATGCCTAAAACCCGTGCTGGCACCCCCTCTGTGCTCGACGATGATGGCGGCTCGATATGGGAAAATCCCGTTGCCGTTGCAGCCCTAGGCATTGGCCTTGCCCTGGTTGCGGGCATTGGCGGATGGGGCGTGGTAAACGCCCTCAACAATCAGGGGCAAGCACCGGATACCGCCCCAGAACCCCCTGAGATCACCATTGAGCCCGACCCTAATCTCACCCCTGAGCCTGCCCCCAGCCAACCCCAGTCGCGCCCCGTGGAATATAACCAGCGGCTCCGGGTACGTACTGGGGAAAGCGTGACCGTAAATGGGAGCCTGCGCGCCAACGAAACCATTAACTACCAGGTTCAAGGGCAACAGGGGCAAACCCTGACGGCCCAGATCGAAGGGGAAGGCGTCTTGATGACGGTGTTGGATCCCAACGGCAACCCTGCCGATGATGCCTCTAGTCGGGTTTTGGGGTGGACAGGGACGCTGGCATCGAACGGTCAGTATGTGGTGCAGCTTAGTCCTGTGGAGGGGATCGAAAACAGCACCTATCGTCTGACGGTTTCTCTGGCAGAGCCAGAACCAGAGCCAGAACCAGAGCCAGAACCAGAGCCCGAGCCAGAACCAGAGCCCGAACCAGAGCTAGAACCAGAGCCGACAGCCAGCGTCTCGGAACAGCGGGTTCGTTTACCCCAGGGGCAGGACAGCATCCTGGTGGCGAATAGTGTTGGCCCCGGTCGCATCCGGCGCTATGTGCTGAATGTCCGAGAGGGTCAGGTGCTAGAGGCGAGCGTTGAAGAGGCAACCGGCCCAGTAGTGTTTAACGTGCTGATGCCCACAGGAGATCCGATTGGAAACGCAAACACCGTTCGTCAGTGGGAGGGGACGGCACAGATGGGTGGCGACTATGCCATTGATGTGGTGTCGCCCTCCAGTGCGGAATTTACCCTGCGGATTCGCGTGAGGCAATAATCCATGACCGCGATCGCCCATGCCCTGCTAATCACGGGCACCGACACCGATGTCGGCAAAACGATTGTCACCAGCGCGTTGGTGGCCCACGGCTTAGCGACCTATCCCCACCATCGGCTAGGGCTGATGAAGCCCGTCCAGTCTGGCGTCGGTGATTTGGAGTGCTACCAAGATTTGTTTCCTGAGCTGGGACAGCGCCCGGAGGAAACGACACCCCAACGCTTTACTGCGCCCTTGGCACCGCCCTTAGCTGCGGCTCAGGAGGGGCGCGAGATTGATTTAGGGCTCGTATGGTCAACCTTGCAGCGGTTTTTGAGCGATCGCGACTGGGTGATCATCGAAGCGCTGGGCGGGTTGGGTTCCCCCGTCACCGATGAATGGACGGTGGCGGATCTGGCGGCGGCCTGGCGGTTGCCGATCGCACTGGTGGTGCCAGTCAAACTGGGGGCGATCGCCCAGGCCGTCGCCAACGTTGCCCTCGCACGCCAACAGGGGCTCGCCCTGCGTGGCCTAGTGTTGAACTGCACCATCCCCGAAGCGATGACCCACCTCGACGACTGGGCTCCAGTGGGCCTCATTGAGTCCCTCACTCAGGTGCCCATCCTCGGAACCATGCCCTGGTTACCGGACTGCCGTGATCGCGATCGCCTAGCCGCGATCGCCCAAGATTGGCATCTTGACCCGCTCCTCCCCAATTTCGGTGCAGGCACTCCACAAATATCCGTACCGTAGCGTGCGCTTTGTCACCGTTCTATGACATCACCAGGGAAAATACCGAAGCGATTGCGATCAATTCCTGACGATACCCGGACGCCAAGGCAGGCGCCCTCCCCAGCCGCATGGCGGATTGCCTGCCTCCTTGATCCCAGACAGGGCTAGGGTTTCGCTGGCGCGATCGGCAAGTGCCATCCGCAAAACTACCCAGATAGATTCGAGAATCTTTACGGAGCGAAGAGACGGGGATCACACATGACCGAAAAGTAACCTCCCATAATGACCCCTAAGGCTCTTTTCATGGGACTCTCAGAATCGCGAAATCAGGCCGATTGCTTGGCTTTTCTCCCTTGAGTGTCCTCTCCTTATTTTTCGCTTGATGATGGGGTGTCCGTTTACCGTTGCTTTGATTCGCGCTGATTCTCTTGACCGCAAAGGAGCCCCTGATGACGATCCTTCCCCCTAAGGCTCTCGGCATCGTCGTTTTAAAGCTGAAATCCCTTGCAACGGGTTTTAAATCACTATGGTTTCAACGGTTTTTCCTGCCCCCAACGCCCAAATCTCTGGTGTACGATTGCCCATCCGGGCATTGCAACCCCAGCTTTCGGTCTGGCGTCGCCAGATTCACCAGCGCCCCGAACTGGGCTTTCAAGAAAAGATTACGGCTGAGTTTATCCATCAAAAGCTGGCCCAGTGGGGAGTTCCCCACGAGTGTGGCGTTGCGCACACTGGCATTGTGGCCACGCTGACGGGGCATCAGCCCGGGCCAGTGCTAGCCATTCGTGCAGATATGGATGCGTTGCCCGTGCACGAGCAAAACGAGGTGGACTATCGATCGCAGCATGATGGAATCATGCACGCTTGCGGCCATGATGGGCACGTGGCGATCGCGCTGGGTACTGCATACTACCTCTCCCAGCATCCCAAAAGCTTTGCAGGCACCGTTAAGATCCTTTTTCAACCCGCTGAGGAGGGGCCAGGAGGGGCAAAGCCGATGATTGAATCGGGGGTGTTAGAGAACCCCAAGGTTGATGCCATCATCGGTCTGCATCTTTGGAATAACCTCCCCGTGGGCACCTTGGGAGTCCGTACTGGGCCAATGATGGCCGCGACGGAACTGTTCCACTGCACGATTCATGGACGGGGTGGTCACGGTGCCATTCCGCACCAAACCGTTGATTCCATCGTCGTTGCAGCCCAGGTAGTCAACGCGCTGCAAACCATCGTGTCCCGCAATATTGATCCGCTGAAGTCGGCGGTGGTGACCGTGGGCAAGCTTCACGCAGGCACGGCACTCAACGTCATTGCAGACACAGCTCACATGAGTGGCACCATTCGCTACTTTGATGACGCCTATGAGCGCTTTTTTGAAGAGCGGCTGCATCAGGTAATTGGGGGCATTTGTCAGGCCCACGGAGCGACCTACAGTCTGGACTACACGGCCCTTTACCCGGCGGTGATTAACCATCCTGACATTACGGAAATGGTGCGATCGGCGGCCCTCAGCGTCGTTGAAACACCGGCAGGGGTTGTGCCAGAGTGCCAGACGATGGGGGGCGAAGACATGGCGTTTTTCCTGCGGGAGGTGCCGGGGTGCTACTTCTTTCTGGGCTCAGCCAATGCTGCCCGCAACCTCAACTATCCCCATCATCATCCCCGCTTTGATTTTGACGAAACGGCGCTTTCCACTGGCGTTGAAATGTTTGTGCGCTGTGTCGAAGCTTTTTGTGTTCGTTAATTTCTCCCATCGGGGCGATCGCGCTTTAGGTTTGCCCGCTAAGCTAGGGGCTGAAAACCGCACCCATCGGTGGAGACTATGCAGCGACGTTTGCTTTGGTGGCTCAGTTTGGCCGCGATCGCCCTTTCTGTCACCCTGCTCTTTGGCTTTGGCCGATCGCACTCTGCCGCGATCTCGCCACCCGCCTCGGCTCCCGCCGCCGCCATTCAGCTTGCCCAAGCCCCAGACCCCGCCCCCGATTCTGCCGCAGAACCTGCGGCCCTAGTGATCAGCGGCAACTATGAAGATCCCCAAGGACAATTTCAGGTCGGCATCATTGAAGGGTATACCGTGGGCTCTGCCGCCGGTGCGCCCCTGTTTGAATCCCCCGATGGCAGCTTGGCCTATAGCGTGGTCGCGGCTCCGGTGCCGGGTGGCGGCGAGCTATCCGACATTGGCCTTGTGGATCTGGCCCAGAGCACCTTTGGCCGAGGGGAAGGGTTTCAAACGCGATCGTTTTCCCCCATTGATGGGGGCGGCCTGCAAATTGCTTGGACGGGTCGCCTGACCAAGGGAGCCGCGCCACCGTTGCCTATCACGGGGCTAATTGTCGCGAAGCAGCAAGGCGAAACCGCGTATCTTTTAGTTGTGTCTGCAACCGCAGCCTCCACTGAGCAAGTGCCCAACGCTGCGGCCACTCTGGCGGGAAGTCTCGAAGCCTTGGGTAGCTAGGGCTGAGGGCATGGATCCAGAGCGGACACATTGGCATCCCTGGCTAGGGTGTGTTGTCCCTGTCGCCTGGGAAAATGATGGGCACTCAGGCACTCACATCGGTCGTGCCGCAACAGAGAGTCTCGTCTGGCGAAAACGGCGATCGCTGAGGTTATGACAAAACGAAACGAAATTCCGGCATTGATCCTTACCCTAGGCGTCACGCTAGGACTGGTGGGCGGGGGCTACTGGTGGTTTACCCGCCACACTGACCTGGGGCGCAACTTGAGTAACTCACTCCCCAGCCTCGATCCAAATTCCTCTGGGGGAATACCCGGTTCCTCGGCTCCGACGGAGCGGTTGAGCGCTGGGGAGAAAGTTTTGGTGACCGGCGTGACTTCGCCGGATAAGCTGGCGGGGGTGCAGGCGATCGCGGCAGGCAATTATCCCGAGGCTGTTGCCCGCTTAGAAGCCTCACTCCAGCAAAATCGCAACGATCCTGAGGCGCGGATTTACCTCAACAACGCCCGCATTGGCAGCCAACCCAGCTATACTCTCGCCGTGGCGGCTCCGACCATCACCGCCGTTGACCCGGCCCAGGAAATTTTGCGTGGGGTGGCCCAGGCCCAAGAAGCTTTGAATCAGGCTGGCGGCGTGAACGGCGTGCCGCTGCGGATTGTGATTGTGAATGATGACAACGATCCTGCCGTTGCCACGCAGGTCGCTGAGGCGCTGGTGGCCGACGATGCGGTGCTGGGCGTGATTGGTCACTTTGGCAGCGAAACCTCCCTCGCTGCGAGTGCCGTTTATCAGCCGGCAGGGTTGGTGATGGTGTCGCCGACGAGTACCTCGATTCAACTATCTGGAGTCGGGAATGCGGTGTTTCGGACGGTGCCGAGCGATCGCTTTACCGCAACTGCCCTGTCACGCTATTTGGTTAACGTCAGTCAGCGGCGCAACGTCGCCCTCTATTTCAACGGCGACAGCGATTACAGCCGCTCCCTCAAGGACGAATTGACCACCGCACTCTACAGTGATGGGGGCCAGGTGGTGGCCGAGTTCAACGTGGTGGAGTCGGGCTTTGATGCGGCTGGGAGTTTGAACCAAGCAACTCAGCAAGGGGCGGAGGCCGTCGCCTTGCTGACCAATGCCGCCACGCTGGATCAGGCGCTGCAAGTGTTGGCCGCCAATCAGAACCGTCTGTCCGTTGTTGGGGGCGACAGCCTTTACAATCCGCGCCTGTTGCAGCAGGGGGGGGCCAGTGCCGTCAACATGGCAGTGGCGGTGCCGTGGATCTTCTTGTCGGATCCCGATGCGCCCTTTGCCCGTGAGGCGCGGCAGCTCTGGGGCGGGGATGTAAACTGGCGCACGGCGATGACCTATGACGCCACGATCGCGCTGGCTGAAGCCCTAGAGGGGACACCAACCCGGGCAGGTGTCCTCAGCCGCCTCGGGGATGCGGGATTTAGCGCAGAGGGAGCAACGGGGCAAATTCGCTTCTTGCCATCGGGCGATCGCAACCAGGCCATGCAGCTTGTGGAAGTGGTACCCGGTTCGCGATCGGGGTTTGGCTACGATTTTGTCCCCGTGCAGCCCTAGTGGGGGCCGTATCCCTGCTTCCCTGCCCCTTCTACGATTCTGCTATCTCCGGCACATCCTCAACCAATACAGACTGGAGCAGTGGTGCTAGCTCCTCCTTGAGCTGCCCGGCGCGAATGAGTTCAGCATAGGTGTCGGCCTCGATCGCGAGCAATTCGTCCTTGAGCTGCTGAAGCGCAAAAGCTTGTAGCTCAGGGTGTTGCTGCTGCATCGCGGCGATTTCTTGTTGCACGATGTCGAGCTGATCTTTGACCAACACCACCTGATAGTTGCAAAACTCAGGATCGACCTCTTGGGTGGTTTGAAGCTGCTGGAGGCGATTTAAGACGCGGTTGAGGGCTATACGACGGGCAACGATTTGGGTATAGGCCTGACGGAGAGGCTGGTCGCCCAGTAGCCCCAGGGTTTCCAGCAGCGGTTTGGTCGTTAACCCCTGCACCAACAGGGTAAAGAGCATCACCCCAAAGACGATCGCGATAATGTCGTCGCGCTCGGCCAGGGCATTGGGCACGCTGAGCGCCAACGCCACAGACACCGAGCCCCGCAACCCGCCCCACCACAACACCACCTGTCCCCGGCCGCTGATGTCGGCATTACTGAGCCAGTTGCTGACAAAGCCCAGCCCAAAGATGCTGATGGCCCGAACGCCAATGATGATCGCGATCGCGATCAAAATCGTGTCCAGATTCTCTAGCAGACCATCGAACACTACCTGATCGCCAATCAACAAGAACACAATGGAATTGACAAAAAAGGCAACAAATTCCCAAAACTCAGACACCACCAAGCGCGTCCGGGGATTCATGCCAATGCGAGAGCCAAAGTTGCCGAGAATCAGCCCCGTTGTTACCACCGCGATCACCCCTGAGCCTTGCAGTTCTTCCGCAATCAGGTAGGTGCCATAGGCCGCCACCAGAGTCAATGACTGCTCCACCAGGGGCAGGTCAAAGCGCTGGGTTAAAAAGGAGAGGCCAAACCCAACCAGACCACCAACGCTGACCCCGATGCCCACAAATACGAGAAAGCGCGCGATCGTGACGGGAATATCGAATTGCTCGATGCCCAGGGCCAACCCCAACAGCAGATTAAAGGCGACGACGGCCACACCATCGTTAAAGAGGCTTTCACCCTCCATCAGCGTGGTAAGGCGTTTATCGACACCCAGCTCGCGAAACAGAGCGACCACGGAAACCGGGTCGGTAGCGGCGAGGCTGGCCCCCACAAGCAGCGCCGTGGCCAGGGAAACTCCAGCGACGCTACGCAGACCCACTAACAGACCACCGACGCAAATCACGACACCCAACACGGCATAGAGGGCAATGGGGAGGCGATCGCGCTTCAGGGCTGACCAGGGAATATTCCACGCCGCCTCAAACAACAGCGGCGGCAGAAAAATGAACAAAATCAACTCGGGGGAAAGATTGATCAGGCGGACATCTAGAATCGCCAGACCCAACCCCACTAACAGCAGCAGCAACGTATAGGGAATGTTGCGCAGCCACGCGATCGCCCGCGACAGCGTCGCCACCCCTAACGACACTGACAATACCAACAAAAACTGACGCAACCCCGCCTCAATCGCAAGGGTTTCCATCGCGGCATCCACCACACCCACAAAACCCATCATGGCGCTGACTCACTCCCCCAAAACAACCTGCCCACAGCCTACCAAGCCCCACCCCTCTCGCGCCGTGAATCAAGCAGGCCATTTTCGATGGATCTGGTTGCTCGTTATGGTGGAGAAGAATTTGCCATCATTCTGTCGAATATCGATAGTGAAGGGGCTGTGCATCTGGCTCAACAGATTATTACGGCTTATTACGGCGATCCGCGCACTCCAGATCGTCCATGCTGGTTCTGACAAGCAATATGTCACCGTGAGTATTGGCCTTGCGACAGTGGTGCCCAGCAGTCAGGAAACCTTGCGATCGCTCGTGCTATCCGCCGATCGCGCGCTTTATGCCGCCAAAGCGCTAGGGCGCGATCGCTACTACACGGCATAAATAAGCCCGCACTGGACGGCACCTTGGCCTAACGTTATCTCAGACATCGTAAAGGCGAGTTTAGGATTCTTGCCAGACAAACTTGCCATCGCGCCAGAGGGCGACGATCGCGCCGATCACGTATTTGGTAATCGTTTCGCCAAACAAGAGCGACACAATTTCCCAGGTCGGCAGCACCCCAGCAAAGGCAATCACGGTGAAAAGGAGCGTATCGAGGGGCACGGAAACCGCGTTACTGCCTGCGACCCGCACCAACCAGGGATAGCGCAGGAGGCGTTGGTAGACCTCGGTATCTGCGGTTTCCGCCAGCAGAATGGTAAGGAAGCTGGCGAGGATAATGCGCAGTGGGACGTCCAGCAGAGCACTCATGAAGACGTTGGCGAGGGCCGCGATCGCGATCGCGACATAAACCCAAAGGCGACCGGCACTATGGAGGCGATCGCGCTGGGTAAAGGTCACGCCGAAGATAAACGTGCCTACGGCCACCTGACCAAAGAGAGGGAAGGGAATAAACCACGCCGCTGTGTAGTTTGCGCCGAGGGTCGCAAGGACGTAGATGCTGGCATTGAGAAGATGTCTTTTCATCGAAGCGTTTGGGTAAAAGTGGGCAAGCCTATCCATCAAAAAGGAGCCTCAAAACGGGGTCTGAGGCTCCTGGCAGACGAGTCCGCGATTACTGAACGGAACTCAGGACTTTATCGTCGGCAGTGGTGTCGGGGTTGGTTTCGGGAATGTCCGCCTCTGATGGGGGCACCACCTGCCAGAATTTGGGCAGGTAGTCGGCCCAGTTTGCCAGGATATGGGCGGCCTTGGGGCTGCCCGTGCGGGCCGCGTGGGCTTCAATCATGCCCTTGAGCTGCTGTTCGCCCGCTGGGGTAATCACCCGCTGCACCTTGACGATTTCGGGGTTGACTCGGGTCGGGAAGTTCCCGGCTTCATCCAGGAAGTAGCCGAGGCCGCCGGTCATCCCTGCACCGACGTTACGACCCGCTGGGCCAAGCACGACAACGGTGCCGCCGGTCATGTATTCGCAGCAGTGGTCGCCTGCGCCCTCGATAACGGCCTGCCCTTTGGAGTTGCGTACGGCGAAGCGCTCCCCGGCGATGCCCAGGGCGTAGAGGGTGCCGCCGGTGGCCCCATAGAGACAGGTGTTGCCGATGATGACATTCTCTGAGGGGTTGTAGGTAACCTCGCGGAAGGGTTTGATAATCAGCTCGCCGCCGTGCATTCCCTTGCCGACGTAGTCGTTGGCTTCGCCGATGAGGGTGAGGGTCATGCCGGGGAGGTTGAAGGCTCCGAAGCTTTGACCGACGCTGCCTTCGAAGGTGAAGTTAAGCTGTCCTTCAAAGCCTGTGTTGCCATACTGCTGGGCGATCGCGCCTGAAACCCGTGCGCCGACGGTGCGATCGGTATTGACCACGGCAAAGGTTTTGTAGACAGTGCCTTGCTGGGCGATCGCCCGCTGCACCTCTGCATCCGCGAGGATTTGGTCGTCCAACACAGGGCCGTTGCTGTGAACCTCGCCGTGGTTGAGCCACTGGCGCTGCTCGCGCACATCGGGCAGGTTCAGCAGGGTAGACAGATCCAGGGCAGCGGTTTTCGTCAGGCTGACGCCTTCGCGAGGCTTCAGGAGATCCGTGCGGCCCACAATTTCGGTAATGGAACGATAGCCTAGGTGGGCCAGCAGCGATCGCACCTCCTCCGCGATGAAGTGGAAGAAGTTGACCACATGCTCGGGAATGCCTGTGAAGCGTTTGCGCAGATCTTCGCGCTGGGTGGCAACGCCAACCGGGCAGGTATTGGTGTGGCAAACCCGCGCCATGATGCAGCCTTCCGCAATCATGGCAATGGAGCCAAAGCCAAACTCTTCCGCGCCCATCAGAGCGCCCATCACCACATCCCAGCCGGTTTTGAGGCCACCATCGACCCGTAGCAGGACGCGATCGCGCAGTTGATTTTCCAGCAGAACGCGATGCACCTCCGTCAGGCCCAGTTCCCAGGGCAGCCCGGCGTGCTTGATTGAGCTGAGGGGCGATGCGCCCGTGCCGCCGTCATGGCCCGACACCTGGATGATGTCGGCGTTGGCCTTGGCGACCCCCGCCGCGATCGTGCCGATGCCCACTTCTGCCACCAGCTTCACCGAAACGCCTGCCTTGGGGTTGATCTGGTGCAGGTCAAAGATGAGCTGAGCCAGGTCTTCGATGGAGTAGATGTCGTGGTGAGGCGGGGGCGAAATCAGGGGCACACCGGGCTTCGAGCGCCGCAGCATGGCAATGTAAGGGCTCACTTTCTTGCCAGGAAGTTGCCCCCCTTCGCCGGGCTTGGCCCCCTGCGCCACCTTGATTTCAATCTGTTGGGCGTGCATCAGATATTCCGGCGTCACCCCAAAACGCCCCGAGGCGACCTGCTTGATGGCCGAGCTGGCGATATCACCGTTCCGCAAGCCCTTTAGGTTCGGGAATGTGGGGGATTGCCCGTTGGCGTCTACGTCTTTGAGGGGAACAAAGCGCTTGGAATCTTCGCCGCCTTCCCCAGAGTTGGACTTGCCTCCGATGCGGTTCATGGCGATCGCCAACACCTCGTGGGCTTCCTGGGACAACGCTCCTAGCGACATCCCCCCGGTGCAGAAACGGGTCATAATCTCGGCGGCAGATTCCACCTCTTCTAAGGGAATGGACTCGCGATCGCCCTGGAGATCCAGCAAATCTCGCAGAGCCGTCGGGGGTCGCCCTTCCAGATGCGACTTATAGACCGCGTAGTGGTCGTACTGGTTAGACTCCAGTGCTTTGTGCAGCGCTTTAGTCATGGCGGGGTTATTCATGTGATATTCCCCCTTCGGCATGGCCTTGACAAAGCCCATGTTCTCCAATCGCTTGCCGCTGAGTTCTGGGAAGGCGCGCTGGTGGAAGGTGTTGGTTTCTTGGGCCAGTTCTGCGATGGACAGACCTCCCAAGCGAGAAGCGGTGCCCCAGAAAGCTAGGTTCAGCAGGTCTGGCCCAATGCCCACCGCTTCAAAAATCTGCGCCCCTTGATAGCTGGTGATCAGCGAAATCCCCATCTTCGAGAGGATTTTGAGCAGGCCATTTTCCACGGCCTTGCGGTAGTTATCCTGGGCTCCGTTCAGGGTGGAAACGGGCAGTTTGCCGGTTTCCATCAGCTTTTGGGTGCGGGCATCGTTCCACCAGTGGCGCACGGATTCCAGCGCTAGGTAGGGGCACACTGCGCTCGCGCCGTAGCCCACAAGGCACGCGAAGTGGTGGGTGCTCCAGCATTGAGCAGTTTCCACCACAAGGGAGGCCCGCATCCGCAAACCCTGGCGAATCAGGTGATGGTGAACGGCCCCGATCGCCAGCAAGGGCGGAATGTAGGTGGTTTCGGCGGTGAGGGTTACGTCTGCACCGCTGTGATTGGCGCGATCGCTGAGCACTAAAATTGTCTTGCCAGCCTGAACCGCTGCCGTGGCGCGATCGCACAGCGCCGCGATCGCGGCCTGGAGCCCCCCAGGGCCATCGGTCACCGCGTACAGCGTCGAGAGTGTCTCCGTCGCAAAGCCCGAATCCCGAATCAGCGCCAGCTCCGCCTCGTTCAGCACCGGCGACTCCAGCTTCAGCAGGCGGGCATGCTCGGGATGTTCTTCCAGGAGATTGCCCCGCGCCCCCAGTTGGGTGGTTAGCGACATCACCAACCGCTCCCGCAGGGGATCGATGGCAGGGTTCGTCACCTGGGCAAAGCGCTGCTTGAAGTAGTCGTACAGCAGGTGTGCCTTGGTGGAAAGCACCGCCAGAGGAATGTCATCGCCCATGCAGTAGGTGGGCTCTTTGCCCAGGGCGGCCATGTCCTGGATGATCATTTCCACGTCTTCGGCGGTGTAGCCGAAGGCGGTTTGCTGGCGCAGCAGTTCTTCCCCAGACAGGCGCATATATTCGGGGAAAAGCTGGGGATGAATGTCCTGACGATATTGACTGAGCCACTCGCCATAGGGTCGCTGGGCCGCAACCCGTTCTTTGATCTCCCAGTTTTTGAGAATTTCCTGAGTCTGAAAATCGACGGCAATCATCTGCCCAGGGCCAAGGCGACCCTTCTCCACAATGGTGTCGGGGGCGATGTCAACAACGCCCGCCTCCGAGGACACGATTAGCAGACCATCCTGGGTGACCACATAGCGAGCCGGACGCAGCCCGTTGCGATCGAGGGTTGCGCCGACCTGTTTGCCATCGCTAAACACAATCAGCGCCGGGCCATCCCAGGGTTCTTGCAAGCCGCTGTAAAACTCGTAAAAATTGACGATTTCGGGGCGCTGCTCAAGGTCGGGCTGATTGTGGTACGCCTCGGGCACCATGATCATCAGCGCTTCCTGGGGGCTGCGGCCCGAGCGCACCAGCAGCTCCATCACGGTGTCGAGGTTAGCGGAGTCGCTGCTTTCGGGATTGACGACGGGCTTCAGTTCGGGAATTTGCTCGCCCCACACCTCGTGGGTGAGGTCGGCTTCGCGGGCCATCATCCAGTTGATGTTGCCCACCAGGGTATTGATTTCGCCGTTGTGCCCGACGAGGCGCATGGGGTGCGACAGGGGCCACTTGGGCATGGTGTTGGTGCTAAAGCGGCGATGGTAGACTGCGAAGGAACTGATGTAGCGATCGTCCTGCAAGTCTTGGTAGAACTGGGCTAATACCTCCGATCGCACCATACCCTTGTACACAATGGTGCGGCAGGAGAAGGAACAGACGTAGTAGTCCTTGAGGGCAGCGGCCAGATCCCCGGTCTGCGCGAGAAGCACTCGTCCGGCCTTGCGCCGTACCAGGTATAGCTCCCGCTCTAGTTCATCGCCGCTGAGAGTGGGCGAAGTGACGAGCAGTTGCTCGATCTGGGGCTGGTTTTGCTTAGCCTGAATGCCCAAAACCTGGGGCTGAACAGGCACCTCGCGCCAGCCCAAAACGGTCAGCCCCGCTTGGCTAGCCGCGTC
The DNA here is from genome assembly GCA_015272155.1 of Leptolyngbyaceae cyanobacterium T60_A2020_046. GTDB lineage: Bacteria > Cyanobacteriota > Cyanobacteriia > Phormidesmidales > Phormidesmidaceae > JACYME01. The sequence goes on from JACYME010000008.1 coordinate 51,086, forward strand.
TGAAAGGGCCTGACGCGCGATCGTGGCAGCCTCGGCGAATTGGGGCAAAAACACCATCGCCACCGCTGCCTTTTCGGGCTCTAGCGTTGCCGTGATGCCATTCGCCTGAGCCCACTCGTTGAGCAACTGCCAGGGAATAGCCGTCATCACCCCGGCTCCGTCTCCAGAATCTTGGTCAGCACAGCAGCCACCCCGGTGCTCCATGCAGCCCAACGCCCCTAAGGCTTGTTTCACGAGGGTGTGGCTCGCGCGACCCCGGCGATCAGCAACAAAGCCGACCCCGCAGGCATCTCGCTCCTCATCAACGAGCCACCGAGGCGCTTGGATAGCCACCCCAGTTCCGTCACCCTCGCTCAACAAATTCTGATTCACACGTGTATTCCCCATGAGACAAGCCTTGATGCAGTGACTTTGAGTTTTAGACGGTTCGGACAGTTCGGGCAAATTTTAGGCGCACAATCTCCCGCCAGCCGATGGGTGGCTTCGCTCTCCGCCATCGAAGATGCGCTCTATAGGAACTATAGGCAGGACAAAGCCCTAGAACAACCAACGGAGTCTGGCGAGTTTTCCACAGAGGGCGCTGAATCAGCACCCTAGAGGGTGAGATGAGGCGGAAACAATCAGACGTTCCAAGACCCAGTGACCGACTGGGGGTGGATGCGTCTTCAATGCTGTTCCAACGCGGTGAAAGTCGTTGCAATCGGAGACTTTCGTACAAAATGCAGCTCACCGCAATCTCACCGCAATTGTGGGTATCGCCCAGTGCAATGCCACCAAAGTCGCAGGGACTTGGAGGACGTTGCGCCGGAAGAGCAGCCCTCGTCTCGAAGGGGGTTCGAGGCGGGTGAAGTGCCAGACTCCTGAGATCGCTGCCTCAAAAACAACGCTGGCCTTTCGGGTTCGCTCTGCTGGCACATTTCAACCTGGGCCATTCATTATACTCCCCAATTTCGGATCCTTGGCTGTAACCCTTGTTGCAGGTTAACGGCACATTTTGTGCAGGGCTCCGGTCTTAGGGGGGCAGGCGCGATCGCGAGAGTTCCGATTGTAAAGGGATCTTTCAGCAAAAACTGTTATCTGTGCTGCTGTCTGTGCTGCGCTGGGGCAGCGATCGCCCGTAACCTTCATTCCGCATTCCCCCAAGCAAACTTGGCGCACAGTGGCGCAAGTCGTGCCATCCTTTGAGTCACGGTTGTCCCAGGTTCGACGGTGACGGGCGATCGCACGGTGTGGAATGGGCTCAGCGCCCGTCCTGTCCTCGGGATAGCGAACCCCAGAATTTCCCAGCATCAGGGATTGACGTTTCACGGAGAGTCGAGATGGTTGCAGGTCAGTATGGGGAAACCCTTCGCCAAGGTTGGCGGGTTCTCGAGGCCGGATTGACCGGAGTTTTCATGGTTTGGGGTGGCCTGCATTGGAATGCCTTGGCCGTGTCGCGGGATGACTTGCCGCGTGTCGCCACCACGATTGCCCAGGCTGCCCAGCCCACCCAAGGGGAAACGGTCACCATTGGCGGCACCTCAGCGGCGATACCCTGGCAGCGCCGGGGCGATCGCATTGGCCTTGCGGATCTCTCTTTGATGCAGGTGCTTGGGGTTGACCTGGGTAACACCAACACCCCGACCCAGCAGCCCGTGCTGTGGTTCAGCGAAACAGGCACTCCTCTGACGACCTGGTACGCCAACGGCTACCGCTATGTGGATGTCACAGACTGGGCCGCGCAGCAGGGCTGGCAGTTGCGCACAACGGGCACAGCGCTGACCATTCAGCCCCCCCCGGCCCAGGTGCTCGCAGGGCGGCGGGGCCGACAAACCTGGGGCGATCGCCTTGTTTTAGATATGGATCGCCCCGCCCTGTGGACGCTGAACGAAGATTTGGGGCAGTTTACCCTCACCTTGCATACGCAAACCGCCGCCACCTTTTCGCCCTTGGCGCTCGTGCAGGCCCAGGGCAACCTGCTGCGCAACGTGGAAGTCCGCCAGATCAGCAACCAACTCGTCATTCAGGCGACCTATCCTGAATCGGCCCGGCCCCGCGTTTGGAGCTTGACGAATCCCAACCGGGTGGTGATTGATGTTCGACAAGATGATCTGCTACCGCGAGATATCGCCTGGGCTCCAGGTGTGCGCTGGCAGGCTCGCTATGTGACAGTGGGGGGACGAGCTTTCCCGGTGTCGATGCTGCGGCTGCGGGTATCCCAAGGGGCCAAGGCGCGCCCCGTCTGGGCGAATCCCCAATCGGCGGCGGGCATTGGCTCGCTGCGAGACATGGTGCGGAATTCGGGCGCGGTGGCGGGCATCAACGCCGGATTTTTTAACCGCAATAACCAACTGCCCCTGGGGGCAGTGCGGCGCGATGGGCGATGGATTTCTGGCCCGATTTTGAATCGCGGCGCGATCGCGTGGAATGAGCAGGGCGGTGCCCTCATGAGTCGCCTGTTTTTGGGCTATACCCTCACCACGAGCGAGGGTCGCAACTTCCCCGTTGGCCCCATCAACAGCGGGTATGTGCAGGCGGGCATCGGTCTCTACACTCCAGATTGGGGCTCCTACAGCCCGATTTTGGACAATGAAACGCTGGTATCAGTCAGCCAGAATCGGGTGCTCCGTCAAGACCCGGGCAGAGCGGCGGCGAGTCGGACGACGGCGATTCCCCGGGATGGCTACCTGCTGGCGGTGCGGGCCTTGAGTGAAGCAGTGCGATCGCTGCCCCCTGGCACCACCCTGCGCCTCACCCCAGATCTTCGCCCCGCCGCCTTCGAGCCCTTTCCCCATGTCATCGGCGGTGGGCCACTGTTGGTGAAGGATCGCCAAGTGGTGCTGAGTGCATCCACCGAGGGATTTAGCGACGCCTTTGCAACGCAGGCCGCCCCCCGCAGCGCGATCGGCCTCACTCCCGAAGGCGACATGTTGCTCGTGGCAATCCACTTTAGCCCTGGCGGGCGTGGCCCCACCCTGGCTGAGACGGCACAAATTATGCTACAACTGGGCAGTGTTGATGCGCTCAACCTGGACGGTGGATCATCCTCGGGGCTCATGCTGGGGGGGCAAATGTTGAATCGCCATCCCCGCACCATAGGCCGCATCCACAACGCGATCGGGGTCTTTTTGGAGCCATAGCCTGGGCTTTGGTCTGGTCGGAAACTTTGGGGCTCGGGAACTGCGTAGAAGGGGAGATCGCGCCACCCAGTCACCCCTGCCTAGATTCACAAAGCGAGTAAAAATACTTACGACTTTGCCCTGAGACAGCGGCGTGAAATGAAGTTGATTTGAAGCCGCAAAACTGAGCATAAAGAGTTGGTATAAACTCCCAGAACCCTTGTGGAGTTGACTTGGCTCGCGGGGTGGAGTTGTTATAGTTGGCGAGGTAAGCTGGTGCATCCGAAATTTTGAACGGCTGTAGGTGTCTGATGTCGCGGAATTTCGCGATCGCGCCTCGGCCCTTGCCCCCACTCACCCAAAGGTCGCTGACCGCATGGCCTGATGCCTGGTTGTCAAAACTGGGAAACCTTAAAAATAAGTCATCGGTCGTCAACTCATCGCCATATCCAGTGTTACGGAACTTGGAGGACATGTCATCGTGCCGAAAACACAAGAACTTATCTCAACTGCGCCTACCCTACCCGTCCCCGCTGCTGCTCCCAAAGGTGTCGCTGCGACTGAGCTGCGTCCCTGGGGATCCTTCACCGTTCTAGAAGAAGGCAAAGGCTACAAAATCAAGCGCATTGAGGTGAAGCCGGGCCATCGCCTAAGCCTACAAATGCACCATCACCGGAGCGAGCACTGGATCGTCGTATCCGGCACCGCAAAAGTCACCTGCGGCGACTGCGAAACGTTGCTCACCGCTAACCAATCCACCTATGTGCCGCCTTGCACCTCCCACCGCCTCGAAAATTCTGGCGTCATTCCGCTCATTCTGATTGAGGTGCAAAATGGCGAATACTTGGGCGAAGACGACATCGTTCGGTTCCAAGACGACTACGCCCGCACGAGCAAGAGCTAATCCCCTCATCTTGTGTGTTGGCGCGTTGACAAAACGCCATTGCAATTCTCAAATCCCGGAAGAACAAAAATCCTAGAAGACAGAGCGTTGAGCATTCAACGCTCTGTTTTTGTTCACAATCCTAATGATGCTGGCACGCTACCCCAAAAGATGCTTTGTATCAGGTAAAAACGACAGCAATGTTGAAGGGGAGCGATCGCCGATTCCTAAAGTCGAACGATGCTTCCAAGAAGTGTTTGATCGAGAGTCTGTCCGTAAACTGGTTCTGGCTTATGAATCAGGACAAACACTCTTCTCCGTAAGGGAACAGATTGGCGATGACAAGCCCTGGACAGTAGCAAAAGCATTACGTCCTGCGGATCGAGTTGCATGGGTTCTAGAAATTGTGGCAAGTCTGTTCTCCTGCAAAATCTCATCCTCGACATTTGTGTGACTAACTCTCCCAAACTGACAAGCATCTATTTAATTGATCCTAAGATGGGAGTTGATTACGCCAACATTAGTGATCTACCTCATCTCAAAGAAGGAATCATTATTGAGCAAGATCGTGCAATTAAGGTTTTGGATCTTCTGATCAAGGAGATGGACGACAGATACCGAAAGTTTTTTCTCAGAAAGTGAAATCCTTACAGGATTATAACTGCAAGGTACCCGAGCAGGACAGACTTCCCGTATTGTGGCTAGTTCATGATGAGTTTGCAGAATGGATGCTAATCGATGAATATAAAGCAGATGTGTCTGCTGCGGTGCAGCGACTTGGGGTGAAGGCAAGATCCGCAGGGATTTATCTTATATTTGCTGCTCAAAGGCCTGATGCAAAGGTTCTTCCGGTTCAGCTTCGAGACAACTTGGGAAATCGTTTGATTTTAAGAGTTGAGAGTGTTGGCACTTCGGAAATTTCGCTCGGACAGAAAGGAGAAGAAAATCTTCTAGGCAAAGGACATTTAGCTGCCCGATTGATGAACCAGCCTGATCTTAT
>JACYME010000168.1 GCA_015272155.1 Leptolyngbyaceae cyanobacterium T60_A2020_046
TTTGCTAAATTCCCTCTCAAAATTGATGGCGAGAGGCCCATTCAAAATACTTTGCAAGTCAATTTTCATTATTTCTACGCTACCCAACTCTAGGCCCCAAAATCCAGCATGGGACAACAAATGTGAGCTATTTCCATCAACATTCGTGTCCTCGGGGCAAACGAAATTAACTATGTGGGTGCAAATACGTCGTGCGATCGCCGATCTCTGGCTGAGTCAAACCTGTGTCTTTTGTGATCGGGCGAGCCCAGAAAGCCTGTGTGCAAGCTGCTGGCAGCAGATTCAGGGGAGTGCTGCTGCTCAGCCTCCGATGCTCACGGCTCAGGCGCTCCCGGTGTTGGCCTGGGGCCACTATGAGCGACAGCTCAAACAGGCGATCGCTCAGCTCAAATATGACAGCCATCCTCGCCTTGCCGAATCCCTAGGGCGTGCCCTGGGAGAACGCTGGCAAGCCACCCCCATCCCCACCCGGCAACGGCCCACGGTTGTTCCCATTCCCCTGCATCCCGAAAAACTCAAAGCCCGTGGATTCAACCAGGCCGCACTGCTAGCTGCGGCCTTCTGCCGCCAGACGGGGTTGCCCTACTGCGAGCACGGGCTCACCCGCCAGCGCAATACGCTACCTCAGTTTGGGCTCGGGGCTGATGCCCGACAGACGAATCTATCTGACGCCTTTGGAGTGGGGCGATCGCTCCAGCAACGGCAATCCCCTGGGCCGATTTTGCTCCTAGATGATATCTATACCACCGGGGCTACGGTGCGATCGGCAGCGACAACCCTACGGCGGCAAGGCTTTTCAGTGTGTGGGGTTGTGGTCTTGGCCCGCGCGGGTCTCCACAGCGCCCCTGCCAAGCCCCCAGGACTCACCTCCCCAAAGTGCGTCCGGCCCCCAAGACACCGGAGACTAAATTAGCTTCATGGGGAAAGTTTCCCGACCCCTGATCCGTCGCCAACCTTCAACCTCGAGCCCTGCACCCACGTTATTCTTAGGCATTTGCCGACTTATGCTGGGCCGGCCTCAGTTCTAGATGTCCCAACTGCTGCGTCGGATGTCAATCATCGAACATCAATCATTGGATGGTGGATGACCAAAATTCTGAAGGTAAGTTGGGGTTGAATTGTGAGGATTTTCGACCCGTCAAGCTGTTCCTGCCAGAACATTAGCCAGACTGGATGGCAGTTCCCAACGCTGCCGCTTCTGGGCCAAAGACGGGACTCGGATCCAGCCCTGTGATGGTAGCAAACTGCAACGGCGACACAAAACTGGTGATGGGGTCTGATTTCCAAGCATGGAGGCGGGCTTCAACCTCCGCTAGAAATGCCAGCCCGCGCACGAGCGGGAATCGCAGCCAGCCGTTGACCAAACACTCGACCATCGCCAGCTCAATCAACGCTGCTGGATGCTCAGTGGCGAGGGCGTCAAGCCGAGTTTCAAAAGCTGCTGGCTCCTCTCCGGCGAGGGTATAGCTTTCAACAATGTGGCTGAGGCGTTGACGCTGGACAAAGGCTGGCATTTCCATGACCCTAGCCTACCGAATGATGATGGGCCCGATCGCGAATTCATCTTGGGAATCTCCGCCGATCCCCAGCATTCGCCTCGACAAATGGGTGGGCCTTTGCCCCCACGATTTATTGCAGGTTGTTCATACAGCAGTTCTGTTGCGGCTGTGGTAATCAGTCATAGTGCCTAAATCTTGCTGACCTGATGGCTGTGAGTCGGCATCCTGAAACCTGGCGCATCCTTTGCAATGGGGGCGCGCCAGCCTTGTCCGAGTGTTCTCTTCCATTGATGTAGGACTTGCTTCTATGGCTTACGATGTTTCCCTGTTGCTTCAACAAGGCCGTATTTTTCAGCATGGCCAGCTTTCTGAGCCGATGGATATTGCGATCGCAGGTGACACCATTCGCGCGATCGCACCGCACCTCGACCTTACCGCCGCCACCACCCTGCCCCTCGCGGGGCAACTGGTTATTCCCCCCTTTGTAGAATCCCACATTCACCTCGACTCAGTTTTGACCGCCGGGCAACCCCGCTGGAACCAAAGCGGCACGTTGTTTGAAGGCATTGAAATCTGGCGCGAGCGCAAGCAATCACTCACCGTCGAGGATATACAAGAACGGGCGATCGCCGCCCTCAAGATCCAGGCCAGCCAGGGTGTGCTGTTTGTGCGCACCCATGCCGATGTCAGCGACCCCACCCTGACCCCGCTACACGGTCTGCTATCGGTGCGTGAAGCCGTCAAAGACTGGATCACCGTGCAGGTAGTCGCCTTCCCCCAGGACGGCATCTATAGCCATCCCGGCACCGTGGAGCGCCTAGAAGAAGCGATGAAACTGGGAGCCGATGTTGTGGGCGGCATTCCCCACTATGAACTGACCCGCGAAGATGGGGTGCGATCGGTGAAATACATCTTCGACCTCGCAGAAACCTACGATCGCCTCATCGATATCCACTGCGACGAAATCGACGATGATCAATCCCGGTTTTTGGAAGTGATCGCGGCGGAAGCTATTCGCCGCGACATGGGCGATCGCGTCACCGCCAGCCACACCACTGCCTTTGGGTCCTACAACAACGCCTACGCCTTCAAACTGATGGGCTTTCTGCGGCGAGCCCGCATCAACTTTGTTTCAAACCCGCTGATCAACCTCACCCTACAAGGCCGCATGGATACCTATCCCAAACGGCGCGGCCTCACCCGTGTTAAGGAACTTTGGCAAAATGGGTTGAATGTCAGCCTTGGACACGACTGCATTCAAGACCCGTGGTATTGCCTTGGCACGGGCAACCTGTTGGACGTGGCGCTGATGGCCGTCCACGCCTGCCAGATGACCGGACACGACGAACTTCAAGCCTGTGTGCAGATGGTGACCGAAAACGGCGCACGCACCCTCAATCTCCACCATGCCTACGGGATTGCGGAGGGACAGCCCGCCAATTTGGTGGTGCTGGATGCAGAGGACGCGATCGCCGCCCTGCAACATCGGGCCACAGCTCGCCACGTCATCTCCCAAGGGCAGCCATTGGTCAGCACAACGCCGCCCCAAGTGACCTGGCAGCAGGTTGTGTAAACTCCACCGTCCTCGTCTGTGAATATCTTGTAAAGGCATCCGGAGGGACTCAGATCCCCACAGCAGAGTCGGCACAATGACAGGAAATGGGCGCAATTGATAACTGGGGGTTATCAATTCCAGAGACTCTCCCCAGCGGGGATGCGCCTCTGGGTCGCCTATTGCTTCGTCGGCAGAATGGTTGCTGGGCATTGAGTTCAGCAAATTCACCCAACCCAAACGCAGCCAAAACCTGCTAAAGCTTGGTGAGGGAAAATGAGGCCGCAGTCGCCGATGCAGCATTTCGGGATCCCTCGCGATCGCCAGACCACACAGTCCAGAGTTAGCGGTGATGGGTGCAACCTTCATGTCCAGTTCAATCCTGGGTGGCAGATACCACGTTTTAAATCACTTGGGTGGCGGTGGCTTCGGCCAAACATTCTTAGCAGAAGATCGTCATTTGCCTGGCAATCCTCGCTGTGTGGTCAAACAGCTCCAGCCCCGCGTAGCGGATGTCGTTTCCCTTGAGTCCGCGCGGCGGCTGTTTGATGCCGAAGCCCAGGCGCTTTATCAACTGGGCGATCACGACCAGATTCCTCGCCTGCTGGCTCACTTTGAAGAAGGTACACAGTTTTACCTCGTGCAGGAGTATGTGGAAGGCACGCTGTTGACAGAGGAAATTTATCCCGGGTGTCAGCAGTCCGAAGCCGAGGTGATTGCCCTCCTGCGCGATGTGCTCGAAACTCTTGCCTTCGTGCATCAGCATCAGGTCATTCACCGCGACATCAAACCGTCGAACCTGATCCGCCGCCAGCGCGATGGCAAAGTGGTGCTGATCGACTTTGGCTCTGTGAAACAGGTCAGCCGCCAGCCCATTGAAGAGTACGGACAGGTCAGCATTACCGTCGCGATCGGATCCCTGGGCTACATGCCCAACGAACAACTGGCGGGGCAACCTTGTCTCAGTAGCGATATTTACGCTGTGGGGATTTTGGCCTTGCAAGCCCTGACTGGGCTAGAGCCCAAGCGCTTGCCCAAGGATCCACGCACCAGCGAAATCATGTGGCGTGAACTGGCTCCGGTGAGTGATGGCCTTGCGGACATGCTGGATCGAATGGTGCGCTATGACTTTCGGCAGCGACATCCCGATGCGATGGAAGCGTTCGATGAGCTGATGATGTTGATAAATCCCCCCAGGTCTGCCCCAGCCAAGATTGCCCCTGCGTTGGAGTCTGATGCGATCGCGACTGAAACTCACCAAATGTGGCTAGAGCGCGCCGATGAACTCTTTCAACAAAATCGCTTTGACGAGGCTGCTCGTTGCTATGAGCAGGTGGTGCAAGGAGATCCCCAGTGTGTCACGGCTTGGTTCAAGCTGGGCATGGTGTACGAGCACCTCAAGCGCAATGACGCGGCAATCCAAGCCTATGACCAGGTGATTCAGCAACAGCCTGAGGACTATCTGGCTTGGCTAAAGCGAGCCAAGGTGCTAGAGCAGATGGAGCGCTATGAAGGCGCGCTGGCGGCCTATGAGGAGGTGTTGCGCCTACAGCCCGACAACTACTGGGCCTGGAACGATCGCGGCTATGTACTGGAGCAGAGTGGCCAAGTTGATGCGGCGATCGCGGCCTATGGTCGAGCCGTACAGCTCAAGCCGGATTTCCAGCTTGCCCTAGAGAATCGCAAGCGACTGCTGGTTGCCCTCAAGCGGGTGGAGGATCTCTACACGCTGCAACACTACAGCGATGCGATCGCGGCCTGCGATCTCGCCCTGGATGACACCCCAAACGACGCAAACCTTTGGCTGATGCGCGGGATGGCTTTGGAAAATCTGGCGCGCCTGCCGGAAGCTGCGATTGCCTATAACCATGTAATTCGGCTCCAGCCCCGCGACCATGTGACTTGGTTTAAGCTGGGAACCGTCCTCGAAGGGCTAAAGCGTCCGGGCCAAGCGGCACGAGCCTACGGTCAAGTGGTGCGGTTGCAGCCTCGCAACCATTGGGCTTGGCAGCAACGCGCCAAAATGCTGGAACAGATGGATCAACCCCGTGAGGCGATCGCTGCTTACCAGAAGGTTCTCCAAATTCAGCCCGATTTTGAACCCGCTCGCACGGCCTACCAACGGCTCCTAAACCGTACCCTCTCGACGACAACGACCTCCTAACAAAAAAGCGCCAGTGCTGGCGCTTTTGCAGGTGGGAGAAAATCTACTGCTCAGGGTGTCGCTCTGCTGTGCGGGGGAGCCAGGGATGCGCAGCTTCGCGACTGGACGCGATCGCGCGTCCCATTTCAACCCCAGCACAGGCCAGACCCCTTAGCCCACTTTCACCTTCACAACTTTGTTGCGTTCCTCTGGGGCTTTGGGCAAGTGCAGCTTCAAAACCCCGTCTTTGTATTCGGCCCGAGTGTGCGCATTATCGACCCGCCCCGGCAATGGAATCGTCCGCTGGAATGAGCCATAGTAAAACTCACTGCGCTTGATGCCGCTTTCTTCGCTGCTGGTTTCGGCTTTGCGTTCGCCACTGATCGTCACCGAATTTGCCGAAACCTGAATGTCAATATCATCGGGGGTCATCCCCGGTAGTTCCATTTTCACATCAACGGCTTCGTCAGTTTCCTCAAGTTCAACCGCAGGGATAAACGCCCCTTCTCGAAGTTCTGGGTATGACATTGAACCGAGCGTACTCATGAGGCGATCTAACTCTTTTTGAAGGCTACTGATTTCACGGAAGGGTTCCCAACGTACAAGTGCCATAACGACTCTCCTTTGCAAAATTGACGTAAGGTTTCACAAGAGCCCCATCTCACTATGAATCGATTCCGGCTAGCGGGGATCTTGTTAGAGCTCGGAGTTGAACAGACACGCTCTAATAATCTGTTTGCTCCTTAGCTACAATTGAATTCTATCGCGATATCTTGAGTATGCTATTCGGATTTTATCACTGAATTAATTCGGGTTTTCCTCATCACTACGAAATGATGAATGGTCTTTTAGATTTAGGACTTATTTCACTTCTAAGTTTCCGAAAATTTTAACTGGACTTAATTTATTCCTAAAGGTTCTCACGACTCTCTTGGATTCCAGTGTCAATTCTGAGGGAATTACATCCCTTGCGGTTACAATCGCGGATCTAAGGTGATCGCTCATCAAGGCTACAATGGCAGCGCCCTCAAAACACGAGGCCCAAAATCCTCTGCCGAGAGAATTCTAACCCAACTGGCGCAGCAGAAAAGTCCTGATCGGGCAATCGCTGGGATGCCGCTTATCCGCTAGTCCCGCGTATGCCTCTGAACCTGGGGCTCCATGCGCCCAGAATTCGGATCGGTGCACAAGCTGGCCTTGTCTCCTACTCTGTTTAAAGTGTTTGGATGTGACGATGACTTTAATTGCGATCGCGGTGAGCAGCGTACTGCCTAACCCCCTGTCTGCCGAACCCTGCCCCCAGTTCACCAGCATCTACCGGGATGGCGATGGCCAGGGGTTTGAATTGGTCTGGGAACCCGATGAATCAAGAACTGTAACACCCCAAACTGCCCTCAAAATTCTCCATGAGGACGCTGTATTGTATGAATTTTCGATTACCCAGGCCAGTGGCTATGGCAGTGTTTTTGTGGTGCCAACGGTGGCGGAAGTCGAGGCCGGTGCAGCGCGCCAAAATCTATTAACACTACATTTTTTTAACGACACCTTAAGTTCTGCCCAGCCCATGTCTTTGACGCGCGATGTGAATGCTGTCCAGTATCTTTTTATCGCGGGTTTAGGCAGCTATGACTACTACGAACGTCGTGCATCGCCCTTCCTCGGAGAAACAATGTGGGTGTTTGATCGCTGTCAACCCTAGGCGCGTTATTCCTGAGTGGCGCGTAGAATGATACCGTAGATA
>JACYME010000239.1 GCA_015272155.1 Leptolyngbyaceae cyanobacterium T60_A2020_046
TAACGTTGCGCGTTATCCCCGATTTTTGATCTCATTTACGCTGGGAATCTTATATAACGCCTTCGAGCCCCTCATGCCGTTGCTCAAGCGCCCAACGACGGCGATCGCGCTGGTGGGGGCTGTGATTGCCACATTTGTGTTTCTGTCGGTGACCCTGCGCGCCATGCTGGGCCTGTCTGCCGCTTAGGGTGCAGAAGACCTTCGCTTCACTGAGCCTAGCTCCGCGATCGCCCCACCAGACGCTGCCCCCCGCAGCACACCATTGATTGGGAGGAAAATGTCATGGCTACAGACCGTCGAGTCGCGCGCGTCGCGTCTCTCATTAAGCGTGAAGTCAGCCAAATGTTGCTCTCTGGCATCAAAGACGATCGCGTCGGGGCTGGCATGGTCAGCATTACCGATGTTGACGTCTCCGGGGATTTGCAGCACGCTAAAATCTTTGTCAGCATCTACGGCACCGACGAAGCTCGCGCCGAGACGATGGCCGGACTCCAGGCAGCCCAAGGTTACGTGCGGAGTGAATTGGGCCACCGCATGAGGCTACGGCGCACACCAGAAATTCTTTTCCGCGAAGATCGCTCGGTCGAACGGGGGACTCAAGTGCTGTCGCTCATTAATCGCCTCAGTGAAGAACGCGCCGCCAAGGGCTGGGACGAGGACGAGGGTGCTGGCCGTGATAATGGCCGCATCGACATTCCCCCCGCCCAAGGCGATGAGGCGTAGATGGTAAACCTGGGTCTTCCTGCTTCTGATCAGCTCCCCCTTGAGGATCAGGTTGCCCAGCTTTTTGTCGTGCGAACCTCTGGGCATCTCTTTGACCACCAGCGCCGCTATCCCCAGTGGGAGGTCGGCCAGGCTGATCTCCAGCGGGCGGTAGAAACCTGGGGTGTGGGGGGCGTGATTTTGTTGGGCGGCAGTGTGGCAGAGGTGGGGCTCAAAACCCAGCAAATGCAAACCTGGGCCGAGTTGCCGCTGCTGATTGCCGCTGACATTGAGGAGGGTGTGGGTCAGCGGTTTTCGGGCGCAACGCAGTTTCCGCCGCCGATGGCCCTGGGCGCGATCGCCCGGCAGGATCTTGCCCTCGCCTGCTGCTATGCCGAGCGCATGGGGGCCGCCACGGCCCAAGAGGCGATCGCGATCGGATTGAACTGGGTTTTAGCGCCCGTTGTGGATGTCAATAACAATGTTGATAATCCGGTGATCAATGTCCGCGCCTTTGGCGAAACTCCCACCATCGTCAGTCAGCTTGCCCAAGCGTTCATTCGCGGTGCTCAGCAGTTCCCCGTGCTGACGACGGCCAAACACTTCCCCGGACATGGTGACACCGCAGTTGACTCTCACCTCCAGTTGCCGGTAATTGCCCACGATCGCGATCGCTTGGCAAGGGTTGAACTGCCGCCCTTTCGAGCGGCGATCGCCGCAGGCGTAGACAGCGTCATGACCGCGCACCTGCAAGTTCCGGCTTGGGATGCAGAACAGCCCGCGACCCTGTCTCCCGCGATTTTGACGACGCTGCTGCGTCAGAATCTTGGATTTCACGGCCTGATTGTGACCGATGCTCTGATGATGGGCGCGATCGCCCGCCACTATGGCCCCTACGAGGCTGCCGTCCTTGCCCTGGAAGCTGGAGCCGATGTGCTGCTCATGCCGACAGATCTTGAGGGCTCCATCCAGGCCGTATGTGAGGCAGTGCGCACCGGGCGGCTATCTCCCCAGCGGATTCAGGCTTCAGTGGAGCGCATCTTTCGCGCCAAGCAAAAGGTGGCGGCCCGGCTCACGATTCTCCCTGAAAGTTGCCACGCTTGGGAGCACATGCCGCCGCCGCCAGTGCAGTTGGGGGCGATCGCCCAGCCCCAGACGCGCCAACTAGCCGAGGAAATCACCCGCGCGTCGATGCAAGCCCACGGTAGGCTCTCGCCCTGTGTGGGTGGGGCGGGCCAGGCTATCGTGATGGTGGATGAGGTGGTGCAGACGGGGTGGCTCAGCCCCCAGGCTCCGGCGATCACCCTCCCCGCTCAGCATGGCTACGCGCCTCGCCTGATCGACACTGCCGCCTGTTCCCTGCGTCCGGGTAGTCTCGCGATCGCGCCGACCCTTCTGCAAATTTTCAGCCGAGGCAATCCCTTTCGCGGCATGGCGGGCCTGAGCGACCTTTGCCTGAGTTGGTTTCGCTTTTTACGCGATGCCGACTGCCTCGCGGGCGTGCTCGTCTATGGCAGTCCCTACACGCTGGATCTGCTCCTGCCAGAATTGCCGAGCGGTGTGCCCTATGGCTTCAGCTATGGCCAAATGCCCGAGGCCCAGGCCGTTTTACTCTCCACTTTCCTGCCTGAGATGGACATCGCGATCGCGCCCATGCCCTTCACCGACTAGCGTCACAGTTCCACAATTACGGGGGTATGGTCGCTGGGCTTTTCCCGTTGGCGGGGCGTTGTGTCAATGGTGCAGCGTTGGGCACGATCGTAGAGCACCGGGGAAAGGTAATGGTGGTCGATGCGCCAACCCAGATTGCGACGAAAGGATGCAGCGCGATAGTCCCACCAGCTAAAGTGCCCGCCCTCATCGGTGAACTTCCGAAAGGCATCTTTTAGCCCCAGAGCCAAGACATCCCGCAGTGCAGCGCGTTCTTCGGGGGAGGCCATGATGTGGGTGTCTTTGCCGTCGGGATTGTAGATGTCGCGATCGTCCAAGGCGATATTGAAATCCCCACACACCAGCAGAGCCGGATTTTCTGCCAATAAGACTTCTAGGTAATGCTTCAGCGTGCTCAGCCAGCGCAGTTTGTAAGCGTATTTTTCGCTGCCGATCGCGGAGCCATTGGGCACATAAAGGTTCACGATGCGCACGTTTTCCAGACAGCCAGTGATCACCCGTTTTTGATCATCCAAGTCGCCGACAGCATCCTTGCCCAGCACGGCAGCAAAGCCGCAGCTCACCGACTCCAAGGGATCGCGGCTCAGGAGCGCAACGCCGTTGTAGGACTTTTGGCCATGCACAGCCGCGACATACCCCAGTTCTTGGAAAGGCTCACGGGGAAAGTCGTTGTCGATGACTTTGGTTTCTTGCAAGCACAGCACATCGACGGGGTTGTCACGCAGCCAATCGACAACGTGGGTGATTCGGGTGCGGATGGAGTTGACATTCCAAGTGGCAATTTGCATGGATGCGTGACCTGAAGCAGCAAGAATCGATACGCCATCGTCTAGCGTATTACTCTGGGAGAGGATTGACAAACTGGGTGAAAGCCAGACACATCAGGGATTTTGGAAAAGTCCAAAAATCCGGACTCGATCTGGGAGGGCTTGCCCAGCTTGGGATCGTGCATGTGTTGGGTGTACTGCCCTGGATGGCCGGAGTGCAGCAGTTGCGTGTTACAGTCGCGATCGCGATCCCGAGTTTTGTCATCGGTTCCCCGGTGTTGATGATGATCCCCGCTGATGAATCCTGCTGAACCACCCCTTGAAGGGGCCGCCTTGGTGAAAGAAGTCTGTCGCCGCATTCGGGTCGCCCGCAGCTACTGGGATGCCCACAACAATGCAGCCTGTCGGCGAGAGCGCGATCGCGCCCTCACCCTGTACAACACCCTGACCAAGGAGCAAAAGGCCCAAATTCCAGAGGTGTTGAAGGTTTGGCTGCGATATCGCAGTGAAAAATACTTTGGGGATCACCGCACACCGCCGGGTACCCAGCGCCTAGGAAGGGGAAACCAGGGAAAACGGCGATCGCGGAACCGTTAACCATTGTGCGATCGCGGCCTTTTACAATGATTTGCAAAGAACCCAAAGGCTTTGTGTGATCCCCATTCCCAGTGCTGAGTACCCGAGAGCGGGCCGATAAAATTGGGATGATTGGTTTCGGAATGCTCAGCTTCCGTAGGCGACACCTTAGGTAAAGGGTTCCTAAGCTGCACCGAGCCACGTTATCCAGCTTCAGTTTTGGGCTTTAACCCGACCGTTTCGATCCGCGCCAACCCCAGTCTGTGCCAGTGATTCCCGCTCTCCTCATGGGCTGACTGGCCTTCTTAGACGTGTTTTGGGTCGGGTAAGCCAAAGGAGATCCGTCATGAGAATCGAACCTGGCATGGTCGCTCCCTATCCTCCCGCGATGGGGAGTGGAGGATGCGATCGCGTCCGTCGTCTGATTGAGCACGCCACCCTCGATGGTTGTTTATCGCGGGCAGAGGATGAGGCAATTGTGGCGGCGATGGTGGCCTCACTACCCGTCGCAGCAGATACCTGCGGCCTCTATCGCGCCTTGCAAGAGCGAGTTTGGCAAGCCGAGCTTACCCTAGAAAGCTAGGGGCATGTTAGGGGAGCATTGCCCTGCTGTGGCGTGCTGCGGGCACCTATGCGTCGGGATCGCTGATGAATTCTGGGCGATCGCTGGTGGGGATCGGCCAGTCTTCGTTTTCGCCGCCGACGATCACTTCCTCAATCGCGACATATTCTCGGCTGAACTGTTGCAGTGCGTTGATCAGCATATCGAGGGCGATCGCGTCCGTGGTGCCCAAGTCAAACCAGCACCGTGCCCAGACGCCCTCATATTCCACTTCGCCCATGTTGTGCATGAGCGACACCAGGCTGCGATCGCCCTCTGCGAGGTCATAGTCCATGTAGCTGATGTCTAGGCCCACCTCTTGCACCTGAAGGTTTTCGGCATTAAACGCGCCTAGCTTTCCCAAGAAAAACCAGGAGTCAAATACTTCCTCAATGTACTGTCGCTCCATCAGCGAGGGCATCGTCTCAAAGCGCACCCAAATCCAGACGTTGAAGAAATCACATTCCCGAAACTGAACCTTCATAGCGTTCTAACTGAGTTCCCCGTTTAGATTCCGTTCAATGATTTCAGGCCCCCGTACGCTGGGCACAGCAGCCGTCATGTCCCTTGCCGTTGGCCTAGGACACAAGCTGCACCCCCGTTGGGACAAACTGTGTCACCCACAACCCCAAGTCGGGATCGGGGAGGCGATCGCGCACTTGCTGGCAAATTTGCTCCGCCTCGGCTCGACTTTCCGCCAGGGTGAACACCGTCGGCCCCGATCCTGACATCAGCGTGCCCAAGCCGCCACAGGCTGCCATGATCTCCTTGAGCGCTGCGACTTGGGGATGGGCAGGCAAGACCACTTTTTCCAAATCGTTATGGAGGCAGCGGCCAATCTGGGGGCCGTCGCCATGGGCGATCGCGCTGACCATCGGGCCAGACTGCACCGCTTCCCGACGGGCTGGCCGCGCGATCGCCAAGTCGGGATAGGTGGCGATAAAGGCGTCGCGGTAGGCACGGTAGGCCCAAGGGGTCGAGACCGCCAGCGATGCATATTTCCCGAGCACTGCGTATAGGGTGTCGAGCCCATAGAGCGGGTCAAGCTGTTCGCCGCGTCCTGTCGCGATCGCGGTGCCCCCCGTGATGCAAAACGGCACATCAGAGCCCAATTGCGCCCCCAAATCCTGCAACTCAGTCTGGGTTAGCCCGAGTTGCCACAGCATATCCAGCCCAACCAAAACCGCCGCTGCATTGTTCGAGCCCCCCGCCAACCCTGCCCCCACGGGGATCTTTTTCTCAATAGTGATTTCAACCCCGCCGTGGTGGGCCATCACATCGGGAAACTGACTTGCCAGCAGCGATGCTGCCCGATAGGCGAGGTTGCTCTGATCCTTCGGCACTTGGGGATGATCGCAGCGCAGCCGAATTTCCGGCGTTGACAGACTGCGCACCGTGATGAGATCCGCCAAACTGACGCTCTGCATCACCATCACCAACTCGTGGTAACCATCGGCCCGATGCCCCACAATTTCGAGATAAAGATTGATTTTGGCCGCAGCGGTTAAAGAATAAAGACGCATGTTGCCTCACTTGCCCCGATGACTCGACCCCGCGATCGCGGATGCGCTCCGCATTGTCCCACAGCGCAGGACATTTCAGGCGGCACCCCCGTTGAACTCCATCGCTCCACGATCGCAGCAACGCCGCATAGAACTTCATAGGACTTCATAGAATTTCGATGCCCCGTCCCTAGACCCCGTGGGCATCCTCCAGCATCTTATTACTCAATGCCACCCAGTTCTCGATACTTAGGTTTTCTGCCCGCACCGTTTCAGGAATTTGAAGGCTACGGAAAAGGTCGAACAATGCATCGCGATCGAGGATCGACGCCAGATTGTTGCGCAGCATCTTGCGTTTGCTGGCAAAGCCCAGGTTCACCAAGTGCTGGAGATGGCTAGGGTCTTGGGCGATCGCCGGGTGGGGACGAGGCCGCAAGCGAATCACCGCCGATTCAACCTTGGGCGGCGGATGAAACGCCCTCGCTGGAACGGGACACACTAACTCGCAGTCAGCCAGGTACTGCATCCTGACCGTCAGTGCCCCGAAGGTCTTGGAATCTGGTGTGGCGCATAGGCGATCGGCAACCTCACGCTGCACCAACAAGACGATCGCATCAAAGGGGGTTGGGTTGGGTTGGGCAATCGTGCCCAACAGCCGCTCTAAGATCGGCCCAGTGATGTAATAAGGAATATTCGCCACGACCTTATTCGGCTGGGGACGCTGCTGCGCAGCGATCGCGGCCCGCCAGTCCAGCCTCAAAATGTCGCCCTCAAGCAACAAAAACTGATCGCGTCCGGCATAGCGCGATCGCAGCGCCGTACAGAGATCGTGGTCAACCTCAACCGCAGTAACCGTCCCCGCCTGCGTCAAAAGCTGCCCTGTCAACGCGCCAGTTCCTGGGCCAATCTCTAACACCGCATCCGCTGGGGATAACGCCGCTGCGGCCACAATTTTTTGTAAAATTGCGTCGCTGCGCAGCCAGTGCTGCCCAAACCGTTTCCGTGGTTTTGCTTGAAACCCCACCCGCGATCGACTCC
>JACYME010000207.1 GCA_015272155.1 Leptolyngbyaceae cyanobacterium T60_A2020_046
ACCCCTGTGCCTAGCCGTTTTAAGGAGGATCTCACAGCTTCTATCCGAGCCAATTTTCTAGGCTTCTTTTGGGGGCGGTTGCTGCTATCGATCTTTTTCGCGGTCTCCTGTTTTGTCGTATTTGTGTTGCTCAAAATTCCCTATGCCCTTTTATTAGCCACCATTGCAGGACTATTTGACCTCATTCCAGGCATTGGGGCAACGATGGGCGTCACGCTGATTGCCTTTATCGCCCTGCCCCAGAGCTTATTAATCAGCCTGCAAATTATCGGAATTTGTGTGCTACTACAGCAGGTTGAGGAAAATATTTTGATGCCACGAATCATGCAGGGATCTATCAATATGAACCCAGTGGTGTTATTTTTTTCTCTGTTAGTTGGGGCGCGGGTTGCGGGGTTGGTGGGGCTCTTTTTATCGGTGCCGATCGCGGGCGTCATCATCAGCTTATTTGAGCTTCATCCGCTGCAAAATGGCAAACCTGCCCCCCCGCAACTCTCCGATCGCGGCAACCGTTAGGTTGCGATCGCGTCCGACGCCAGTGTATTGAGTGCGTCCCCCGTCACACGACAGAGTTGCCATTCTGGTTTAAGGGTGGCCCCCAAGCGTTGATAAAACTGAATGGCGGGCTCGTTCCAATCCAGCACCATCCACTCTAGACGCCCGCAGCCGCGATCGCGGGCAAGTTTCCCCAGGTGTTGAATCAGCGCCTTGCCAATGCCTAATCCCCGATAGTCAGGCAACACAAACAGATCCTCCAAATACAGCCCAGGTCGCATCAAAAACGTTGAGAAGTTATGGAAAAAGAGCGCAAATCCTACGGATTTTCCATCCATTCGCGCCACGATTGCCTCCGCATAGGGGCGATCGCCAAATAAATGGCGAGCCAAATCTTCCGGGGTGCCCGTAACTTCATGGGGCAGTTTTTCGTAGTGCGCCAAGGCCATGACCAGTTCAAATAATGCGGGCACATCTGCCGGGGTCGCAGTCGTAATTTTGATTGACATGGTGCTTCTCCAATTCTGTGATGGATCCCTTCCGAATTTGATATTACAACCAATGTTAGAAGCATCGGAAGATCGGGAACTAAAATCGTCAGCACGTTCAGAAAACGGGGCGCGTCTAATCATAATGCCCAGACAACACTGAGGGGCGACACTTGCCGAGATACACTCGCTTTTTGACGCACTAAAAGTCTCGCGATCGCGGCGATTTGAATGCCGAGAACGTGTACAAAACATCCCCATAGGATGTTGGTTCAAATTCAGCGAAGAAATCCTGTGCCCGAGCATCCAAAAAGGCCCTCGCCTGTGGGCCAGTAATGTGAGCCGCGATCGCAAAATCTAGCACACTGATACATCCCCCATGCTGCTCAAGGCAGGCATAAAAGCACTGGTAAAGCTGCTGTTGCCGCTGTTGATAGCGCTGCCAAAAATACCATGCCGCCCACCCCAGCGCCACAAGCACCAGCCACGGCAGCAAGAGCTTGAGGATAACAAGAAACCCTAACACAGCCACCCCCATGACCACACCCAGCCCGAGCCGAGTATTGAGGTGATTTTCATCAAAGCGGCGGGGATGAAGGGATGGCATTGGCCTACTTTGCCCGTGCGTGGTCTGCCTGTCTATGAGTGTAAGTGGTGATTTGCAAACTGGGTGCGTATCGTCAACTCCCGCACCCTAGCTGACCCTCCTACAGCGTTTTTGAAGCCAGTGAGGTGCAAAAACAGCCACGTAACCCTTGACATCCGGGGATGAAACGCACCTCACCAAGCAAGGAAACGCGGTAATCATCTGCGGGAGATTTTTGATGCGCAGATCCAACGTCTCTAAAGAGATAGGGCAAGGCGTGAGCCGTCGGCGGTTTTCTCCACATCAATGCGGGTCTGGAAAGCTTCGCGAAAGTGGGGAATGTGGGTGACGGCAAGGATGCAGGCAAAGTCTGGAGCGATCGCGTTGATGGCGGCAATGAGGCGATCGCAGCCCTCCTGATCTTGGGTGCCAAACCCTTCATCAATGATCAGCAATTGCAGCGGCGTGCCCGATCGCTGGGCCAAGAGTCGCGCCAAGGCGAGGCGAATGGCAAAATTCACCCGAAACGCTTCCCCGCCGGAGTAGGTTTCGTAGGGGCGGGTGCCCTGGGCATCGGCGATGAGAATGTCGAGGGTGTCGATGAGTTTGCTCTGGCGGCTGCGCCCCGACTTTTGGGTGACGAACTGCACATGGAGTTGGTGGGCGCTCAGACGGCCCAAAATCTGGTTTGTTTCAGCCTCAAGCTGGGGTAAAACGGTTTCAATCAATAGTGCTTGAAGGCCGTTGCGCCCAAAGGCTTGGGCCAGTTCTTGATAGACGCGCTGGCGGTGCCGGAGGTGGTGCAGGGTTTGGCGCTGATCGTCGAGCTGCTGTTGCAAGCTGTCGAACTGGAGGAGTTGCTGCTGGAGTGCGCCCGATCGCGCCAGAGCTGCATCGCGCTGCTGCTGAAGGGTTTGACGGAGCTGCGTGAGGCGGGCGATCTCGGGTTGGGGATCGGCGATCGCAGTGAGTTCGGCCTGGAGGGCATCCAGTTGGGCTTGGATTTCGGTCTGCTGTTGCTGGAGGTGCTGCTGCTCGGCCTGAAGCTGGCTCAGATGGGTTTCCAGGTGGGGCCATTCTTCGCGGGCCTGCTGTAACGCGGCATAGCGTGGAGCAGTGGTTTGGGCCTCCCGCAGCGCCTCCCGCACGGCTTGGTGATGGTCGAGGCGATAGTCCAGCGCAGCAATCTGGGCTTCTAGGGCGTGAATGTGTTGGCGGCGATCGCTGTGGGCCAGGTCCGTTAGGGCTTGCTCTAGTGCTGCGATGTGGGCGTCCAGTTCAGGGATTTGGGCCGCAAGGCGGGCGTGTTTGCGTTGGGCGTTCTGCAATTCGGCTTGCTTGATCTCGGCCCAACGGAGTCGGTCAACCTTGCCTCGGGCAAGGGCGTGATCCCGTTCGTCGTAGGCAAGGGCCGCGATCGCGGCATCAAGCTGGCTCATTTCTGCTTGAATGTCGGTGGCATAGCGGTGTTCCCTGAGGCAGCGCTCCAGATAATCTCGCTCTTGGGCCAGGGCTTGGAGCTGATGCTGCACGTCTGCGCTGGTGCTGAGTTGCGCCTGGAGCTGGCCCCGTCGTTCTAGCACTGGGCCATAGCGGGCCAGTTCGTCTTCGAGGTCACGATATTCTTGCCGCAGCACTTGAATTTCCCGTTCAGACACCGCCAGTTGTTCACGAATCACCCAAATCTCTTTCTGGAGGGCGTCATGTTCTTCGGCATGGCGGGCGAGCACCAGTTCCCAGTGGTCGGCATCGAGGGGGCGATCGCAGAGCGGACACAGGGCATCGGGCTGTTTGAGAAGCTGCAATTTTTGCTCAAGCTGCCCCATCTGGGCCTCACAGGCGCGTTGCTGATCTTGCAGGCGATCCATAAAGCGTCGCCGTTCGAGGCCCTTTTCGCGCACCTGTTCTTGGTAGGCGCGGCGGGCTTCGAGCTGGGCCAGGGTGTGCCCAATTTCCATAACGGCCTGCTGGAGTTGAGGATGCTGGGCCTGCTGTTGCTGAAGATGAGACTCGGATTGGATGACAGTATCGAGGCGGGCGGCAAGCTGGGCCTGGGCGCGCTCAAGTTGACGCTGGAGGGTTTGGCGGCGCTGGATCAGTGGGCTGACCTGGAGCTGAAGCTGCTCTAAGTGGTGTAGGCGATCGCGGGCTGCTTGAAGATCGCTCAGTGCAGTCGCGATCGCCGCCTGTTTTTCCAAAATCGGCTGTAGTTCTTGTTGCTGCTGGGCAAGGGCAGCGCGTTTTAGGGTCGCGCGCTGCTGCTGCTGCTGAATGGTCTGCACCGCAGCATCCTGCTGCTGCTGGAGGGTTTGCCGCTGGGCCTGCAACTGCTGCACCTGAGCCGAGACGATCGCGAGTTTTTCTTCCTTAGCCTGGAGGGTTTGACGGCGCTGCTGTTGGGCTTCTAGGTCGTCTGCCTCGGCCAAAATGGCGGCGTAGTCCTGCTGGCGCTGGGTGATGGTGGCGATTTGGGCCTGGAGGCGATCGCGCTGTTCGCCCAACAACTGCTGTTGCTGGCGTACCAAGGTGCAGCGTTGGTTGAGGGTATCACGGCGCTGTTGGGTTTGCTGATAACGGATGAGGGCTTCGGCGCACTGGGCTTGCTGGGTTTGCAAGTCTGTGAGTTGGGCAGCGATCGCGTCAGACTCTGCGGCGATCGCGCCGCGATGGGTGATCTGTTCCGCCAGCCGATCCACAGCGCTTTCCAAGACTGCCGCCTCGGCCTTGGCATTCCGAGCCTCATCCTTAGCCCGTTCGGCAAGCTGATCGTACTGGCTGAGCTTCAGCAAGTCGGCCAAGATTTGTTTGCGATCGCTAGGCCGCTTGAGCATAAATTCGTCGGCACGCCCCTGGCGTAAATAGGCCGAGTTGATAAAGGTGTCGTAATCAAGCCGCAGGGTATCGCAAATCAGGGCTTGGGTGGCTCGCATTCCCCGCTGGGTCAAGGGGCGAAATCCTTGCTCAGTCTGAACTTGAAATTCTAGGTTGCCGCCTTGCCCCCGTCGCCGCACCCGAATCACCCGATAGGTCTGCCCCTGGTGCTCAAAGACAAAATCGACCTGAGCTTCTAATGCGCCTAGGTGGACGACATCATCCTCCGCAGCGACGCGACTTTGACCCCAAATTACCCACGCGATCGCCTCCAGCAATGAGGACTTTCCCGCGCCATTCGCCCCCGAAACACAGGCAACATGCAACCCTCGAAAATCTAAGGTTGCTGACCGATAGCTGAGGAAGTTGCGCAGGGTAAGCTGCCTAGGGATCATGGCTAAAACAGCCGAAACATAGTCCTAAGATAGCAGTACAGTCGATCTTCAATACACCCGATCTGTTATTGATTTTGACGGGTTTGAAATTGGCTATCCGGCACTGCGTTCATTGGCGATCGGTGAATGGGCTAAGCGGCAGGCATATCCCGGTTTTTTCCCTTCAGAAGCCGTAGAAAATAAACGAAACTCCTGGATAGTTCTGGAATTTCACCTCCTTGCAATTCCCCCTTGATTGCAGTCCGATTTCTCTGCCCAGGCCCAAGCTGTTGCCCAAGCGCATCACCACAAAACAGCGGGGAAATCGCTTGTTTAACTTGGACTATCAATTTCATCGCCAAATTGCCGAAAGTGCGGGCAATCCGTGGCTGACTGCGTTGCTCGACCAAGTCTTCGATAAAATGCGGCTGCTACGGGTTCAGACGACGCGCCACAATCCCAAGGCGCTTGACATTTGTGCCGAGCATCGCAAAATCAGAGTCGCGATCGCCCCGCGATCGCCCGATGTTGCCCAGCAGTCGGTCCAGGCTCACCTGGAGGCCAGTCGGGAACGGGTAATTTACGCGATCGCGACGCTGCATTCTGGGGCAGACCCAGCGGATGCGGCGAAACTGTCTTCCTAAACCCTCGACCCGTCGCATTCCTGCGTTTCAGATTACGCTGCTGCCATACCAGCCATTGGCCCATTCGTCTTCCGTTTTCCCTCTCCCTTAAGCGTGCTATGACCCAAAATTCCGCTTCCCACCGGCGTGGTTTTATCTGTGGTTCCGCTCTGCGCGGACAGCCCGACCACAGCAATTTGCAGGATGCCACCTTTCTCGGGGCGACCAAAACCGCGCCCAGCGATCGCCTCCATTCCATCAAAGACGGCTGGCATCCCGGCATTTATGCGGTCGAGTCTGGCGGTATTTCGATTCCGGGCAAACTGTATGAGCTGACGGCGGATCAGGATGCCCCCCTGGTTTCGACGGAACCGCCCCACATGTATCCGGCGGACGTGACCCTAGAGACGGGCGACACCGCGATCGCGATGCTCTATCCCAAGGCGCTGATTGACGAGCATCAATGGCCAGATATTTCGCACTATGGCGGCTGGGCAGCCTACAAAGTCGCTCAGTAGGCTCAGTTTCCACAGGAGCAGCATCAATGACGGGGGACACAACAGCGGCGGCGATCGCAGCGGCGGTTCAGCGCGGGCAGGGGACGGCGACGGCGGTGGTTGCCGCTGCGCTAGAGCAGATTCACCAAACCCACGCCACCGTCAACTGTTTTACTGAGGTCTTGGCCGATCGCGCCCTAGAGACGGCCCAGCGCGTCGATCGCGCGATCGCAGCAGGGCAGTCGGTAGGGCCACTGGCGGGGGTGCCCTTTGCGGTGAAAAATCTGTTTGACATCGCCGGGCGTGTAACCGTGGCTGGGTCACGAATCAACCGCGATAACCCGCCAGCCGCGACGGATGCCACCGCGATCGCCCGCTTAGAGGCGGCGGGGGCCATCCTCGTCGGCGCTCTGAACATGGACGAGTACGCCTACGGCTTTGTCACGATTAACGCCCATGCTGGCGCAACGCCCAATCCCCACGCCCCTAGCCGCGTCGCGGGCGGGTCTTCCGGCGGATCAGCGGCGGCGGTGGCGGCCAATTTGGTGCCCCTCACCCTCGGGTCTGATACAAACGGATCGATTCGAGTGCCTGCGGCCCTGTGTGGGGTCTATGGCCTCAAGCCAACCTATGGCCGTCTGTCGCGGGCAGGAGCCTATCTGTTTTCCGCCAGTTTGGATCACATTGGCCCGCTGGCGCGCAGTGTGGCGGATATTGCCCTCGCCTTTGATGCCATGCACGGCCCGGATCCGCGCGATCCCATTTGTTCGCCGCGATCGCCCGATCCCGTCACGCCTGCTCTGTCTGCTGGCATCGACGGCCTTCGTCTGGCGATCGCCGATGACTATTTCACCCAAGGGATGCAGCCCGA
>JACYME010000246.1 GCA_015272155.1 Leptolyngbyaceae cyanobacterium T60_A2020_046
TAGCCGGTACCTGGAGCGCAGCCGGGGAGGCATCGCTCAACACTTGCTTAATGCTGCCGCCACTATGTTCTTGCAGCAAAAAATCGGCATCGGCTATGTTTTAGTAGGCAGGCGGTTGGGCGATTGCCACCTGCAAATGGGGCTCTAGCCAAATTTGCAAAAATTCTGCCCCCTGCTCACCCATCAACTCTTCATGGGCCATACCCGAACCGGTTTGCATGAGTTGTAAACCACCTGCCTGCACCACTCGCCGCGTGCCGAGGGTATCGTGGTGGATGAGGCTACCCCTGAGCACGTAGCTTAAGATCTCAAACCCCCGGTGAGAATGCAGTCCAATTCTGCTGTTGGGGGCTCCGGTGGCCCAAGCCCAGTAAAACAGCGGCCCAATACGCTTACGTGAGGTGTGACCTTGGGGCATGCCGACTACTTTGTATTCACGAATGCGGCCATAGTCAAAGCTGCCCTGAGATTGGGTACTGCGATCATAGATTTCTAGGGTGGGAGAAAGGGTTTGCATGGAGTTAAGAGTTATGGGATAGCCCAGAAGGCTAGGAATAAAGCTGGCTTTTGAAAGAGATATGCCAAGTTTTGAAGATTAAGTTTCAAGCTGAAAGACTAATAGTTCAGAGAACAACACTCCCTGATAAAACCGCTAGCTGATCGATTAAAGCAGCGGCGGTGGCCCGATGGCGCAGGATAATTTCGCCCAGCACGATCGCCCCCACCACAATGAACAAAATGCCCATGCTGCGCTCCAGCAGTTTTTGCGATAGGCGGCTGGCCACAATTGAACCCAGCTGCGCTCCAATCAGCACTCCAGGAGCCGTAAACGCCACCAGGTTGAGCACCGTAGCCAGGGTTTCGCCCCCCGCCTGGGCAAACTGCACGACATGGCCGATGGAGGCCGTCAGGGCGGTAATCGCCACGACAAAAACACTGGTGGCGACGGCCACGGGGCTGGGCACCCGGCAGCGCTGAATTAAAAAGTAGCCGTTCATTTCGCCCAGCCCCGTGGACACCATGCCCAAAAACAGCGCCCCAATACCCGACAGCAAGCGCCCCTCGGTGCGGTTGGCCACGGTATAGCAAAAGGTGTCTCCGGCGGTGGAGGTAAGGCAGGTTTGCGGGGCTTTGCCCGGATGGGCCTGAATATTGGCATCGAGCTGCTTGAGGTCGGTGGGTTCTGGTGATCGCAAAAAGCTGGTGGCGATCGCAAACAACCCCACCCCCAAAATGCCCTTGAGCACATCGCTGGGAATGCTCTTAGCGGCCCAGGTGCCCACCAGTGCCAGGGGCAGGGTAATCAGCAGCAGCATTTGGCCCAGCTTGTAGTCAATTAACCCCCTGCGCATGTAGGCATAGAGCCCGCTAGAAAACCCAAACACCTCGGTAATCAGCCCGGTGCCCACCGCCACCTCCGTCGGCAGACCCAGCCCGATGATGAACAGCGGGGTAAAGAAGGTAGCTCCTTCAACGCCCGATGCCATGGCGATGGTGGCAATCAGCAGCGCGATTGGGAACATAAACCAATAGTCAAAGCTCATGGGGCGTCTCGGAACGGGGAGTGGAGGAATATACAGGTTTGAGGCCGCTGCCAGCGTACCCACCACCAGAAGTTACCTGCTGTCCAGAGCTGAATTTCTCATACCGCAGGGGAACTCGAAAGCGGTCATCAAAGGGCGATTCATAAGCTACTCCTAGCCGTTGAAAGGCCCTCGCCGGAATCCCGATGTCAGCCAGAACTATCGGCCCGGTTTTTTCTGGCCATAGCCCGGTTTTGGGCAATGCCAGGGTCAGGGTAGTGGCGGCGCGAATGCAATCTCCCAGGGTTTCGCCCGTGGTTGCATGCAGACCGGAGGGCAGATCTAGCGCTATGGTGGGAGCCGAACATTGGTTAGCCCAGGCGATCGCCGCTGCTGCCGTACCCCGAGGGGCGGTGGTCAGGCTGTAGCCCAGTAGCGCATCCACAATTAGGTCGGGCCGCAAGGTGGGGAGGTCAGAGGGGCTGATCTCAGCGCCGCCCGTGGCGGTGTAAATGTGGTGCTGGTAGGCTGCTGCTGCATGGAGGTGATCGTGCCCCGTCAGGCAGAGCTGGACGGCTACCCCCCGGTTGGCCAGGTGCCGGGCGGCACAGATGCCGCCGCCGCCGTTGCCGCCCGTGCCCGCTAAGACTACCACCGTGCGATCGCGCCACTGTGCCCCCAGATGCTCTAGGGCCAGTAGGGCAAGGTTGCGCCCGGCGTTTTCCATCATCTGCAACAGCAGTGGCCCAGTGTCTTCAACCGCAATGCGATCAAGCTCGCGCATTTGGTCAGCGGTAACGCTAGGCACGGGGCAGCCGGTATCGGTAAACCAGCGCAATGGGCTAAGCAAGTCTCTAGGGTGTTCCATAAAAGGCCGGATAAACAAAGGCAAAGGCTGTTGTGCTTGGAATCATCGTGCCGTCTAGTTCTTCCACCACCACCGTAGAGAGTGATTCATCCCAACGGGCGCGGATGGGGCGTCCGGCCAGTTCCACCTGCTGCTGGCCCACTTGTCTCAGCTCGTTGTGGACAAATGAATGACTATCGCCCGAAAACCGATCGCGGGGTGTTTGCCCATCGGCTTCCCACACGTAGCTGACAATGGCTTTGGGGTGTAGCGATCGCCCCTCTTGGCCGCGCACCGGAAAGATAATTTGGTCGTCGGTGTAGTAGGTGCCGTAGGGATACCCCTGGTAGTCGCGCTGGTGCCCCGTCTGGGTCGAAAGAATTTGGCTGTCGGGGTGCTGGGCCAGCCATTCTCCCAGGGTAGTTTTTACCGCTGGCAGCCGCTCCAGGGTTTGGTTCACTGCTGGCCCCACAATGCCCTCGGCCCAGGGCTGGGCATAGAGGCTGTCGTCGGCGCGATCATACATCACCAGGCAGCTTTGGTAGAGCTTGCCCGAGACGCCAAAGGTTGTGTCGCCCCGCTCAAACGCCACAATCGTGTCGCACAACGGGCAGTAAGACACCGTCACGTTGACGCCGCCCACGGTGTCGTTGACAATCTCGTGCCAGTTCAGCACGTTGAAAGGGTAGGCCTTAGCTTCGCCGTTGATCACCATACCCACCACTAGATCATCGGCCTGAAACGGGGTGGTAGCAGCCGTATCAAAAATCGGCTCATCAATACTGGGAATTCCATCCTTCGGCGGACCACCATCCAGCAACTGCGTCAGATCAATCCGGGTGGTCGCCTCGGGATCAACATTTTGCTTGCGCAAATCCCCTAGCTCGCGCCCCTGGTCATGAAAGATTCGCGTCAGCGAATAGTATTGCAGCTTAAAGTTGTCCCACCCCCCGGCTTGTACCACCGCCGCCCCCACTAAGAGCACAGCGGCAGATAGTCCACCAATAGCTATTTGGCGCGTTACTTTCATGGCAAAATCCTCCTGAGACAGTTCTCATGTCCAACGTTCCAACAGTTGAACGTTGATAGATCTAACGGCGATCTACCTACTACCCTCACCGCTCAAGCTGACGGCTGGATGAGTAGGGACTGAGAGAACCCTGAATACCGATAAAGGATTCTGTCTGCTGGTAATCACTGAGCGTAAATGCCTCAACCGAGGGGAATCTCTACATCAAAGATAATGGTGTATTGGGCCAGGGGAGATAGCCGGTGCAAAGCTTTCAGATGTGCATCGGCATCGTTGCGACGCCGAAACCGAGCCACCACCCGGCGCTGCATTTCAGGTAAATGCTGAATAATGCACCAGGGGTGCAACTGCTGGTTATACGCCGTAGATGCACTTACACCACGGGTCACAGACAAAGAGCACTGCCGCCCAGCCCAGCCATGCTCATCCTGCTCAGACAATCCCGCACACTGGCTAGATACAACCTTCGCCGTAAGAGCAGCACTATCACAAGTCAAAGCCCGCTCAATCTTGCCCAATAGCTCCGACGCCTCCCTATCGGTCGGATGCAAAGCCCAGGCATTGAGGGGAATAGGGGGATAGGTCAGCCGATAAGACTTACCACTCTTGCGATGCACGATCCAAACAGCTTGCCGAGGCAGCTTTTGCAGGCGGTCTCCCTGCTGCCCCAGCGCCGCTCGAATGCGTTTGATATCAGCCATTACTCGGTGCCCTTGGCTCACTTGACTGTCCTCCGAGACGCTTTATTTCAGTGCAATTGATGCCACCCTAGCCAGGGGAGATTCGCCAAAACAGAGCATGGTGATATTGACATTTTTGGGTTAGGTGTGGTCGTCTTCGTGCTCAGTGGCACAGAGAGCCTGCCGCAGGTCTGCCGGAATCTGGTCAAAGTTGTCGAGCAAAAAATCCATTAGGGCTAGATGGCGCAGGTCAACTGGGGTAGGGCGGCGATAGCTACGGCCTTTGCGAAACCAGCCCCGCACCGTCGAGACCGACCGGGAACAGATCGCCGCCATATCTTCCTGGCTCACCTGCCACTTGGCATAAAACCGCTGGGGCGTCATGCCCAGTTGGCAGTAGCTGTACCGCTCGATTAAACGCTGCTCATGGGAAGAAAGGGGGCGGGGATTCATCGGGCAACCTCATTTTCGAGGGGTTCGAGGTCGTCTTCCCAGGCAATATCGGCCCTGACCCAGGCGGCACTGGGAGAAGCAGGATCGAGCCAGATCAGGTAGCACCATTGCCAGCAGCGGCTGTGGCGGGCATAGCTGTAGAACTGACCAATGACCAGACCCCAGTCGGTCGCGTTGCCGTGGGAAACCCAGCGGAGGCGATCGCCATAGCCAAAGCGAGGTGCTTCAACGGACGGAAAATTCGAGGGCAGTCCTGGCCCAGGATGCGTGAGGTGCAGTTTGCCAAGCAGTACGCTGGGGTTAGCCAAAACCTGCCGAGCCCGTTCTAATGAACGGCCTGAAGTCTGACAGTGGGCAGTCCAAAGCCTGTCAGAATCTGTGCCCTCGCACCGTTGATGGCCCGAGGAAAACGCATTCGGCATAAGGCAAAATCACTCCTTATGGGATAAGAGTCAAAAGTCAATCCGAGCGTTAGAGAGTTGCTCCAGATTCAATATAAAGTAAATTCGGCAATTCGGCAAAACGAGAAATGTCGAGCACAAGGAATCATCTATAGGGCTGGGTAAGATTGTTGGGGTAAAACCGCTGGGCAATTGCTAGGCAGATGAAATGGCCAAGAAAAAGAAGACTGAGTTGCGCCTTTACATCACCCCCAGTTTGGATAAGTTGCTGAAGACGCTCTCGGGTCTAAGCGATCAACCCGTCAGCAGCATTGTTGAAGACACCCTCCGGGAGAGTCTGCCCAGCAAATATCAAGAGCTGATGGACACCCACAACCTCGGCCTGCTCTTGGAGGATGACGAGTAGCGTCTGGCAGCGGTGGGAGAGTCGCCACTGGTGTCAGTCAGTCAGAGGCTGCGACAGTGTATCCACACCAAATACAACAATCTCCTCCAGATTCTCAAGACCCAGGGAATCCCCGATCGCAGCGACACTGGCTTCAGTCTCAAATTCGCAGATTTTTTCTCCCACGCCGTATACCGCCTCCGCTTCCAGAACGCTGATGTGGGTAATGGGAACCAGCTGTTCGGCCTCGCCCGGCTTAGCTATGTTTAGCGCCAGGTGGCAGCCTTCGCGAAAGGTAACTTTCTCCAACAAGTCCTGCACTCGTTTAGGCGAACCCGAGCGCCATGCCTCTGGTTGGCTGTCCTCGGCTGGATGTGCCCCCAGTAAGTGCCCTTGCCCCAGCGCCTCCACAATTCTGTGGACAATAGGCGGAGTCTGTCGGTGGGGCGCGACCCAATACTTCTCAAGGTCTCGCCTAAGATCCGGCCAGGCCTTGAGCTGTCGTTGGCTCAGCCCCATGTCAAAGTAGGCTGGGGCAATGCCGACGATTTCTTGGATTTCCTGATTTTTGAACTGCAACTCCAGTACTGCCGCATCGGGCAATTCAGGATGAGAAGAAGGCAGACTGATCAACCAGTCGTGATCTTGAAATAGGCGATCATCCATCAAGTAACTTTCAATCAGGTATTCCCATTGCTCGATGTCCGTTTCTTGGGGTGACTTCGGAATCCAGGTCAGAAAGTCGAGATAGGTTTTCTGGTCAACCACCTCCTGTGCCCGAGCGCTGCACGATTGAATAAAGGCTTCAGACAGTTCGCCCTGCTCCATAGCCTCTTCACAGAGAATATTCTCAACCATGTCCACCAACGATAAGCCATGGAGACCATAGAAAAAGAGGAGCACCTGTCTCCGCCAGAAGTCGCCCCATTGAGAGGGAGAGCCCATAGACTCAAGCTCCTTGGTGGTTTCAATCTCCATGGTAATGAGGCCTTTCATGCACTCAAACGGAATCGCCCCCGCTTCGGCAAGCAGGGCATTTTGCCCACCAAGGGAAGACAACGGATCCATAATTGCTATAGCCGATTCACAGACCGCCGCTAGCTTGGCTTCGCTGGGTAGGGCATCAAACTGCTCGGTGACATCGATACACTCAAACGAATCGTCAATATTCAAGTCGCGCAGCTCGTCGAATTTCTCAAAGAAAGCTGCCACTAGATTGGCGTACATCCACCGTTCGATTTCATTGGCATGGGGTTGCCCGTGTTTGACAGGCCACATGTCGAATTCCCCCAAAATACATGCTGACAGCGTAACGATAGAGCATTCTATTTTGCTAAGGGTAGCCAGAAATATTAGGCTTCAACCTCCATCATGGCCTGCCTAAGGCTTTTCCCTGAGCTTACTGGTGAAAGATCTCGCTGTAGCTCCTGCCGAATGAGAGCAAACCGCTGCATAT
>JACYME010000022.1 GCA_015272155.1 Leptolyngbyaceae cyanobacterium T60_A2020_046
CGGATCAACGGGATCGACCGGATCAACGGGATCGACCGGATCGATTGGGTCAGTCGGATCAACGGGATCCGTGGGGTCTAACGGATCTGTCGGATCGGTTGGGTCTGTGGGATCAACCGGATCTACAGGATCTTGGGCAAAAATTTTCACATTATCGAGCAAGGGATCAAAGCCCGCTGTCCCTGAAGAAGCGTCGCTAAAGAGCAGCGTTGCGCTGGTGCCATCCGCCACAAAGAGAAACGAAAACTGAATATAGCTGCTGGCGTCGCTGCCTGTGGAACTGCTCACAAAATCAAAGTCAGACAACAGGGTTTGCGACCCTGTTACCGACACATGCAGGCGCGCCAGCCCAGACCCAAACCCTCCCTTCACAAAGTCGAACAACAGTTCATAGGTTTGATTGGGGACAGTAGCGAAGGTTTGCGACAGCGACCCAACGGGCGGCAGATCGCCCCCGTTGAACAAAACATATGACTCACCATCCGAAGGTCTACAGCAGCTGAAAACACCCGTCTCCAAAAACAGATTGCCGCTTGAATCCCAGTGGTCGAGGCCGGACTCAAAACTACCATTGCGAATGAGGTTGGCCGCGATCGCGTCGGGGGCATAGGTTAACCCAAGAAACAGGACGACAATTGCAGAGCCTTGTCCAAACCGGATGAATCTCATGGGGGCACAACAGAACAGAGGGCAACAGAACAGAGGGCAGGCGAGGAGGGCAACTTCCGCAGACATGATTGCACAGGTCAGGGGAGAGCCGCGATCGCAGATGACTTTTAGTGTATTGGGCAAGCACACTGATGACGGGCCAGATCAGCCCATTGAGTGTTGATTTTCTCAAGGAAATCTTGAGCCGCAGTCATCTTGCGCTGAAATCTTAAGATCCCCGATGCCAAAATGTCGCGATCGCGGCGGTGAGTCCGGCCTCCCCGCCAGCATCCGAAAGCTTACTTTGCCTCCATCCAGTTGGGGCCAGCGTGGGCCTCCACCACCAGCGGCACCTTGAGATCCACCGCCGACTCCATCGTGTGAATAATCTTCGGCTCGAGTTCCGCCCACTCCGCCGGAGGCACCTCAAACACCAATTCGTCATGTACCTGGAGCAGCAGCCGCGCCGCATACTGGTGCAGCAACCCGTGGAGCTGAATCATCGCAATTTTGATAATGTCGGCACTGGATCCCTGAATCGGCGCATTAGCCGCCGCCCGCAACAGCCCCGCATCATATCCGCCAATGCGCTTTAGATTCTCCAGATCGATTGCATCAGGGTCCTTCCCCTGCAACTCGCGCAGCGCCGGACTGGTGAAGTTGAAATACCGCCGCCGCCCCTTCAGCGTCTGCACATAGCCGTGGGCCACGGCCTCCCGCTGCATCTGCTGAAGATACTCAAACACATTGGGGTAGCGATCGTAATAGCGATCGATAAACGTCTTCGCCTCCGTGCGGTTCACCCCCGCCTCCCGCGCAAACCGCGACGCCCCCATGCCGTAGATCACCCCAAAATTGATGACCTTCCCCAGCCGCCGCTCCTCCGGCGTGATCTCATCCTTTTCAAACAGCAGGCGCGCCGTCAGCGCATGGACATCTTCGCGATTGTTGTACGCCTCAATCAGCACCGGTTCTTCGCTCAGGTGGGCCAAAATGCGCAGCTCAATTTGCGAATAGTCTGCCGCGACGAGGTGCCACCCCGCCTGGGGAATGAAGGCCGACCGAATTTGCCGACTAAAGGCCGTGCGAATCGGGATATTTTGCAAATTCGGATTTGAGGACGACAGACGACCCGTGGCCGTAATCGCCTGGTTAAAGTCAGTATGAACACGGTGGGTGTCGGGCCGAATTAGCGTCGGCAGGGCATCCACATAGGTCGATTTCAGCTTAGAAAGGGTGCGGTGCTCCAGGATGAGATCCACCACAGGGTGATCGCCCTGGAGCTTTTCTAAGGTGGCGGCGTCGGTTGAATAGCCACCGGACTTGTTCTTGCGAGATTTGCGCTTGTCGAGCCCCAGGGTGTTGAACAGCAGTTCGCTGAGTTGCTTGGGCGAACCCAGGTTAAAGGTAGATCCGGCAGCGCGGTAGGCGTCTTGTTCAATGCGATTGAGATCAGCCTCAAGCTGCTTCGAGAAGGTTGCCAGGTAGTCAGGATCGATGCGAATGCCCTGGTATTCCATCTCTGCCAGGACGGGCTCTAGGGGTAGTTCTAGCTCAGCGAAGAGGGTAGCTAGCTCGGGCACGATCGCCAGTTCTGCCTGCAACAGGGGCATGAGGCGATAGGTGGTGTGGACATCGGTGCCACAGTATTGGGCGGCGGCGGCGATCGCCACATCCGCGATTGTCTTCCCCTTCGGAACCAGGTCGTCATAGCTCTGGGCTGTGACATTCAAATACCGTAGCGAGAGATCCGTCAGATTGTGGCTGGCCTCGGGGTTGAGCACATAGCTCGCCAGCATGGTGTCAAACACCACCCCCGCTAGGGTGATGCCCTGGCAGCGCAGCACCAGGCGATCGTACTTGGCGTTTTGCAACACCTTGGGATGGTCAGCGCTTTCGAGAATGGGGCGCAGGGTATCGAGCACTAGGGCCGTGGGCAACTGTTCCCTCTCGTGGTGGCCGAGGGGAATGTAGGCGAGATCGGTCTGGCCCTCGCCCCAGCAGCAGCCCAGCCCCACCAGCGTCGCGTCGCGGGGTTCCAGGGAGGTGGTTTCTGTGTCCCAGGCGACGGGGTGGGCCGGGTCGGTGTGGGCGCTGAGTAGATCCAGCAGTTCGTAGAGCTGCGCCTCGGTGGTGATGATTTGGGGCGCGATCGCGGCGGCCTGTACCGCTTGAGCCTGATCCGTTTCCGCTGCGGTGAAAAAGGCGATATCTCCCGGCTCTTCGTCAACGGCGGGGGGAGGGGTGGCGGCGGGCGATCGCGACGGCGCAGCCTCACCCCCCATCGCCGCCTGAATATAGGGCAGCCG
Source organism: Leptolyngbyaceae cyanobacterium T60_A2020_046 (assembly GCA_015272155.1). Lineage (GTDB taxonomy): Bacteria > Cyanobacteriota > Cyanobacteriia > Phormidesmidales > Phormidesmidaceae > JACYME01. The sequence continues at coordinate 2,958 of JACYME010000022.1, forward strand.
ATGGATAAACTGCTGAAATTCAAGCTGTTGCAGCAGCGGTGTCACCGCATCGGCATCAAAGCCAGCCAGGTGGCAGGCGTGCAGATCAGCCTCCAGGGCGACATCGGTCACAATGCGGGCCATGTATTGCGAGTGATAGGCCGACTCTTGCCCTTCCATGAGCTTTTTCTGGGTCGCGCCCTTGATCGTCGCGATCGCGCCGTAGATCGCCTCCAGCGACCCGTACTCATTCAGCAGCTTGGCCGCTGTTTTTGCGCCAATGCCCTTCACGCCGGGGATATTGTCGGACGTGTCCCCACACAGCGCCTTATAGTCCACCACCTGATGGGGCCAGACATCGAGTTTTTCCTTCACCTGCGCGGGAGTAAACTCGCGGGACGCGCCCTTCGCATTGCCCTTGGAAAAAATGCTGCCCAGATACAGCACCGAGACGTGCTGATCATCAATGAGTTGAAATAGGTCTTGGTCGCCGCTGAGAATTTTGACCCGATACCCCTCCTGTTTGCCTCGGGTCGCCAGGGTACCAATCACGTCATCTGCCTCAAACCCCGGTGCGGTAAAGATTGGCAGGCCAAAGGCGGTCAATAGCGCCTTCAGGTTTTCCACATCCTCCACAAACCCGTCGGGGGCTTCGGGGCGGCCCTCCTTGTAAGTTTTGGCGGCTTCGTGGCGAAAGGTGGGCTGATCGAGGTCAAAGGCGATCGCGGCATACTGGGGCTTCTCGGCCTCCAGGGTGTCAAAGAGCGCCTTCAGAAAGCCGTAGCACACACTGGTGGGAATGCCCGTTGAGGTGCGAAGCCCCCCGTCCGCATTCCGCGCGTGGGCATAATAGGCGCGAAAGGCGAGGGAATGCCCATCGACCAACACAAGAAGCGGTGCAGAGGTATCAGCCACAGGATCGGAAGTTGCGCGACAGTGCTGTCGTCATTGTAGAAGGCATCGGCTCAGAGGCAGGCACCCCCGCGTTCTACGAACGCCGGACTGAGAACCTGGCACCGAATTCAGCGCGATCGCAAGCCCCCCAAAACACGCAAAAAAAACGACCCCCGCAGGGGTCGATTGAAGAAATTTTGTTGCTCTCTCAAGTTGGAGGAAACCGCGCTAAATCCTGTCATGCAACGGCGAGATTCGCTACTGCGCTTCGCTCCATGCAGCATTGTATCAAGCCACACAGTTTTTTCGTTATATATCTTCAGAACTTTGGGCCGCACTTTCTGAAGAAAGGATGAACTTTTAGCTTCAAAGGCAGAAGCTGTGGGAGTTCGCTGCATTTCATCCAAGTGCTAAACTGCAAAGTTAGATACAGAAACGCTGACTTTTGCTGAGGGATACACCGTTGATCTGGTCATAAAACGGAGTTTTTGCCCGATTTTCTGCATCCCAGCAACGCATCACCCCACCGATCCATTCCCGTCGTCACCGAAACCCATGGCCCACAAGCCAGGGATAGGATATAGGACTAGGTGCCGGAGGTCGCGAGTTGGGGCGCAATCGCGATCGCCGTCGAGTCCAGCATCGCGGCGATGCATTGGGGTTGCCCCCACAGCACCGTTTCCTGTTGATAGATCACCATACCGGGGCGCGCCCCCTTGGGCTTAAACACATGGCGCGGCTGCGTATAGACCACGGGCACCTGGTCGGCCTGGCGGGCGCGGCTAAAAAAGGCCGCGATATCGGCGGTGAATTGTAGATCCTCGTCGCTCGGCACCTGCCCCGCACTGAGGCGCAGCAGCACATGGCTCCCCGGTATTTCCTGGGTGTGAAACCACAGGTCATAGTCCGTCGCGAGGCGCGAAATCAGTAGGTCATTTTGGCGGTTGTTGCGCCCCACCCAAACCGCAAGCCCCCCCGGCGTGTGGAATTTGCGCAGGTCAACCTCGTCTTCTTGGCGGCGCGGGGCGGGGCGATAGGTCGGATCTTCGAGATAGCGCTGCTGGATCAGTTCGTCCCGAATGTCAGAAATCGCCGCAAGAGCCACTTCCGGCGCTTCGCCTATGACCTGGCTGAGGGCGGCATCCACCTGTTCGAGGTAAGCGATTTCATCGCGCACGGCCTTCAGGAGGGGCTCGATCGCGTGTCGCGATCGCTTCAGCTTCTGATGACGTTTGTAGAGCTTTTGTGCCGTTTGAATGGCACTGCCATCGGGGTCAATGGCGATCGCGACGGGTTCGCCGGTTTCAAAATCCGCCAGGGTCATCGTCGTCATCCCCGGCTGCCACTGATAGCTGTAGGCCATCAGCAGATCTGCCTGCTGGCGGTAGGTTTCTGCCTGGTCAGACTGGCTGAGGCGGGTTTGAAAATCCGCTTCCTTGACCCGCAGTTTCTTCAGCAGGGTTTTGAGGCGTTGGGCAAGTTGGTTATGGAGGCGATCGCAGCTTTGGCGCGTCAGCTCGTCGTGGTAGTAGCGCTCCAGCAGCGCCTGCACCGAGGGTGCAGGTTGCGTCGGCACTAGCCCCAGCACCGAGTAGCCCGTCGTCGTCCAGCCCGGCTGAAACTGCTGCGTTTCCAGACAGGTGAGCCAGGTTTGCCACTGATTAAACAGGCGCTGCCAGTCGGCTGCGGTCAGGGTGTCGGTGGTTTGGTTGGGAGCCAAGCCCGCCGCTGCGATTAGCTCTTGCACCACGGCAGAACTCAGGCCGCTGTAGGCGCTCAACAGGCATTTTTTCAGGGCTCCGGGCACCAAGACAATGCGATCGCGCCAATCTGGCAGCGGTTCGGTCAGCAGCGGGCGCGGCCCCAAGATACTGGGCGGCGGCGTGTAGGGATCCCCCGTCAGCACCGAGCGCACGCTCGACTGCTGCGCCGTCACCTGATGGGCCACCGTCACCACCTGGTTCTGGGCATTCACCAGCATGACGTTGCTGTACTTGCCCATAATTTCCACATACAGGTGCCACTGGATTTCATCACCCGGACGCGGCGCAAACTGCAAATCCAACACCCGTTCCCACGGGGCCATCGTCGCGATCGCCACCAGCGCCAACCCATTGAGCTGATGCTTGAGTTGCTGGCTAAAGGTAAAGGTATCGGGGGTACGGGGGGGAGCCGCACCCATGTGGATCCGCGCTGCCTGGGGATGCCAGGAAATCGTTAGCCAGCCCCGGCCCGTCAGGGTGCGCAGCGCCATGCACAGGGTCGTGCGATCGCGCTGCACCACCTGTTCGCAGCGGGCCGGGAGCCAGTCACGCTGGAGCTCTGCATGGGCTGCCATGAGGGTCGTAAAATCCACAGGTTGCATCGCCGATTCGCCTCAGAAGTGATGGACAAACAGGGGCACGGGCTCCCATTTTCACAGAAATCATGCAATGGCAGCTTTGCCTTCACCCCGAAATCTCTCTACGCGACCAACACGACCAGAGACGGTTTTCGCATTACGAGGTGCGGTATGCCCCTCATCCCCCCCTTTCTTACCAAGGTCACTGCTGATCCACAGCATTACAGGCTGGCGATACCGAATCAGGCGTTGCTGCATCTGTGGATGAACACTCCCGAGCCCCTCTCCCGAGGGGAGAGGGAAGCTGCCTTTTAAGCCCTTCTACCTGGAGAGAAGGGGCTGGGATGTAGACGCTTTGCGGCTTCCCACAGGGTGAGTCATTCATCCTGAAAATCAGCAACGCCCCGAATCAATTTCCCGCTGTTGCCGCGCCCTCAGAAGATCGCTTTTCTCTGCCGTCTTCCCCTCCCGGCTCTTTTCAGGAAGGTTGGGGAAATTTTACCCACATCATCACGCCACTGGAACCTTGATTTATCAACATGTCTATC
>JACYME010000208.1 GCA_015272155.1 Leptolyngbyaceae cyanobacterium T60_A2020_046
TAACCCCCCTGCTTCCCTCGACTGGATCCCCGATGAACCAAGGACTGCATCCGCAGAGGCAGGCCAATTTCAAGTGATGCCCGCGTCGCAGGGTACACGAGTAGGGTTAGCCGACCGGGGTTACGATCGCATCCATTGCAGGGGATGCACCGTCATCCGCGATCGCGCTCTCGCGATGTTTTTGCAGCGTGGATTTCGGCAGCGGGCCAGCCAAGTGATCCCACGGCAGAGGCTGATCCACCGCCCAATCATCGTGAACGTAAAACGCCAGCGGCGGCAGTTTGCCCTTCATATCCTTGAATGCCCGGCGATAGCTGCCCAACGAATCGCCATAGTCGCGCACTTGCAGCAGCAGGGGCGCAAGGCGGCGATCGCCCCGCGAAATGAGCCCCTGAATCACAGACCAGTTATAGCTTTCAGGCCGGAAGTCAAGGCCCTGCGATCGCAGGTGTTTTTGCAAATACTTCAGCCGTTTCTCAGCATCTGAATTGACCCCAAACCACTGGAACGGTGTGTGCGCCTTGGGGACAAAGGTGCTGCATCCCAGCGTTAGCCGCAGGCCAGGGGCTGCCTTTTTCAAGGCCTTCATCATCGCGATCGTGGCATCCAAATCCTCAGGATGCTCACCGGGCACCCCGGCCATGCCATAGAGTTTCAGCGCACTCAGGCCGCCCGCCTTTGCGTTGACCGCTGCTTCCACAATTTCGGCAGTCGCCAGTTTCTTATTCACGATTCGGCGCACCCGTTCTGATCCGCTCTCCACTGCAATGGTGATGGACTTGGTGCCATGACGGGTCAGCGTTTCCGTCAACTGCCGATTGACGGTATTGGTGCGCACCGACGCAATACTAAGGCGCACATCGTCGAACTGGGGCTGATTGAGGTACTCCAACAGCGCGCTAAATTCTGGGTGCTGCGTCACCGACGCGCCCAATAACCCCAGCCGCTGCGTGACCTGCAAGCCCCGCTCAATGGCAGGGATGAGGGAGGCCGTCAGGTCGGCGGCGCGGAAGGGGAGGGTTAAATAGCTGGCCAGGCAAAACCGACACAGCTCTGGGCAACTGCGCACCACTTCCACCATGTAGATGCTTTCCCAGGCCGCGTGGGGCGTCACCACGGTGGAGGTTGAGAGAGTGTTGCCGCGATAGGTCTGTTTCTCGACCTGGAGGGGAATGTCGCTATCGATGGGGTCGATCGCGGCGATCGCACCCGTTGGACTGTCGTAGCGCGGCTCATACAAGCTCGGGACATATACCCCCGGCACCTGGGCGAGATGGCGCAGCTTTGTGGCGCGATCGCATCCCCGCACCGCTTGCAGCGCATCGACAAACGCACCCAACAACTGTTCCCCATCCCCCAACAGCACCACGTCAAAGAAGTCAGCAAAGGGCTCTGGGTTCGCCGTGAGCACCGGGCCGCCCCCAAAAACGAGGGGATGATCAGACGTGCGATCGCGCGACCAGATTGGCACTTGTAGTGACTCTAACAGTTGCAGAATGTTGACATAGTCCAGCTCCCACGACACCGAAAAGCCCAACAGTTCAGGGTTTGCGGGCAGCTCATCATGCCCATCCGTAAACAGGCGCGCCACGGCCACGTCAGGCCGTTGGGCCAGGGTGGCCCACACTACCTGAAACCCCAAGCTCGTGATGCCCACGGTGTAGGTGTTGGGGAAGGCAAAAATGGCCGAAATTGCCCCCTCTTGAGGCGGTTGGGGCGTAAACAAAAGCTGTTCGTCAGCGAGGGGAAGGTCAGTCACACCAATCTCAAATCCTTACACCGCCATTCTGAATCAAAACCTGTGGGGATTGACACCCAACCTCACTGCAAGGCTCATCTGGTTTGCCAACGCGCCGGAATTTTCGGAGCTGAGGGGGCTGCCAACCTATCCCTAAATGAGTTGTCTACGGAGCCTTCGCACGGTATTCCAGATGAAGTTTCGATGAATTTGGGCGATCGCTCAGAGATTTCACCCCCAATCGGGGAACTTCTCGACCGAGCACGTTCTCTTAGGTTTATAGGTATTTTCGCGGCAAGGTTCAGCGGATCCGGGGGCATCTCGTCAAAAGCACGGTTACAGTTCATCAGACCTTCAACCTAGGATGATCGTTAGATGAAGCGCTTCCCGAATCCATCAGTATTCCTTGCCGCAAACTCCTAGGAAGGCGTGTTTGCACTGAGGTTGATTCCCCAGAGCCAGCCCGGTTCAGGGGCCAGTTATCACCGCCGCCTTCTCCGTTCCATCAGGGGTAGATGACGGCCTTAGCAGATATGGTGATCAAGATATGCAACGGAGCCATCACGTGGTAGGACCGGATCGATCCATCGATCATTCAACCCTGATCCCTGGCGTCACAGACACCCCGCGATCGCTGACCTCAGAGCAAGAAAAGTGCCTGAGTGCTGAAGCGCATCAATGGCTCAAGCAAGCGATCGCCCAACGACGACAGGGCAACATCACCGCTGCGCTGGCCGATTTTCAGCAATCGCTCCAGGCGTATCGCACCCTCAATGACATCGCCTCCGAGGCCAAAGTTCTCTCCACGATCGCCCATTTGCATTACGACATTGCTGACTACCTGTGGGCCGTAGACTATGCCCGTCAGGGGCTTACGCTGGCGCGCCAATTGGCAGACACCAGCCTGACCCAGCAAACCCTCAACTGCCTGGGCAACAGCTATCGCCACCTCGGCGACCTCGACAAAGCGCTGACCTGTCTTGAACAAAGCCTCACCCTGGCACAACATACCCAGGACGCCGAGGCCGAAATGCGCGCCCTCAATAACTTGGCGCTGATCTACCGCACCCGCCATCAGACCGAGAAAGCCGTCGCCCTTTATGAACAGAGCTTGACCATTGCCGAACGGCTTGGGGATCGGCAAGTTGAAGAGCAGATTCTCCGAAACCTGGGCAATACTTACCATGCCCTTGGTGATCCCCACAAAACCATTGATTACTACGATCGCCTGTTGCAGCGCTCTCGGGAGGGCATGGATTTGCAGGTGGTCAGTAAGATTTTGCGGAACCTCAACAGCGCTTGCTACATGTTGGGCGACTATTCCCGCGCGGTGGTGTATCTGCAAGAACGCCTGACCCTCGCCCGACGCTTGCGCGATCGCCGCACCGAGCTGCAGGTGCTGGAAAGCCTTGCGATCGCCTACGATGCCCTCGGAGAAACTGCCAAGGCGCTCCAATCTCGCGAAGAACACTTCAAAATAGCGCTCAATTTAGGTAACTTCCAGCTTCAGCGTCAATCGCTCCTGAGCCTTAAACAAGCCTGCCTTTCCCAAGGGGACTTCGAGCGCGTACAACGCTATGTCAGCTACCTCACCGACTCGATGTAACCCAACTCGATGTCAGAAGGACTCCGTCGCCGCAGTCTTTCCACCCTTGTGCAGGACACCCGCTTGCAGCCTGCACCCTGCACCCGCGCGATCGCCAATTGTGGGTGTCTTGGCGCTCCCCTCGACTCGAAGGTTATCTGCCCTTGAGTCACAGTTGTCCGTCGGTGATCACAAGTATTTAGCGAAAAGGCAGAAGCCCTCCAAGCTGCGCAGGTCGCGCTGATCACCGGAGAAGCCACGGCGGAACTAAGCCCAGGGGGCGATCGCGGCACTATCGTGCAGTCGTCGGATGTGGAAGGAACCGCGCGCGGCGGCGATCGCGGCTATCAACATCCCTTCTACTGGGCTCCGTTTATCCTCATTGGCAATGGACTGTAGGTCGAATCTGACGGGGGTTGTGGTTTAGGATCAATGGGCGATCGCGAGCGCATCCTGATATCCCGTGACCCGTTAACCCTATGTCTACTATGCAGTCGCCCAACGCTCAACCTGGATTGCCCCCTGTAACCACTGACGAAAAGTATGGCGATCGCGCTATCCGTGCAGCCGCAACAGAACCCCTCGAAAAATGGCCCAGCGCCACAAAAAACGCCTACACCATTCACCTCGAACATCCTGAATTTACGGCCCTGTGCCCGCGATCGGGGTATCCCGACTTTGGCACCATCGTCGTGGACTACCAGCCCCGCGACTGGGTTGTGGAGTTGAAGGCATTCAAGCTTTACATCAATTCCTTTCGCGATCAGCGGATCAGCCATGAAGCCGTGACCAATGTCATTTGCGATCGCCTCTGGGATGAACTGGCCCCCGTTGGCTTGCGGATTATCGGCGACTTTACCCGACGCGGCGGGGTCAAAACCGTCATCACCGTCTGCAAAGGCGATACCGCTCTGTTTGTGCCCTACCAGGCCAACCCCCTTTAAGGCGGCGTCATCAAGGGGCCAAAAACGGATTAACTAGGAATTCTGACTCCAGCGACACAGCCCAGGGTGGCCGTATCGCTGAGGCCAAGGGTTTAGGATAACAGGGCAGAAATCTTGTTGAGAACCATCATCAGCAATGGATCGGGATTGTGCGGAGCGAAGTTCTCTGGGGACGATGCGGTAGGATGTGATGCTTGCCCCAAGGGGCTGGGGTCGCTTGTGATCAGGGGGATACCCAGGCCAGACCTGTGTCCACGCAGCGCGAGCCGGGGGACAGCGACAGTTGTCATCGCAGCGGTGTAGCGTCCCCAAGGTGCGTTTCAGCGGTGATCTGTGATGGCAATTTGCCCCAGCTTGTTTGGCAGACTGCCTCGGGCTTCTTGACTGTCATCGTCATTATTTCGGCGTTGCTGATTCCCAGGATGAATGACCCTCATCCCAAACCCTTCTCCCCAGAAAGAAGGGCTTAAAAGGCAGCTTCCCTCTCCCGAGAGGAGAGGGGGAATTGCTCGGGCCTCTGACCGTCCACGATCGCGCCAGCTTCCCTCTCCCGAGAGGAGAGGGGCTCGGGAGCGTTTATCCCCAGATGCAGCAACGTCATTATTCCTATCTTCCTAATTCCTCGATTGATCACGATGTTCGATACTGCGACCCAAGTTGCGCTCACCACCCGCAAGCTCACTCTGGCCTATGACGGTCATGACATCATTCAAGGGCTGGATCTCGCAATTCCCCAGGGAAAAATTACGGCCCTAGTGGGGCCAAACGGCTGCGGCAAATCAACGCTGCTGCGGGGGATGGCGCGGCTGCTGAAACCCAAAGGTGGCACCGTTTACTTGGCGGGAACCGCGATCGCGCACTAACCCACCAAGGAGCTCGCCAAGCGGTTGGGCATTTTGCCCCAAAGCCCAACCGCCCCTGAAGAGCTCACCGTACGAGAACTGGTCGCCCAGGGTCGCTATCCTCACCAAAACTGGCTTCAGCAGTGGTCAACGGAAGATGAGTTGCAGGTAGAGGCCGCGATCGCCACCACCCACCTGCACGAGTTCGCCAATCGGCCCCTTGACACCCTCTCTGGGGGGCAGCGCCAGCGGGCGTGAATTGCGATGGCCCTGGCACAAAATACCAACGTTTTGCTGCTGGATGAGCCGACCACCTATCTCGACCCAGCCCACCAGATTGAATTGCTTGATTTGCTGCACGACCTCAACACCCAGCAGCAAAAAAACATCGTGATGGTGCTCCACGATTTGAACCAAGCTTGCCGCTACGCTGACCATCTCATTGCCCTGCGATCGGGGCAGGTCTATGCCCAAGGTCGGCCCCAAAGTGTCATGACTGAAGCCCTAGTGCAAACCGTGTTTGGCCTCAACAGCCGGGTCATTCCTGACCCCATTGCCGGAACGCCGCTGTGCATTCCCATCAGTCGAGTGCGGCTGTCCGCCCGCTGATGTCGCTGGGTTGGCGGAGTTCTGTCCCGGCCTAACCGGGGGGCGCAGGGCTGTCTTCTATGAACGCCAGTCCCCAAATTCCTGTAAACCACACAAGAGCATGCCCTAAACCGCGCGGGCCGTAGCGCAAAATTCTCCCGTCTCCCGCAGGGCGTCTAAAAAGGCGTAGACTGCAGGGCTGTGCAATCCTTCTTTGAGCAGGGAGGCCCCAATGGGGCGAGAAAGTTTGAAGGGCAGCCGACATGCCTTAACCCCCTCGGGGATGGGTTCTGCGGCAAGGCGCGGCAGAATAGCGATACCCAAGCCCTGCTGTACCATGCTGGTCATCGATGAGTCATGGCGAATGAGGTATTGCACTTTCAGTACATTGCCGAGGGCTTGGAGTTGTTGCTCAATGCGGGTAAAGCAACTGTCGTGGCTGGAAGCAATGAGGGGAAAGCGGCTCAAGTCCTCTAGGCTGACTTGGGCGACGCACAATCCACTGCTGGGGGGCAGCAGGGCGATGTATTCATCATCCAGAATGTGAATGCACTCAAACTCTTTGCTACAGAGGACTTCGGCAACGCACACGTCCACTTGGCCCTGCACAACGGCTTGTTTAAGCTGATAGACCTCATCAAATTCGTGGAGGGTGATGTGAATGTCGGGATAGCGCTGGCGCAGGCGAGCGATCGCGCCGGGCAAGACGTGGGTGGCCACGCTGCGAAAGGCCGCAAGTCTAACGGTGCCCCCTTTGAGGCCACGTTCGTTGTCCGCTTCGTTGAGGATGCCGTCGAGCAGGGTGTGGATTTGCTGGGCATAGGCGACGATGCGATCGCCCGTGGGCGTGAGTTGTGCACCGTGTCGGCCTCGGTGAAAAAGAACGATGCCAAGTTCTGCTTCGAGGGTTGCGATCGCGTGGCTAATCGTAGACTGCGTCACATCTAGATGCAGCGCCGCCTCGCTGAAATTGCCATGCTCT
>JACYME010000197.1 GCA_015272155.1 Leptolyngbyaceae cyanobacterium T60_A2020_046
CCCCTGGCATTGCCCTGGCCGAGCGCCACGGCGGCCCCATGCAGTCCCTCGAAAATCTCAACCTCACTGAGGCGCAGCGCACCGAAATTGATGCCATTTTTGCCACCAGCCGTGCAGAAATCCAAACCGTGCTGACGGCGGAACAGCGTGCCACCTTTGCCGAAACCCTGGCCGACACCGACAGTTACCGGGAGGCCATGCGGGCCATCAACCTTAGCGAAGACCAGCGCAGCGCGATTTGGGACATGATGCGCGAAGCGCGGGCGGCGATCGGTGAGGTGCTGACCGCCGAGCAGCGGCAGGAGATTCGGGAAGCCATGCGCGAACGGCACGGTGAACGGCACGGGCCAGGGGTGCGCGGCCCTGGCGCTGGCCCACGGAACCCATCATTGCACTGATGGAATTGGGTAGCGGGGCTCTAAATATCCTCAAGGATTTGGCGCACCGCTGCCACCCAACCCTCGGGGGCGGGGGCCGGAGCAATGCGCCAGCCGCGATCGCGCAACTGCGGGTGTGGCCCATCGGCACCGGGCACCACCACCGCCCAATCCACCCGACTGAGCATGTCAATATCGTTGGGGCTGTTGCCTAACCCAGCGGTCGTCACCGAGACGCCTTCTGGCAACGTTGCGCCATAGAGGGCAGCGAGGGCATCCACCGCCGCCCCCTTGCCCGCTGCGGCTCCAATCAAGTGCGAGAAGCGATCGCCCACCACCACCCGAAACCCCATCTCCGCCGCTGCGGCCATTAGCGCCTCGGGCTCAACATTTTTGGGCGTCAAAAACGGTTCTGTAAACTCGCGCATTTTGGCCTGCTTGGCATCCACTTCCGTCAGGCCCGTCAGATGTTGGATCTGCTCGACCGAAAGATCCCCAAATCCCTTCAGGGGACGCCCGATGTCTTGGGCGATCGCCTTCAGCCCTGCCCGTGCCATCACGTAGGACACCCCCAATTGCAGCACCCGATAGGGGCCGTCATCTTCGCCTTCCGGCAAATCAAAGGGACAGCCGTCTCGGGGGATGTAGACCGCGCTGCCATTCTCCACCACAAAGGGATCCGCAAAGCCAATTGCTTGAAACAGCGACTCTACCTCTGCTCGCGTCTTACTCGTTACCGGAATCACGGGAACGCCTTCGGCTTTGAGGTCTGCCAAAACGGGTAGTGCTGCCTCATAGCGGTAGGTTTCGCTGTGCAGCAGGGTGCCATCCAAATCAGTAAAGAGAACGAGGGCGGTCATCTCAGGTATTTCTCCGCGTCAGCAACGGGGTTGGAGCACCCCCATCATAGAATTGGAGGCGAGTTCTGGTGAGCGATCGCGGGTTTTTCGCCAGACTGCTCCCGGTGGTTTCCCGGCCTAGGTGCGTAAGGGCCGCAGCCTTTTGCCGATGAAATCGGGATGAGCGGGGTAATGCTTATCCCATAAGGTTTTGGGAATTAACGGATGACACGTCCTGGGGGCGGTTATCAATCAGAGCCGAAATCCTTTGATATAGTGCGGTTACAGCCCCTAGCAGTTGGGTGAGCGTGGGTGCAGCGCGCCTGACCCGACTACCGTTTTAGCGTGACTTGATAACGTGCCCTAGGGAAGAATCGCATCAACCGGAGTTATGGCAAGTCAATTGCAGGCAGAAACCGTGCGCATTGCCGTGGTGGGTGATGTCCATGATCAATGGGACGAGGGCGACGCGATCGCCCTGGCCCATCTCAACATCGACCTTGTGCTCTTCGTGGGCGACTTTGGCAACGAGGCCGTCGAAATTGTTGCCCACATTGCCGACCTGCCGATCCCCAAGGCCGTCATTTTGGGCAACCATGACGCCTGGTACACCGCAACGCCGTGGGGGCGGCGCAAAAGCCCCTACGATCGCCGCCAGGAAGATCGTGTGCAGCAGCAGCTTGACCTGCTGGGCGAAACCCACGTGGGCTATGGCAAGCTCGATTTTCCGGCGTGGGGGCTGTCGGTGGTGGGCGGGCGGCCCTTTAGCTGGGGCGGCTCCGACTGGAAAAATACAGACTTTTACCAAACCCGCTTTGGGGTCAGCGGCTGGGAGCACTCCATCCAGCGCCTCATCCATGCCGTTGACCGCACCACCCAAGACACGCTGATTTTTATCGGGCACTGCGGCCCAACGGGGCTAGGCGATCGCCCTGAATCGCTCTGTGGTCGTGACTGGAATCCGATTGGGGGCGATTTTGGAGATCCTGACCTGGCCGCCGCGATCGCCCATGCCCAGCGCATTGGCAAACGGGTGCCCCTCGTCACCTTTGGCCACATGCACCATCATCTGCGCCACCGCCGCGATCGCCTGCGCGAGGTTTTTGCCCAAGATGCGGCGGGCACCCATTACTTAAACGCTGCCCGCGTGCCGCGCATTGTGCCTCGGGAGGGGGGCTGCGATCGCAATTTTTCGGTGGTGACGCTGCGCGATCGCCAGGTTGAGCAGGTCGAATTCGTCTGGATTGATCACACCCTGGCGGTTACCCGTGAGGTGATTTTCACCGCCCCGACGAGCTTGGGGATGGGGGGATAACGGCGATCGGCGGCATCCTTTACGGGGTGCGAATTTTTTGGATGTAGAAGGAGCCGGGCTCGCGATCGCGGGTGAGGAAGGGTGCAGCCGCGTGCAGCGCATCGTAGTGATGGTGATGTAGATAGTTCAGCGCACCAATGATTTCCCAGCTTGAATTATGGGTCAAAAACGCCTCTAGCGGATATTGCTCATTCCACAATCGCACCTCAGTCATGAGCCATTGGGCGGGATAGTTGCGGGGTGAAAAAATGTCGTGAATGTGAACAATGACCCCCGGCTTGAGGGTGGGCAAAAGCTGCAAATACTCGAACACCACATCGCCTTTGGGACGAATAATGTGGGACGAGTCAATAAATAGAATGTCGTTTGCTTCCAGATCTGAAAAGACGCTGACATCCAAATCCTCCACCTTTTTGCGCAGTACCGTGACACTCAGTTGCTCCAGCCAGGGCTGCTCGTAGGGCTCGATGCAGACATGGTGACAGGTATAGGCTGGGTTTTCGCGCTGATTGGCTTGAATGGCTTGGGCGGCCATGAGGGTAGAGTAGCCGCTGCCAATTTCAACAATGCGCCGGGGCTTTTTGAGGCGAATGAGCTGATACCAAAATTCGGCATCGCCGGACTCAAAGGCGTCGTTGCCAAAGTGAAATTCGAGCCGATCGCGGCGTTGCGTCGGCGTCTGGCGCAGTTCCTCCGCAAAGGTCAGGTCGCGCAGTAGATCAAGCTGGGCGGGTACATTCCAATCCAAACCTGGAAGGGGGCGATCGCGCCCCGTTGGGTCAAACCCAGACGGGAACTGAAACTGCGGCTCGTAGTAATGATCGCGAATGGGAAACACCCCCACCGTCAATAGCGCCCGTTTGCAGGCGGGTAGGCGATGCACCCCGGCCCGCCGCACCAGCTTGAGCACTAGCGCTGATGGATACACCAGCGGCACCATCAGCACATCCACCAGGGGCAGCAGTTTTAGCAGCAGTGTTTTCATCACAGAAACGTGAGGTGAGGGATCGGTGCGGCGCGGCATCGCCAATGGGGCGCGATCGCTTTCCCATCCTAGTGCCCAGTCCATTTAGAATGACCGGGCGGGTCAAGATTTGCACCCCAGACCATTAGGATAGGGGCGATTGCATTCCCCATCGCCCTTTCTCCAGGATTCTCCCTGCCATGACCATTCTTGTGATTAATGCGGGTTCTAGTAGCCACAAGGCCGCCCTGTTTTCGCCGGATTGGGGCAGTAGGCCGCAGTGGCGATCGCACCTCGACTGGTCGCGCGAACCGGGCTGGGTTCACCTAGCGGCCCAGACAGCGGACGGGCGATCGCACCGCGATCGGCTGCAAACCCAGGATCCAACCCTTGCCCTCCGCGCCCTCATTGAAACCCTGTGGCAGGGCCCAGCGGCGGTGGTGGAGGGACCAACCGCGATCGCGGCGGTGGGCCATCGCGTTGTCCACGGCGGCACCGCCTATCAGCACAGCGTCGTCATCACGCCGGACGTGAAAGCCACGATTCGCGACCTGTGCCCCCTCGCCCCTGCCCACAACCCCGCCAACCTCCACGGCATCGAAGTCCTCGAAACGTTGCTCAGCGGCATCCCCCAGGTGGCCGTCTTTGACACCGCCTTCCACAGTCACCTGCCCCGCGCTGCCGCCACCTATGCTGGCCCCTACGACTGGCTCCTGCAAGGCATTCGGCGCTACGGCTTTCACGGCATTAGCCATCAGTACGTGGCCCAACGCGCCGCCGATCTACTCCAAAAACCGCTCAGCACCCTCAACCTGGTGACCTGCCACCTGGGCAACGGCTGCTCGTTGGCGGCGATTCGGGGCGGTGTCAGTGTGGATACCACAATGGGCTTTACGCCGTTGGAGGGGCTGATGATGGGTAGTCGCAGCGGCTCTGTGGATCCGGGCATTGTGCTGCACCTGCTGCGCCAGGGCAATCTGACGGCGACGGATCTCGATCGCGTCCTCAACCAAGGCTCTGGGCTGCGGGGGATTTCTGGTCTCTCTAACGACCTGCGCACGATTATCGACCAGGCCGAGGCAGGCCACGATCGCGCTCAACTGGCTCTAGAAATGTTCATCCACAGCCTGCGGCGACACCTGGGAGCCATGCTTGCGAGCCTAGACGGGCTGGATGCGGTGGTGTTTACGGCGGGCATTGGTGAAAACAGTCCGCTGATTTGGCAGGCCGCCTGTGAACCGTGGCAATGGTTGGGGCTGCGCCTCGACCCGACCCAGCTTGAACGATGCGATCGCGATCGCGACATCGCCGCGCCAGACTCCGCCGTGCGGGTATTTGTCATCCATACCCAAGAAGAATGGGCGATCGCCCAAGCCTGCCAAACCGCGTTAGCCAACCGTCCCGCCGTCCCTGCTCCCGCCGCAGAACCTTAACCCGTTTTGCATTTCACCTCAGCCGAGAGATGGTCTACCATCCTGTATGGTGAGGGCGGTGGTTCAATCGGGTCGCAAGATGGCCCGCCCAACCGTGATAAGCGCTGTGGTGTAGACAGGGGAAACCAATGGGCTGGCGGCGATTTTTGACATTCATCGTGGTGGGTATAACCCTGAGTTGGGCGATCGCCTGCACACAAGGACAACTCAACGCCCCCGCCCCCGACGACGCTCCTGCTGCCGTGGTCGAACCCGTCGAAGCTGATCCGGAACCCGCCGCCCGCCCCCTTTCTCCTGAAGGATTGGCCCTGGTCAACAGCGCTGGCCCGGAGGGGCTGTATAACCCGCCTCGGGGGGATGTGCGCCTGGTCGCCATCAGCGACCTCAATGGCCCCTACGGCTCCATTACCTACGATCCTGAAATCGAGAAGGCCATGCTGCTGTTGCCCTTTTGGAACCCGGATTTGGTGGTATGTAGCGGCGACATGGTGGCAGGCCAAGACCTCACCCTCACTGAGGAAACCATGCGCGCCATGTGGAACGGCTTTGACCAATACGTGGGCGCGAAGCTGCGGGCAATGGACATGCCCTACGGGTTTACCGTGGGCAACCACGATGCTTCGAGCGCGTTGTCCCTCAACAAGACGTTTCTCTTTCAGAAAGAGCGGGACATCACAGCGGAATATTGGCTCCAGCCAGAGCATGATCCTGGCGTTAATTTCCTCGATCGCACGGACTTTCCCTTTTACTACACCTTCGAGCAGCAGGACATCTTCTTTCTGGCCTGGGATGCTTCGTCGGATTTCATCCCTGAAGAGAAGCTGGCCTGGGCCGAAGCCGCCCTCGCCAGTGAGGCTGCCCAATCCGCCAAGATGCGGGTGTTGCTCGGGCACCTGCCGCTCTATTCCGTTGCGATCGGGCGCGACCAACCGGGGGATGTGATGGCCGACAGCGATCGCCTCCGCGAACTGCTAGAGCGCTACAACGTGCATACCTACATCAGCGGCCACCACCACGCCTACTACCCCGCCCACAAGGGCAATCTCCAGCTTCTGCACATGGGCATTTTGGGCTCAGGGCCGCGGCCCCTGCTAGACAGCGCACTGCCGCCCCAAAAAGCGATTACCGTCATCGACGTGAATTTTGATGATCCCGACCTGACCACCTACACCACCTACGACATGCAAACCCTCCAGGTGATTGAGATGAATCAGTTGCCGCGCTTTTTGTTGGGCCATAACGGGCTGCTGTTGCGGCGCGATGTGGAACTGTCAGACCTTGATTCGGGAGAAATGGCGCAGTGTCAGCAACGGTTGGGGGCAGAGAAATGTACGGCCTAGGCAGGGTGACCAGGACGCGGCTGGGACGGCGCTGGCTGCGCTGGCTGGGTGCGGTGGGCCTCGCGATCGCGACGCTGGTGCTGGCGATCGCCTGCCAGCCTCAGCCCTCTGTGGACGAAGCTGCACCGCCAGCGCTGTCAGAAACCTCGGTGTTGCTGAATGGCACCGGGGCCGACTTTCCCTTTTTCATTTACCAGCGCTGGTTTATAGCGATTTTCATAATTACGAGACACAGTAGCAGCAATGAATAAACCAGTTTTTGATGTCAGTTTCAGAAGCC
>JACYME010000033.1 GCA_015272155.1 Leptolyngbyaceae cyanobacterium T60_A2020_046
GTCTTGCAAAAAGACTTATCTAGATTATTTAAGGACTCTCAATAAGGTGGGTGAGTCCTCTCATAAGACAAGGGGGTTCCGATCGTTTTGCGGGCAGTCCCATGGTTGTCCGCCAACATTAGCTAGCTACTATCAGGAGTTCATCACAGCAGCCCCTTGGATGTGGTTTAGGGTTTCAGGGCGCTGGTGCTGGCTTGACATTGCAAAACCAGAGGTATCCTACCGACAAGCCTTCATTTAGACAGAGTAGAAAACGGATGCGATCGCTCTTGATTACCGGAGCCAGTGGATTCCTCGGCTATTTTGCCAGCCACCAGTTGGCCGATCGCTGGCACATTCACGGCACCTACCATCAACAACCCGTGTCGGAACTGCCGATCGCGTGGCATTCCCTCGACCTCAGAGATCCAACATCCATTGACCGTTGCTTTGCCGCCGCTGCCCCCGACGCCGTGATCCATGCAGCGGCCCATGCCAGAGTCAACCAGTGTGAGCAAGATCCCGCCGGGTCAGCGGTGGTGAACATTGAGGGCACCCGCGAAATCGCGCGTCACTGCGCCACACGCAGCATTCCCCTCCTGTTTATTTCGACCGATTTGGTCTTTGACGGCACCCAAGCCCCCTATCGAGAAACCGACTCGCCTAGCCCCATCAACGTTTACGGTCAGCAGAAAGCGATCGCCGAGGCCACCCTCCTCAATGCTTACCCCGAAGCGACAGTCTGCCGCATTTCCCTGCTCTACGGCCCCCCCGCGCCCCGCGCCCAGTCCTTTCTGCAGGGGTTTATCGCCACCCTCGCCGCAGGCAACCCACTCACGCTATTTACCGATGAATGGCGAACGCCCGTGTTGGTCGATGATGCGATCGCGGGCTTACACCAAATTTTGACCCACGGCACAACGGGAATCCTTCACCTCGGCGGGCCAGAAGTGATCAGCCGCTACGACTTTGGGCTAACGATGGCAGCGGTGCTGGGTCTGCCCGCCCACAACATTCGTCCCCGTTTGCGGGCAGACGTATCCCTACCCGCCGCACGACCCGCCAATGTCGCCCTAGAGAGCCGCCGCGCGATCGCCCTGGGGTATCAGCCCCGTGG
>JACYME010000055.1 GCA_015272155.1 Leptolyngbyaceae cyanobacterium T60_A2020_046
ATATCGGCTCATTCTCATGAGTGTCGATGATTTTCTGCCGCAGATCAGTGGTGTAAGCTTTCATGAGTTCCTTACCTGTGCTACACCCTTAAATCGTGTCACACCTTTATGAAATTTGCTATATCGACGGGCATGTTGAAAATCCCAATACCTGTGGCCGCGATCGCGACGATAAATGAGATCCAAGTTTGAGCAATCCAGGCTGAGAGGGCGCTTGAAAAGTCTTCCAGGGTAGCTTAAACCACCTGGGCGATGGAGAACCAGCAACGAGGGAATCAGGGTTTCATATCAAGTCCGGTTGCTTACCCATAAATAGAATTCCTGGAACCTTTACAGAGTTGGCATCTTTATTGCGGGTGATTAGCAGGACTTCATATGACATCCGGGTATGAAGCGCACCTCACCCAGCAAGGAAACGCTGTATCGCGTGCCCTTCTTGCAAGACGTGCAGCAAACCCTGGGGCGAATGCAGCAGGATTTTCCCAACCTCTGCGATATCCATGCCCTAGTCATTCACCCCAGCTACGAAGCGCTAGCCTCGGCCCTGGGTTTCCAAAAAACTCACCGCGATTTCCCAACCTCTCTGTACTGGATGTATCTACCACTGGATCGGTTTTTGGCGCTGGATGTGGCCACCGCGATCGCGGATGCCTTTGGCCAGCAGGATGCGGTGGCGAAATCTGTTCGGTGATCCTGCCTGGCGTGAAAATTAGTCATCCCTTGGGCCTAGTTGCTGAGGGTTTCCCAATTGCCATGGCGATCGCCGTAGTAGGCCAAAATCGCCTCTACCTGAGGCTGACAGATCTCCGCCTGGGCACTGGGGTAGCGCACCCACATCCCGCCCACCTGACTTTGCAAGTAATCAAACTCAGGATCGGTTTGGGGCAACAATCCCGTTTCCACGCCATCAATCTGCTGGAGATGGGCAGCCACTTCTCGATAGACCGCCAGCGGCAAGCGAGGACTCTGGAACCGATATTCAACCCGCTGCGCTGCTGGAGAACTGCCGGAGCTTGCTGAAGCGGAAGGATTTGCAGGGGCTGGTGTGGACTGTGTCATAACCCGATAAACCGTATCAAGCTAAACCGTTGATGCAAGGACGTTATCGCAGCCTTAGTACGAGTGAAGCATGGGCCTGTGCTGGGTAAATCCGCTGCATCATTGACGCCAATGGGAAAGGGGGCTCATCCAGGGCGATGCCCGATGCTGTGAAACAAAGGGAAACCCAGGGCTAGCTTCCGCGATCGCGGGTCTGTGTGCCCAAGAAAACCCACCCTAGCCTCTTTTACGAGAATATCCCGTTTTCGTCCGCGATGGGCAGGGTGCAACAGTTCACGTCGTTGATGCACACCTTGCCCCATTGCAATGCCCAGCGCACTAGGGCAACCCGGTTTCCCGTAGCGGTTTTTGTCAGAATGTTACTGATATGGTTATCGACGGTGCGCTTACTGATGTCGAGTTTGTCCGAGATTTCTTGATTGGTGAGGCCAGCAGCAACTAGCTCAACAATCTGCAACTCTCGGTCCGAAAGGGTGTTGTGGACATGAGCGTTGGATGACTCGTTGGCTGCCATAGGGGTTATTGGGGTGTGATATGTATATATGCCTAGTTTACTGTGTAACCCCACGGCGGCGGTGACTGTGCTAGCGCTGATTGTAGGAAAGCTCCTCAAAATTTATAAACTTTTTACGGTTTCGGGTCTTATGACGTTACATCGGGCGATCGTGCGCTTTGCGGTCTTTTTCTCTCTCGTTGCGTGGCGGGGTGTGGTGCGCGGGGTGGGGACGGTTTTGCTCATGATGCTAATCGGTCTTGGGGGTGGGCTAGGGGCGATCGCCGCCGAGGCCGAAGCCATGCCGCCACCTGCCGAAACCGCTCCTGCGCCTAGCGCAGAAGTGTCCGCCACCGACATTCCCGCCGAGAAGGTGAACCAATTTGTCTCGGCCTACTTGGCGGTAGTGGCGTTAATCGATCGCCGCAGTGACGAACTGCAACGGGCTGAGACGGAGGCCGAATCGCTGCGGCTGCAACAAAGCATTCAAGCCGAAGCCTTTTCATTGATTGAGACATCGGGCCTGACTCGCCAAGACTATTGGCAATTGCTGGGTTTGGCGAATAGCGATGCAGAATTTCGCGATCGCATTCTTGCTCAAATTGAAGAAGCCGGATCCTAACTTTATGGGTTCAGCATTATGGGTGGTGCTTTCGGCCTGCGATATGGGCTTGGGCGATGTGGCCAATGGTGAGGGGGTGTATGGGTTACGGCCTACTATCTACTATTGGGTGGCCTTTGTGCTGGCGGGCGATTGGTGACCCCTGCGGTAGCGTCGCCCCCCGTAGGCTCGGGGGCGTTGCTGATTCCCAGGATGAATGACCCACCCTGCGGGAAGCTGCAAAGCGTCTACATCCCAAACCTTTCTCCCTGAGGAGAAGGGCTTAAAAGGCAGTTTCCCTCTCCCCTCGGGAGAGGGCTCGGGAGCGTTCATCCCCAGATGCAGCAACGCCGGAAATCTTTTGCCAATTGATGGGGCGGGCGCGTCGCGATTAGTTCGGGGCTAGGGCCGGGGTGGGGCAATCGCTTAGGTCAGGAAACACCTCGTGCACAGCAGGGTGAACAATGGCGCGATCGGCGACGTTGAGCCCCTGGCGCAGTGCCGTATCCATCGTGAGGGCATCCCGACCGTGGCTCGCCAGTTTCAGCACATAGGGCAAGGTGCTGTTGTTGAGGGCTAGGGTCGCTGTCCACGGGGTTGCGCCGGGCATGTTGGGCACTCCAAAATGCACCACGCCCGCTTCGACATAGGTGGGATGGCTGTGGGAGGTGGGCCGTAGGGTTTCGATACAGCCGCCTTGATCCACGGCGACATCAATAATGACGGAACCCGGCTGCATCTGCGCCACGAGCTGGCGGCTCACCAGGGTCGGAGCCTTGCGCCCTGGCACCAAAACGGCCCCAATGAGCAAGTCTGCCTGGGGCACCACGCGCTCAATTTCAGCCGGGCTGCTATACAGCAGCTCCACCCGCGAACCAAAGAGGGTTTCGAGATAGGCCAGGCGATCAGCATTGATGTCAAGGATTTGCACCCGTGCGCCCATGCCGACAGCGATGCGGGCAGCCTCGGTGCCAACAACCCCCCCGCCGAGGATGGTGACTTGTCCAGCGGGTACGCCGGGTACGCCCCCGAGCAGGACGCCGCGTCCGCCCTGTTGCCGTTCGAGATAACGCGCGCCAAACTGCACGGAGAGTCGTCCGGCGATGATGCTCATGGGGGTGAGCAGGGGCAGTTTGCCGTCGGGGGTGGTGACGGTTTCGTAGGCGATCGCGGTGACGCCGCGATCGATCAATGCCTCGGTAAGGGGGCGCTCTGCGGCCAAATGTAGGTAGGTAAACAGCAGCAGATCTTCTCGAAAATACTCATACTCCGAGAGTTGGGGTTCCTTTACCTTGACCACCATTGACTGGGCCCAGGCGACTGCGGGGTCAGAGACTAGGGTTGCACCGGCCTTCACGTAGTCCTCATCGCTGAAACCTGCACCCGCTCCGGCTCCGGTTTCTACCACCACGGCGTGTCCGGCCTGGCATAGGGTTTTCACACTGGCGGGGGTGAGCCCCACTCGAAATTCTTGGTCTTTAATTTCTTTGGGCAGTCCAATCTGCATGGTGCGGTAACCTCCAAGGGCTGAACAACAGCGTAAGTGAAAAGGGTGAGCGAAAAACGGGAGTCAGGATGAAAGCCGAGACGGCAACCCCGAGCTTTAGGTATCGGTGGCGAAGGGTGGCGATCAGGTCGCTGAGCGGGGTGCTAGAACCCTGGTGCTGAGCCGGAGTTGCTAGCGGGCGAAACCCGGTCTAGGTCAACTGTATGCATAATGGCGAATGGGTTCAAATGGCAGTGCTAATGTCAACCCATGAGCAAAGTTGATGGGTCAAACATTAAGTTCTTTCAACTGCGGGCGGTGGTGGCGGTGGTGGAGTGCGGCAGCTTTGGTAAGGCTGCGGCCAAGCTGGAGATGACTCAGTCGGCCATTAGTCCCGCGATCGCGGGACTCGAAGATAAGTTGGGGGTCACGTTATTTGCTCGGGGTCGCCAGGGGGCAACCCTTACCCCTGTAGGGGAAGCCATTTTCGGGAATGTCCACCGCATTTTGCACGAACTTGAGGCGATCGCCCGAGTGACGCAAGACGCGCGCGGGCTAGAGGTTGGTCAGGTGAGAGTTGCGGCTATTCGTAGTTTAGCGACTCACTGGTTACCCCAGGTAATTTCCGCTTTTAAACAGCGCTATCCCAAAATCCAGGTCACGGTGATGCGCTGTGTCAACCACGGCGAGGTGCGTGCCATGCTAGCTGGGGGGTTAGCCGATGTAGGGCTGATGGATCTGGGGGATACTCAAGGGCTCACGGTGCAGCCCATTTCTGCCGATGACGATGTGGCACGCTTGCCTCCTGGCCGCCAGCATCTTCCTCCCACGCTAACGTGGCAAGATCTTCAGCCCTATGCGTTGATTTTGCCCGTCCCCCAGGACAACAGCTACATCAAGCTGCGGGCCTACTTGGCAACCTTGCCGATCGCTCTGCCCATTGCCTACGAAGTCAACGAAGATTCGGCCATTGTCAGCATGGTGGCCGAGGGCTTGGGGATGACGATGCTGCCCTATCTGGCTGCGATTCCGATTCCGCCCCAGGTGCAGGTGCAATCGCTGCCCCAGCGGCTTTCTCGACAACTGGCTGCGGTCACCCTCGACGCCGCGCTCCATCCCCCAGCGGTGTATGCCTTTCTAGAAACCGTGGAACAGATGAAGACCGCTGCGCTGCCCTATCGTTACAATTAGCCCCATGGCGGAATGCCATCCCCCTCGGCCCTCACTGGAAAGGGGTTCGTTCAGGGGGGAATTGTCTCCGGTCTGACGACGCGATCGCGGGCCGTGGGGAATAAATCCCGGTGGAGCCCTCGTAATGTTTCGGAGAAGCAACTGTGAAGAGCTGGTGTAATCCGTGACTTTGCTGATCCGATTCTGTGCGGAGATGGTTACTGTCGGGTTAAGGAAAACTCGCTTCATCTCCTATTCGTCAGGCTTTTGGTTTGCATGTCGCGACTGGCTCGCGATCGCACTCCCCCTTCGACGCAGGCTTGACTCGGACTAAGCGGTTCCAAGATTCTGAAGTCAACACGCTCCGGTGGTTATCGACAATGGTTGCTTCTGCTGAGAAAACCCACCTCATTCAAACGCTGGTACACAATGCTCTTCATCAGCGTTGCCTCAGCCGCCAAGACCATTTGAAGCTTACTTCCGCAATTTTGTCAGACCCGACGCTGACGCCGAGCGATCGCCGCCACGTCAACCGCCTATTAGATTATGTTCGCATGGGCAAGGTGCGCCTCACGGATTAGGGTCATCTTTAACGAGGGGCAGGGGCTGGATGCGATCGCCCTTGGCCCCCGACTGAGCCCGATCAGCCTGAGCCCGGTCAGCCGATTCGGCCTTGATCGACGAATCGCAGCACTGCTGAATCGCCGCGATCGCGGTTGTGACGCCAGTCTCCCAAGGGGGAGGAGGGTAGCCCACAGCGGGAGCCGCTAGCCAAGCCGCCACCGCATCTAGCACAGCGTCAACGGTCTCCACCGGACGAATGATTGCACCGTGGGCTTGGGCCCAGGCAATGCGCTGGGCTTGACGGTCATACAATCGCGGGCAGGGGCGCGCCACCAAGGGCCGCGATCGCGCCCAGCATTCATACACGGTGTTGTAGCCGCCGCCGCCAATCACAATCTTTGCGGCACCTAACAGGTCGATGGCTGGGTAGTGGGTTCGCCAGAGCGGGGGATGCGTCGCTCTGGTGGTATGGGGCGTGAGGCCGCGCAGCGCAACGGTTCGGAAATTGTGAACCAGTGCCGTGGCGACCTGTTCAAACCAGGGCCACTCTGTTGGGGTGCCGCTGGCAAGGATAAGCACCAACGGGCGATCGTCGTTTGGGGCGAGCTCAAGGGCTGAGGCTGAGATCGCGGCGGTGGGCCATTCGCGGGGGGCGCGAATCAACCACGGCGCGGTTGTGACGGTTTGGGGCAGGGCGGCAATTGCGGGGGCGACTGGGTCGCCGGGCACCAGCACACGGTCGTATTGGCTGGCGATGAAGGCGAGTACGTCGGGCCGTAGGCCATATTCTGCACAGAGGTATCGCTGCACCAAGATCTTGGGGCACGGCAGAGCGGGCAGCAGGTCGGCAAGTTCGCCCCCGAGTCCTCGGGGAAAGGTATCGACGATGAGGCTGTCCCAAGGTGTTTGATGAAGGCAGCGTTCAACCTGCGATCGCACCTGTGATCGTGATGCAGCGGCAGAGATGGGATGGAGTATCATCCCGTCAAATTCTGCCCTGGCCTGATCGACATAGGGGCTATTGGTGAGGAGATGCACTGACGCGACAGCGCGGGCGGCGCGGGCTAAGGCAAGCGATCGCGTCAGATGTCCCCAGCCTCCACCCAGGGCATAAATGAGCCAGTTCGGACGGGTCACTCCTGAGGCCAATCCATTTCAA
>JACYME010000115.1 GCA_015272155.1 Leptolyngbyaceae cyanobacterium T60_A2020_046
CGATCGCCGGACGGATTGGTAAAGTTGCTTAAACTGGCGGAGCTGCATCCAGAATACGCCCTAGGGTTTCACCCAGTTTGTCTGCAATCCCCTCGACCCAGTGTTCGTCTTGCTGGGTATAGCTACGTGGGGCGTTCGCTGCGAGAATCAATGCGCCCTTGTTGCCCATGGGTTGACAGATTACACCCTGGGTATTTTCGGGTAGGTAATTGAACTCAACCCGTCCAGGATAGAGCTTGAGGTCTACTAGGTAGACCGCTTTGCCTTGGGTCAACACCCGGTTCAAAATTGCGCCAGGGGTAACGGTGTCCACCGGGCCGAGAACGCCGCGCCGTAGCAGCACCTTGCCGTCGTAGTAGGCAACGACCGATCGCGTCACCGTGTTCGTCAGCAGCAGATGAGACGCCCAGGCAAGATCGGTTTTGACCTCATCGGGCAAGTCTTCTGCCAGTTCAAAGCCTGGCTCCCCCGTTAACACGACGGCCTCGGGGGGGTGCGGTTGCACCCGCTGCCACAACAGCCCCGTCAACACCAGCACCGCGCTCAGGATGATGCCCAGAACGTCCGATCTCGCTTGGGAGTCGCTCAGGGCGGGGGTGACAACACGATTGACCATTAACAACGTGCTGCCAATGATGCCTGCCGCGATCGGCAGACGTCGCAACACTGCATTCACGTCCGATTGAGCCATGTCCCCTCTTCTGTGAGCCTGGGCCGATCCGCAGGTTAATGATTGAGGGCGTAAACTTGGCCGTCAATCAAGAGGCGGGTGATGCCCTTGGATTCTAAATAGGGCCGCGTTTTTTCAAGCATGGCCCCATCGGGGACTGTGATGATGCGCTGGTTGCGGCGCGAAAACCGACGGGCAACCCGGTGGTTGTCAAAGATGGGCAGAGTGCGGGCCTGTTCTTCTTCTTCAGGGATTTGGCCTAGCTCAGAGAAGTCTCGCAGGGGACAGGTGACTAGCTCTGAAAGGCGATCGACCACAAGATAACAAGGCTTTTGGAGCAACCCGGTGGTGAAGGGCAGGATTTCGACCTGTTCTTGTCGGCGCACAATGGGCGTATTGGCGCGATCGCCCTCATCCCAATCGTCGTCGTCCTCGTCGAGGTCGTCGTCCTCGTCGTAATCGTCGTTCTCCTCATCGAGGTCGTCGTCCTCATCCCAGCCCACGGCGATCGCGGGGTGATCTTCCTCGGGTTCCCCAAGATCTTCCGAGGATGCTGGGGCCGCATCGGCTTCGGTGTCCTCTTCAGCCTGGGTGGCGGGCGATCGCCGGAGTCGCGGCATTTCGCGACGTTTGGGTGGGGCGGGGCGGTCAGCCTCGGTGGGGTCTGTGTCGGGGTCGGCGGCCACCTCTGCAA
Source organism: Leptolyngbyaceae cyanobacterium T60_A2020_046 (assembly GCA_015272155.1). Lineage (GTDB taxonomy): Bacteria > Cyanobacteriota > Cyanobacteriia > Phormidesmidales > Phormidesmidaceae > JACYME01. The sequence continues at coordinate 1,365 of JACYME010000115.1, forward strand.
CCTGGGGCACGGGGGGATCGGCCTCAACGGGCGTACTGTCAAAGGGGGCAGAGCTACCGCCACCTCGCTTTTGTTGAACCAACTGACTGTATTCAGGCTCGGCGACGTATTGCTTGAGCACCCGGCTGATCGTGCTGTTGCTCACCCCATACCGCGCCGCCAGTGTGGTGGTGGTTTCTTCGGGTTGGCGGTAAAGGGCCGCGATCGCTTGCTTGTCTGCATCAGAGAGCTTACGGGGTGCCATTGCGTCTCGACTACTGCGCCTGAAAGTGCTTTCCTATCTTACTGTGAGCCCGAGCCTGTGAGGGGCGATCGCGGCGGAACGGGATCGCGTGATCGGGGCTAGGGACGGCCCCCCTCACAGCGGAACGATGACGCGCCTAGCCTGCCCGCCGCCGCCGACTCGGTCGCCGACTAGCCCGACTAGAGATGGCATGTTCCACCACTGCGCCAATGCCAAAAAAGAGGGCGGAAAATGTCCAAAACACTTCCCACAGCGCGCCTTCTTGGTAGTCTGCCTGTTTGACGGAAAAGGCGAAAAACATATCGGCAACATAGAGACAGAGGGCGGCGATCGCGATCAGTTTCCACGATTGGGAGAACCGCCCGCTCCAAAACGCCACCAGCAATGTGGCTGCCACCACCACCAAAATGCAGTCGCCAGCCACATACATCAGACTGACGATCCCTTCATAGGGGTCGAGCATCTCGTCTACCTGCAAGACCCATGCCGGAACAGCCGTCCCGTCTTCCTCAGGAGCTGCTTCAGCCGGGGCTGGGCTTGGGGCTGGCATTTCTGCGGCGGCGGGGTCTGGTGCTGCGGCATCGGGTGCGGCATCGGGCGCAGTGTCTGGGGTTGCGGGCACAACCTGTTCAAGGGCCTCGGGGGGGGCTTCGTCCACCACGGGTTCAGTCACCACGTAGTTCAGGAAGTAGGCTAGGGCGATTCCCGAGAGCCCCACAACTGCAATCACGATCCACTGCTGGGCTTCAAGATTGAGCCGCCGGGGCAGCACCGCCTGCAACATGCCCACCGTCAAAAAGACGTAGGACAACAGATAAAACCCGTCACCGAGGGACACGGAGGGGTCTTGACCCCAGACATTACCCCAGAGATAGAACAGGCCATTGCCAGCGACGTAGCACAACAGGCCAATGCCGATCCACAGCCAAACGCTGCGACCGCTGACAATTTGGCTGCTGCGCCAGTTGCGCAAGCACAATAGCCCTGCGCCTAAAAAGGCTCCGGTTTCTAAAATGGTGATACCGACAAAATACCAGTCGGGTTGTTCTTGCCCTGGCGGCGGCACGCTAAAGAGCAAAAAGAACAGGAGGGAAATGAGTCCCCAGGCAATGCCAATTAAGATGACTTGAGTCGTTGATAGCAACGCAGAGGATTGCTTGCTCACGAAAAGCGTCCTCGCCGAACGAACAGCAACAAAAATCTCGCGATCGCAGCACGTCTCTCGTGAAACGGGGATACTGCTTTGCGGATTAGAAGTCCTAAGTTTAAGACCTACTGCGAAAAATGGAACCCTTGGGGGCAAATTGTTTCATCGTGGGCGATCGCCGATCATTCCCCCGTTGCAGCGGCCCTGGTTGAACAGTCAACCTGTCCGTTGAAGAGCAAACTCAGTGGCCGGGATTTTAAGATTCGTATCGCAAGGGGGTTATGCCCACAGCTTGCCCGGTGGCGATTGCCCAAGCCACTGCAAAAAGCTTTGGCGATCGCCCGCTGGCATATCTTCTAAGGCCTCTAGGGCGCGTTCGGCAAAGTTGGCATTGCCAAAGTAACTTTTGCCGATGCGATGGAGTTCTTCCAGCAACCGCAGCAGATGTAACTCTTCCCACGGGGGTACCTGGGTTGCTAATGGATCCATCGTCAACAAGGTCTTCACTGCCTTGTCGGAAGTGACCTGGGGAAAGCGCCACTCGCTGAGCACTTTGCCAATTTCTTGCTCAAAGAGCCCGGCCTGCTTGTTCCCCAATAAGTCCTCAATATCAATGTGCAGGGCCTGCAAGAGCAGCAAACTGGCTTGGATGAGGGGTTGGGCGGCTGGGGTGCCGCCGCCAGCATCGTCCGCATCTTCTAGGGCTTCGACTTTGACCTTGCCCCAGACGCTAAAGCGCTCCGGTTCCTCCAACAACACGCAGGCTTTGCCTCGGTTATCGGCCAAATCCCGCCATAGGGCGCGCGCCTCGTCTTCTTGGGCGGCACTAAACACGCTCAGCAACCGAAAGGTTTGTTCTTGGTAGAACAGAATCGGAATTTGTTGATTTTTGGTGGGATGCTGGACGTTTTTAATGTCTACGTCCTGTCGCTTGAGAATGAACATGGCGCTACGGCATAACGTCCGTTGGAGGGAGCAGGCAGTCCAATAAGTTGGGGGAGAAACCGCAGAACCGCCTGGTTTGAGCCCGCAGCCCGCGCGATCGCCCACCCTGCCCAGCAAACCTTAGTAATAGCCTACATTAGTGCATCTGTTGCGTTGTGGGAGCGTGCTGGAGTTTCTGGAGAAACCTTGACGCTATGATACCCATCGCCCGGGGAATTGATCGGCGCAGGGCTGTTGCCGAGCTTCGCTTGCCCCGATTAAGATAAGCGGTGAATTGTGGCTTGCGTCGTTGTCCCTCTGGCCGCGACCATCTGCCAGCGATGATGCGATCGCGCCACGCAACTGGGAGGCTTATCCCTCCAAAAAAAGGAATAGGTGACTCAACTCCTCAGGGGTGCTGGAATCGGTTTTGGTGGGTTTTGACCCGTCAGCCTCTTTCTGAAAAACCGTTGGGGCCTTTAGCTCAGGGGATAGAGCAACCGCCTTCTAAGCGGTCGGTCGCTGGTTCGAATCCAGCAAGGCCCGTCAATTGAACGCTTCTCCTGCCAAGGGTTTTGGGACGCCCCAAGCTGGGGGAAGCGCTCAAGGACTGTGTTTACATCACGCTGCTCTGCAATTCTTGGTGGAATTGGCGGCGGCGGAAACAGACGACGATACCGCTGATGTTGTTTAGCATTGGGCGATGTTTTCTTGGGGAGAAGCGCTAAGGGCAACTCTATCCCAATGCTGTCCTAATGCTGTACTGTGCCGTTACATTTGGCCCTCATCCCAACTCCGCTCTCTCCTAATCGTGGGAGTCGTCTTGCTCCAGAGAATGGGCATCACAGGGGCAGCTTTACAAGGGCTGGATATGGTCTGGTTGAAACCCTACCCTTTGAGAGTTCGACCTTCGATAATTTTTGGGCAAACGTGCTGAATCGTCTGCCTTAGCCATCGGTTTTCAGGATTTTGGTCGTTGAGCGTACTCCACACCATTGATATTGACCAAGACGATAAGTCTAGGGGAACTTAATGGTGCAGAAAAGTTCTGAAAGGGTTGCTGTGCAAGGAGTCTCAAATGAGACAGGGGGATGAATCGGGGCATTTCATGAGAGGCTTGAATTCCCCAACTCAAGGCCAGTCTCATGGAAACACCCCTCCTGTATCGTCAACTGCAAGACCAATTGAGTCAATGGGTACAGCCCAAAGACCAACGTCATCTGCAAGGGTTTGCTGAAATTGTGGCGGCGGTGTTATAGTCCGGCGAAGCCTGTCTAGGGCGATGGATACCCTACCTCTCGCATCGCGACTGCGGTGCGAGAGCCCATATGGGACGGCTGAGCTACTTTCTGCATAACCCTCAGATCACAGCGGAACGCTACTACGAGCCGATGCTGCGTCACCTGCTGTCAGCCTTTGCTGGAGAGGCGATTCTTTTGACGTTGGACACCAGCATGCTGTGGGATCAATTTTGTCTAATAGAGGTGTGCTTGGCCTGGGGTGGCCGCTCCTTTACCCTGGCTCAGGTGGTCTTGGAGCATGGCAGTGCCATGGTAGGTTTTGAGCAGTATCGACCTGTCTTGGAGCGTGCTCAACAAGTACTGCCCCCAGGCGTACAGGTGACCTTGCTGGCTGACCGGGGCTTTGAACATGGAGGCTTGATGCGCTGGTTGAACAAACAGCAGTGGGACTGGGCGATTCGAGTGAAGTCAGACCTGTTGGTTACTACGGCTGACGGTCGAACTCAATCGGTAGAGAGGCTCTTTCCGTCCCCAGAACAAGCCTATCTGGTGGGGCCAGTGCGGGTGTTAGGCGATATTGATGTCCATCTGGCAACGGCTAATGTGCCCGGTGCACAAGACACTTGGGCGGTCTTGTCCAGCCAGACAGTGTCTCTGCAAACGTTTGCGCTCTATGGTCAGCGCTTTGGAGGGATTGAACCTCACTTCAAAGATTACAAGTCAGCCGCTTTTGATGTAATTGACTCAGGGTTACGCAATGCCCAAGTCTTGACCCGCTTATTCATGCTGCTGGATTGCGCCTATCTGATTGCCTTGGTGTTGGGCATGATGCTGGTTCAAGCCGGCCAACGGACTCGTCTGGATTGGCATGGTGACCGGGGCTTGAGTTTTCTGCAACTCGGTTTGCGAGAACTAGCCCGGCTTTGCTACGAGCGTTTGCCCTTGCCTATCCTGCAAGCGTTGCCTAAGGGCAACCCACCGCCCGCCTGCGCTTCTCAGTGCAAGCGAGACGACTTAGACTGCCGCATTGAGTTCGCTAGGGTCGTTACATTCTCATGCTGAGACTGCCATGAGTTTTCTGCACCACTAAGGAGGTCTATCAAGGCGACATGACGTGGGTTTATCGCCTTGAGCAGATCGTGTCTGTAACTGCCCTCTGCATTCCTGTTGAGGATCCGCCCCCAGCTCATTGGCGCAGCATTGTCATTCGGTTCAAAACGGGTGAAGAATTGGTGTTACATCCAGGGCACGATCGCCCGGAACATCAAGCTCAAATGATAGCCTTAATTCAAGCCTTTCTCAACTTGTCGGATCGCTAAAAGTTGTAGCGTCAGACACAAGAATTATCGCGTTCTCACGGCAAATCGAAGACGGTATTCGTAGCGTTTATCACACTTTGAATCCTTGCCTGTAGGGCGATCGCACAAGGGCATGACTTTATCAATCTTCATTAAGAAGTGTGAATCAGTGCTGGGTAAGTTGAGTATTACACCGTGCGATCGCACCATTCATCAAGAATTTAGCCAAACTCAGTCCCCAAAGA
>JACYME010000121.1 GCA_015272155.1 Leptolyngbyaceae cyanobacterium T60_A2020_046
GGTTCACCCCCACGGGTGTGGGGACAACACTTCCAGAATACTTGAAATTACTGGACTTTTACTAAAAGAACCCCTTCTATGTCTACGAGGGTTCTCGATGGGTTACCCAGCATCCGGGCGTCGAACCCTTGCTCATTGGACTGGGGATAGACCATGAGGGCAGAACCCGTGCCGATTTTCTCCTCAATGAGCGCCCATAGCTCATCGCGCACGAGGGCAGAAACCCGTCCGGCAAAGACCCCTGCCTTGATTTCAAATAACCAACGGCTGATTTCGCCCCGGAGAGAAGGCTGGGCATTTTCGAGAACAAGAACTATCATGGCGAGTCTTCCTCATCTGACCAGTTTTTGCCGCCTTCCACGGTTTCGAGAATGTCATCCCAGAGAAAGCAGATGGGTTCGGCTTCTTCCTCGGTGTTGAACCCGAGCACTTTGTCGATATCTGCCACAATGCGGTGCATGAGGCGAACGTCGGCAAAGTGGCGGTGGCAGCGGTGACGCACCCAGCGATCGAGATCAAAATAGCTATCGGCGACGGCTTCAAAGGCGGCGGGGATGGTAGTTTCGGCTTTGTAGAGGTCGGCGATGTCGTAGACAAAGGAGAGGGGGTTTCCTGTGTGGATGAAGCCGAGGGCGGGGGAATAGCCAACGGAGTGAATCGCAGCCTGACAGACAGCATAGAGACAGGTGTTGGCGATGGAGAGGGCGCGGTTGATGGGGTTGGCAGCGTCCCAGTTGCCGACCTTGTAGTTTCTGCCGTGCCATTCCACGCCAGTTTGTTTGCTCCAGCGTTGGTAGAGGGTTCTGACCCGGACGCCTTCGTGACCGCGAATTTGCTGAAGGGTGAGGTTGTCATCTAAGGGTTCGTTGAACCGAAACAGATACATGCGCCGGACGACGGCTAGGCGCTGAATGGAGTCGGCCCAGAGGGTGGCTTGGTGGATAAGGCGTTTGGTATTGTTGGCACCGCTGCGGCCTTGGGCGTAGAACCGCATGACATCTTCACCGACCCACTGCACCTCACACACGTTGTCGGCCAGGGTTTTGATGGCGGCGTGGGTAATGGTGGTGCCGGGGCCGAGGAGCAGGGTGGAGATAGCGGCGCAGGGGACGAAGAATTTACTTTTTTCTTTGAAGATGGCGATCGCACGTCCTTCTTGTTCGATGCGGCAATGCTCAAAGTACAAGAAGCTGATGCGATCGCGTGCCTTGGGTAGCGCTCGGAGTCTGGACATGGTGGTTTTGGGGATGAAAAGCGGAGCATAGAATTTGGGCTAGGGGCCTAGGAGGCTAACGAGATGAGATCGCTTCATGACTCCACCATCGTGTTGCAGCCAGAAACTAATGGGACGTTTGTGGCCTATGTACCGGCGATCGCGGGCTGCCATGCTTGGGGGCAGACGCCACAAGAAGCCCAGCAAGAGTTGGCGAACGTGTTTGAGAGGGTGCGCGACGAATACCTGGAAGCGGGTAAAACGCGGCCAGATAACATCGCCCGCTAAAGCTAAAGATCTAGGGCGAGTCGCCCAGAACCTGGGCTTTGAAAAAACTCGGCAGAGGGGAAGTCATGCCCGTTGGAGGCATTTAGACGGGCGCTCGACAACAATCCCCAGTCATGGCAATGCGGAAGTTGGGGGTTGGCTATTCCGCAAAATTTTGAAGCAACTGGGGATTGATGAAGACGAGTTTCAGCGTTTGTGCTAGCTTACTCGCGCCAGCGATAACAACCCACATCCGTAGGATTTGCCCCGACCTAGCCCTCGCTGAAGGACAGCTAAAAACGGCTCGGGGGTGGTGACTTCTAATACCCCCTGAAAGAGGGCGGTGGTAATGCGGATAGGGGCTGCACCGTCACCTTTTTGGCCAAACACGTTGGGCGAGGGGATGACATCGGCGCTGTGGAGCCGGAATCCACAGCGATCGCCCTGTCGCTCGAGCCAAGCCAGTTGGTCGGGACGATGGTAAAACCCGATGGTTTTCTTCGTTTTGGGATCACGCTTGCTGGGGTTGGCTCGCAGGCGAAACTGAAAAATGTGCTGGGCTGAGAGCTGATCGACGGTGAAATTCACCTGCTTGGTGGCAGAGTCGCACAAATAGCGATCGGGCAGTTTTGACCAGTCTGGTTCTAGGGCTGACTGCACTAACACCACATCGCTATCCGGTTCATGGCGAAAGAGAACGTGCCAGTCTTGGCGAGGATTTTCCCGGCTGTTCTCGTCGGGGAAGGCTTGCATGATGCGCTGATGAAACTTGTGGGCATTGCTGAGATCCCGTAGCACTAAGGTTTCGCGGGCATTCAGCACTAGTTTGGAAAGGTACATACAACCTCCGGCGAATGGTATGTTGTCTCCACAGTGCGACGACCAAAGCGGCGACGCTGCCAATCTAGGGGGACATCTTGACGGGTATCGGTGCCGCCGTCAGCGTCTAGCACAAAGCGCAAGGGGAACGGGGGAGCCTTGCGCCCGCGATGCTCATAGGGCGCAGTCTGCAACGCCAGTAAAAGGGGCTGCTCCACCATGCCCACTCGGATGGGGTGGCTAGGAATGAAGCTTTTGCGGCCCAGATACAGTTGCCACTGGGGAGATTGAAGGGCAGCGTCGAGCTGGGTGAGCAACTCCGCTTTGCCCTCTAGCCCTACTAGATAGTCGGCGTCGGCCACATAGTAGCGATCGCTGAGGGTGGTACTGGCCTTATTCTTATCCCGCATGTTGTCTTGCACGGTGTGGTAGTCCTTTTGCAGCACCCCTTCTTTGTTGACTCGCACCCCCATTTTGAGGGCGGCGAGGTCAGCCACAGGCTCCCAACGGGGGCGGCCCAGGGCGGCACAGAGTAGACCAATCACGGCAGATTTAGTCGGTTCGCGGCGGCTGTCGCGATGACCAAACTGGCTGTGGTCGCCCCAGCTCATCATTGGTGAGCGCAGCCGCATGAGTAGTGTCGGCATTTTACTTGCCTCCGTTGCTGAGCGCGGCTTCCAGGGCTTCTTTCAGCAGCGTGTCCACCGAGTCTCGTTCGACTTCCGCCAGTGTTTTAAGCTGTTCAGCCAAACTCGTGCGGGTGACAATGCCCTTATATTTCACACCCGTTTCGCCATACATTTTGGTGAGGTCAGCCCAGTGGTCGTCCAGAGCTTTGACCGCATTTTCCAGCAGGCTCTTGCCGCCTTTGGGGGCGATCGGATTTTCAAAGGCATCAGCTAGGGAAACCGGCTGTCCTTTACGTACCACCGCCATTACCGCAGCGGGGCGGGTGTGGGCGGCAAAGCCATTTTGGTGCCCACTGGGGATGGCTTGCACAAAGGCATCGGCAAAGGCTTTGCTCACTGCGTCGAGATGCTCTGTACTGCCCAGGTTTTGAGCCAGTTGCTCGGTATCGAGGGTGGCAAAGCGATAGTAGGTGGAGCTGTTGTAGCCGGTTTCGCCCATGTGGTCGGCTCCGGTTTCGTCATCCCCGCCCAGGTCATCCACGGCGGTGAAGAAGTCAAATTCCTGTTGCAGGGTGTTGACGCTAATGGCGTGGGCCATTTGTACCGCTGCGTCCACATTGACTGTCGGTAGGGAAGCCATCATGCGGCCAAAGAGGGCGACATCACCGGGTTTTCCCGTTTCCACTAAGGCTTTCTGGATGGCTTTGGTAATTTCCTTGGGTAGTTCGTGTTTGTCTCCAGTCAGTCCGGGTTCAATATCCGCCCAGTTGTTGACGAGGATGTTGGCGATCGCGGCCAGTTCGGTCTGCCCCAGAAACACAATGGTCGTGGCTTTCCCCTCGTCATTGAACTTGAGCTTCAGTCCCTCTTCGAGGGCCAGACGAGCGGCGATCTCGGCCTGTGCCGCCTCAATGTCTTGCTCCATCAACAATTCCTGAAGTTTAGGGAGCCAGTTGCGGGAGCGATCGGCAAATTGAGCGGGATCAAGGTCGGCATAATCTTGATAGAACTTTCGCACCGCCCGCTTTTGGCACTGGCTAGAGATGCGGGCACGGGGCCGACCACCAAAGACGGTGGATTTGGGCATTCCGTTTTCGTCCCGGTTCAGGTTGGCGGGGGGGAAGCTTTGGATCAAATGAAGTTCGAGTTTCATGGGTATTGTCCTTAGTAAGTTAGTTGGAAAGATACGAAAGCTCTCAATGGGGCTAATTTTGTTGGGTCGCACTTCGTTTGGCCCAACCTACGGGAAACTTGGATCAACATCCTCTGGTGATTTAGTCGGTGCGCCCCAAAAGGCGCGTGCCCAGTTGTCCTGAATGTATTGGTCGGCATGTTCCCAACGGCGTAGATCAGCTAAGAGTTGGGGGTAGTCGATCGCGACCTCCTTAGTTTTCATTTGCCGCACAAGGGCGGTTAGGGGCGACTGGATATCCGCCAGAGTCAGATCTAGCAAGGTGCGAAAGCGGCGCTCAGCACCTTCAGAATTGGTTGCCGCAGCTAAACTGCGACAGCTATGCCCAAAGTTCCGTTGCTTCGTGCTTTCTCGAAAGGGCTGTGGATAGAACACTGAGAGGCAAGTAACAGGAATCCAGATCTGCTCCTCTTGCCGTTTTTGCTCCCACTCTGAATCCGAAAGCTTGCCGATGTGGAGCTGTACATAGGCATGAACTTTGCGGATGTGTCTGGGTTCACCAGACAGAGCACGCCTGAAGTCAGCTTTAGCTCCGTTGTCATTTTTGATGCGATCTTGGATGTCTTGCAGAAATTTTGTTTCCCGCTCTAGCCGATTACGGGGTGGAGTTTGGGCTGTGGTCATGAATCAGGCTCCTAATTAGCAACTTTTTCTTTTTTCTTGGCGGCGGCTTTGGCTTTTTTGGCTTTCTTGGCTTCTTTCTCCTCTGGGCTGGGCCACAGATCGGCTAGTTTCCGCTCCAGGGTGCGTAGGGCAGCGGCCCTAGCCTGGTAATTGCGAATGGATTCGATGGACTGAGTGAAAGCTTGGCGGGCAGCGGCTTGAACCGTCTGAGTCCAAGCGTGCAATTTTTTGGAGCCATAGCGGGTGATGCCATCGGCTCCGGTTTGGCGGTCTTGGGGTAGGGCATCTAGCAATTCTGGAAACTCGCGATCGAGAGTGGCCCAGTAGCGGGATTCGCCATCCAGGGCACTGGCCAAACTGCCCGCCTCGCCATACTTGAGGACTTCTGCCAAGGCAAAGTAGGGACTGCCTCGAAAGGAGCGGAAGATTTGTTGGTGTTCTTCGGCGATCGCGATCGCGCACTTCAAGGTTTGCGCCAAATCCGCATCCGTCACGTACTGAATCGGTGCCGAAAACTGCTCCCAAATCCAGCCCAAGGGCTTCGCCTTATCGGCGCTGAGGCCAGAGATCTGGAAGGTTACGACATCATCCACTAAATCTTCTGATTTCAGCTCAGCGAGCCAATCGACAATACGGGGACGATGTTGCTTTTCTGCTGTGAGCAAAAAGGCGTCAGCATTGCGCCAAAGCTGCTTGTTTAAGGACAACCGAACCGGCTTATCCTCGCGGTAGGCGACTCCACATTCCCACTGTTGGGGCGACACCTTATCCGGTAAGGAATTCCCCATCGTGATCGCCAACTGGCTGACCTCACCGTTTTCGGGAAACAGCCGCAACCGTCGCCAGGGAAACGTGAGGTAGCTGATATAGCCTTGGGGGGTCGCTTTCTTGGGTTTGCCGCCATAGCTTATTTCCCAAGCGGGGATATCTTCTCCGTTAACCACGCTAGGAACCTCCGCCGCTGGGTCATAGCGCATCAGGTTAAACATCAACGTTTGCTTCAGAGTGCTGCCCCGCACCAGCACATTGGCGGCGTTGATGGTAGGCGTATTCACGGCTGAGCGGTTGCCGCTCGATTGCCCTACATAGAAGGCCCGCAGGCTGGTGATATCGACTCCTTGAAGGCGCACCAGCAGACGGGCGGCTTGGGGCAGGGAGAGGCTGTAGCCGCTCCACTCGTGCTCGTGGGAAAACACCTCAGAGGTGCTCATGGTGTGGAGGGCGTAGATGGGGACGGCTTTTTCTAGGGGCAAGACGGGGTCTTGCATGAAGGGATGATCAGGATGGAGTAGATCGAAGCGATCGCGCCATTGGTTGAGGTAGGCGATCGCCCCTTGACCGTTGTCCTCAGAGATTTCTTCCCAATGGTCTTCGTTGCGCGGCCCCTGGTAGGCACGATGGAGGATTGCCAACAGCAGGCGATAGAGTGCGAGGGTAGTGGGTGGGTTATCGGCCTGGATTTCCCGCAGGGTTTCCCAGGTTTGAAAGAGTTCAACGAGGGAAACCTCCCGGGTCTGGAAGTCGGGTGTCATCACCGGAATCCAGGGGCGATCAACTAGGTTAAAAGACATGGTTGAATCTTGGGTGAAGGGCTGTCAGTGCGATATGCAGGGGAGGCAGAGCCTCCGGGGGGAGTGCCCAGCCAGAGTCTGGGCACTAGGCCAGGGCATCGTAGGGTAGGCATT
>JACYME010000181.1 GCA_015272155.1 Leptolyngbyaceae cyanobacterium T60_A2020_046
TGAGGCGGCCTTTGCTAAGCAGGGGCGATCGCTGACCTTTGACCGCGATGCCTGGACGGTTGAACTCGGCAACGGTATGACTCTCGACGCGATCGCCGTGCAACGGGGCACCGCTGGCGTGCTGAACTATCTGCGTCAGCGCCAAGTTTTGCACGACCAACCCGCCGTGTGTCCGGTGGAAATGCCATTGACCCGCACCAGCCAAGTGACGAAATACTACGCGCCGACGGGGGGCTTTGTGCAGGGGAGCGTGGTTCCGGGCACTTGGGTCAAGGCAGGCGATCGCCTTTGCCAGCTCTTGTGCTTCAACAAAGCTGGAATCGTGGCCCAAACGGTGGAGGTTTGCGCCACGACTCCAGGGCTGGTTTACGATGTGGCATCTACCCAGGGGGTGAGCGAAGGGGAATATCTCTGCGCGGTGATGCAGCCCGATGCGGCGTAACCCCCATCGCCAGAGCTGTCTTGCTAGCAGAGTCCTGTTTTTTTGTGAGCAAAACCTACGATCGCATTTACAACGTGGTGCGCCAAATTCCCTATGGTCAGGTGGCGACCTACGGGCAGGTGGCAGAACTGGCGGGGCTGATTGGCAAGCCGCGTTTGGTGGGCTATGCGCTCTATCGCGTCACGGCGGACAATTGCGTGCCGTGGCATCGGGTCATTAATGCCAAGGGAGAAGTCTCGCGATCGCCGCTGCGCAATGGTACCGACGCCCTTCAACAAACGTTGCTGGAGGAGGAGGGCATCCGGTTTACCCAGGGGAAGCTCGACCTCGGGCGCTATCGCTGGCAACCAAGCTGGGCCGAAATCGCCGCGATCGCCCAGCACTGGGCGGAGGACGAGGCTGCAACCTGAGCGAAAATCCCGTCTCGTTGGAGGAGCGGCGGGCGGCGGGCATAGACGGTAAGGAATCGGATCGAAAACGTGCGATCGCAGGGCTGACCCGTTAGCCTAAGCGTGAAGACCACCGAGCGGTTCAATGACCATCCACACCCCAGATTGGGTTAAGCACGCGGTTTTTTACCAAATCTTTCCTGATCGCTTTGCCCGCACCCAACGCTCCCATCACCACCCTGAGATGGCGGTGCCTTTGGAACCGTGGGATGCCCCGCCGACTTTGTGTGGCTACAAGGGGGGCGATCTGTGGGGCGTGGCCGAAAACCTCGATTACTTTGTGGAGTTGGGGGTGACGGCCCTTTACTTCACGCCGATTTTTCAGTCCGCCAGCAACCACCGCTACCATACCCACGACTACTACCGGGTAGATCCGCTGTTGGGCGGCAATGAAGCTTTCACCGAGCTGTTGCAGGCGGCCCACGATCGCGGCCTGCGTGTCGTGCTCGATGGCGTGTTCAACCACGCCAGTCGAGGGTTCTTCTTCTTCAACGATATTCTCGAAAATGGCCCCCATTCCCCGTGGCTCAACTGGTTCAAGGTGGAAACCTGGCCGCTGTCGGCCTATGACGGCACCAAGCCCGCCAATTACGAAAGCTGGGTCAACAATCGGGCGCTGCCGGAGTTTAACCACGAAAACCCCGCCACCCGCGAATACATTATGCAAATTGGGGAGTATTGGATTCGCCAAGGCGTTGATGGCTGGCGGCTTGATGTCCCCTTTGAAATTCAGGTGCCGGGGTTTTGGCAAGAGTTTCGCGATCGCATCAAGGCTATCGACCCCGAGGCGTACATCGTGGGCGAAATTTGGAAAGATGCCGCCCCCTGGCTCGATGGCACCCAATTTGATGGCGTCATGAACTACCTATTCACCGGGCCAACCCTCGCCTTTGCTGGGGGCGATCGCATCCTTCAAGAATATGTTGAAATTCCGGACTATTATCCCTACCCGGCGTTGGATGCCGAAGGCTATCAGCGCAAAATCACCAAACTGCTGAGCCTATATCCCTGGGAAATTCAGCTCACCCAGCTCAATCTGCTGTCGAGTCACGACGTTGCCCGCGCCCTCACCGTTGCGGGTGACGATCAGGCCACTTTGGAACTGGCGGTGTTGCTCCAGATGACGTTTCCAGGAGCCCCCAGCATCTACTACGGCGATGAGGTGGGGCTACAGGGCGGGTTAGACCCAGATTGTCGGCGCGTGTTTCCACCGCGATCGCAGTGGAACCTAGATTTACTCAACCACCACAAGGCGCTGATTGCCCTGCGCAATCAGCATCTAGCCCTGCGCACCGGAGCGTATCATCCGCTCTATGCCAAGGGCTTACACTATGCCTTTGCCCGCACCTGTCCCGATGAGGTCGTCATTGTGGTGGTCAATGCCGATACTGAGGGCGCGTGCATTCCGCTGGAATCGTTGCCTAAGGGCTGTCAGAATCAGCAGCCCCAGGCCCAGTATGGGGCGGGGTTGACGTGGGGGACGACGGAGGCAGGTCTGTGGGTTGATCTGCCGCCTCGGACGGGGGGGGTGCTGACGCTGCCCGCGATCGCGTAAAGGCCGATTTCTGGTCGGGATGCTGCCACACCAGGGTGAGCAGTGTCACCACCGTCAGCGGAATCACAAAAATCAGCATGACCGTGCTAAAGAGGCCAATTTGGTCGTGGCCCACGGCATCCATCACCAGGTAAGCACTATAGGCAATGTAATAACCGATGAAAAGGATGCCCTCCCAGCGAGAAATTTGGTTGTCGGTGTAGAAGATGGGTAGGCAGGCGATCGTGGCAGCCAGCATAATGGGCAAGTCAAATCGCAGCGCTGAAGTAGAGACCGTAATTGTTCCGACGGTGGCCGTTGCGCCCAGCACCGTCAGAATATTGAAGATATTGCTGCCAATGACATTGCCAACTGCGATATCTCGTTCGCCGCGATAGCTTGCTACCACAGAGGTTGCCAGTTCTGGCATGGAGGTGCCCGCTGCCACAATCGTCAACCCGATGATGAGCTGACTAAGTCCCAGGGCTTCCGCAATCTCCACCGCCCCCTCTACCAAGAACTTTGCACCGACGACGAGCAACACCAGCCCCACCCCCAACAGCCCTAGATTTTGCAAGACTTGGGCAATCCTATGTTTTGAGGTATCGCCATATTCGCGGGCATATTCGTCTTTCACGGCGGCATTCGTTTCTTTACGTCCCTGGTAGACCAAAAATCCGGTGTAAATGACGCTGCCCACTAGCAAGATAATGCCGTCTGAGCGACTCAACTCGCCGTCTAGGGCAAAGACCAGCATCAGGCTGCTGATGCCAATCATGATGGGGACATCGAGGCGAATAAGTTGCTGGGCCACCGTGAGCGGAAACACCACCGAAGACAGGCCAAGAATCATCAAAATATTGAAAATATTGCTGCCGATGACGTTGCCGAGGGCGATATCGCCCTGCCCGAGATAGGAGGACTGGAGGCTCACTGCTAGTTCTGGGGCGCTGGTGCCATAGCTGACTACAGTAAGGCCGATGATGAGGGGAGAGAGGCCAACGATCGCGGCAAGCTTGGCTGCGCCCCGGACGAATCCCTCTGCCCCAATTAAGAGCAGAACGATGCCAATAACTAACAGAAGAGGGGCACTGGGGGTCATAGTGGCAAATTCACTGTCCTGTGGATGGCGTGTCTGGGATGATAACCGCACCCCGGTGACAGTACCCACCGGGAATAGTATTTCTACCCCAAGGTATGGTTGCTCGGTACGGTTAGACTGAACTCTCACTATAGCCGCAAGCTTTTCACGCAGGCACAGAAGATCGACGGCTTTTGGAGAGAGGGGCAGAATCAGCCTTAGCGTGTCGGTACAGTATGACGGAAACTTCGATTTCTTCGAAGGCTGATTTGTGAGATTGGGCAACTTGTCAAGGAGAAATGGGAGTTCTGTCCCGGTGTGCTCGACAGTTGAGATGATGCTTTCTTAGGATAAAAACGCCTCACGATGGATGTGCGATCGCTGTGATGACCCTAGCGCCTTGGCGTGTGCCCCTAGCCCGTGCCCTGCACCGCAACCGCAGCAAGCCCCACAGTCGCTATGTGCAGCTTGCCACTGTGGATGCTGATGGTTGGCCGACGGTGCGCACGGTGGTGTTTCGAGGATTTCTTGAGGACTGCGATCGCCTGCTCTTTGTGACCGATACCCGCAGTAAAAAAGCGCAGCATTTTCAGCGCCGTCCCCAAGCAGAGGTGTGCTGGTACTTTACCCAAACTCGCGAACAGTTTCGCCTGCGGGGCAAGATACAGGTCACCACCGCCACAACCCCAGATGCTCAATGGCAGGCTGAGCGTCAGCGCCGTTGGCAAGCACTCTCTGATGCGGCGCGTCAGCAGTTTGTGTGGCCAGAGCCCGCTGCCCCGCGATCGCACCCCGACTTTGACTTTCCGGCTCCAGATGCGGTGCAGCCCCCGGAGACCTTCGCTCTGGTGGCGCTTACGCCAATTTTTGTTGATCACTTAGCCTTGCGCGGCAGCCCCCAGGATCGATATCACTACACCTACGGCGAGACGGGAGAATGGGAGGTTCAGGTCGTGAATCCTTAATCTCAAGTCTTGGCAAGCAAGCGGTGCATTTGGCGGGGGGATGGCGGGATATTAGCCCTGAATCCGAACCCCTACATTCCCCCTACATTTGTGGAACATGGGAGGCTGGGCCTAGCTGCCGATGCCGAGCTTGCCCGCCAGGCTGGGCGTGAGGGGAATCAAGGTCGCTAAGGTCAAAAACAGGGCCAGCAAAGCCAAGGCAGCGCGGGCGTCGTCGGGCTCGGTGAGTTCGTTTTCGGCGGGGCGCTCGAGCCCGCGCTGCAAAAACAGAATCAGCGCCGCCCAGTACAGCGCCAGGGAATTCGCCAAGGACGCGATCGCGAGTAAAATCAGTGTCACCACCGTCGTGCGTCCTGCGGTTTTTCGACCATAGATGGCTTGCACAATGCGTCCTCCGTCAAGTTGTCCGGCAGGCATCAAATTGAGGGCGGTAATGACCAGCCCAATCCAGCCGATCAGGGTGAGGGGATGGACATCCACAATGGGCTCAGACAGGGCATTGCCCAGAACGCCTTTTGCCAGAGCACCCACCAGCGCTGAGCCCTGAAAGAACTCCGCCGGAATCTGAAAGGTGCTGCCCGGATGGGAAAGCACCAACCCCACAAACAGCATTGCTAGGGAGAGGAGCCCACCGGCGGCTGGCCCTGCAAAGGCGACATCAAATAAAACGCTGCGGTTGGGTAGGACGGATTCAAACCGGGTGAGGGCTCCAAAAGCTCCAATCTGCCAGGTGGGAAGAAAGAAAGGCCAGCTTAGTTTGACGCCATTCTGTCGCGCGATCGCCCAATGCCCTAATTCGTGGACGATCAAAATGACGATGACCCCGGCGGCAATGGGAAACGCTTGGGGCCACTGACTTGGGGAAGACAGCAGTTCAATATTCATCAACAGGCCAGCGGCTTCCATGCAGGTCGCGAGGGTGGCGATGCCCAACAGGATGGCAATCACCTTTTGCCCTAGGGTCATGAGTTGAGGATCGGTGCTGCTGGGCAGGGCGACGACTACGGGGCGTGCGCCGGGGTCTTGGATTAAGAACAGGCGATATTTCTCTCCGAGGCGCTCTGTGGCGGAGGTTTTGAGGCGCGCCAGGGTTGGCTCGGGTTCGCCGCGCAGGTTGCCGCGAAAAATCGCACCCTGCTGATAGGGAACGGTTTCGGTTCTAAAAAAGGTGTCGATGCCAAAAATCCCTTCCAGGGCGGTGAGATCTTCGGCGGGCATGGTGGGTACTGCGTCGGGTTCGCCCGTGGCCTGGGCAGGCTGGGACTCTGCTTCTGCGTCGGGTGATTGCTCGACATCCCCCGTGGCAGGCTCAGCCGCAGTGGCGAGGGTCGCCATTTTCTGCGCCATCAGCTCATCTTGACCCATCGCGCGCAACTGCCGCCCCAGGTAAATGTAGAGCCCTGCCGAAACGACCACTAAAAAGAGTACGCCCGCTAGGTTCACATAAATCCCTGTGGCAAAGAGGCCAAAAAATAGCAGCCACGGCGCCATCAACACGACCGACTGTAGCCAGGCATAAATGCCAATTTTTCCGTAGGGGCGGGCTCGCACAAACCCCCACACGAGCAGGGCGATCGCGACCAGCAAGAGCAGTACGGTAATCATCGAACGATCCGCAATATCCGTAAATTTTCGCAGCTTGAATTACTGATCACTGTAACTGAAACTGTGCCATCGGGCGGGGTGAATCGCCGGGGGATGGTGCGGTGGCGGTATTTCCCGGTGGTGAACGAAATCTGAATCTTTAATATAGGGCTAGGGCGTTGGGGTGCTGGGCGATCGCGCTCAGCCCTGCCCGCACCCCACGGGGCTGATACCCCAGGGCGATCGCGCGGCGGCTCTCTAGGGCGACATTGG
>JACYME010000067.1 GCA_015272155.1 Leptolyngbyaceae cyanobacterium T60_A2020_046
GGGGGCGGATATTACCGATCGCCGCTGGGCTGAGGATGCGTTGCGCAAGGCGAATGCTGAAATGCGGGCGCTTTTTGCCGCAATGGACGACTTGGTGTTGATTCGCGATGCCCAGGAACGCTGCCAGAAAATTTTGACCCCCCGCGCCACACATCTGCTGTTTCGGCCTGCGGAGTCGATGCTGGGGCGCACCATTCAAGATACCTTTCCGCCGGGGCTAGCGGCGAAACTGTCGGGCTATTTGCAACAGGCGATCGCCACCCAGCAAACGGTCAAAGGCGAATATCAGCTCACGGTAGACGGGCGCAGAATTTGGCTCAGTGCCAGCATTTCCCCGATCGATCGCGATGCGGTGGTGTGGGTCGTCCGCGACATCACCGAGCGCAAGCAGGCCGAATTCCAGCTTAGCCAACAGTTTCAGCGCCAGCGCCTGCTGGGCGAAATCACCGCCCAAATTCGCCAAAGCCTAGACGTTCAGCAAATTTACCAAACGGCGGTTGACCAAATTGGGCAGGCGTTGCAGGTGAGTCGCTGCAACCTGTATGCCTATATCCCCAGTCCGGTGCCGGAGTTTCCCTCCGTGGCCGAGTTTCTGGCCCCCGGCTGGGAGTCGATGCTGGCACTGCCCTTGCTGGCCGAGCACGCCATGCTTCAGCAGGTGCTGGCGGACGATCGCGCCGTCATTGTCCACTGGGATGATGATCCTAGCCTGCCCCTGCTCGGCAACGGCGATCTGCGGGCCTCGGTTGAATCGTTGCTGATGATTCGCACCTCCTATCGTGGCGTGCCCAACGGCGTGATAGTGCTGCACCAGTGCGATCGCCGTCGCGACTGGACGACTTCCGAAACCACCCTGATTCAAGACGTGGCGGCCCAAGTGGGTATCGCGATCGCCCAGGCCCACCTGCTCGAACAAGAGCGCGAGCAACGCCAGTTTGTCGCCCAAAAGAACGCCGAACTCGAACGCGCCCGCCAAGAGGCCGAAACCGCCAACCGTGTCAAAAGTGAATTTTTGGCCAACATGAGCCACGAGCTGCGTACCCCATTGAATGCGATTCTCGGCTTTAGCCAACTGATGGCCCGCGACACGAGCCTCAGCTCTACCCACCAAACCAACCTCACCATCATCAACAGCAGCGGCGAGCACCTGCTCGATTTGATTAATGACATTCTCGACATGTCAAAAATTGAAGCGGGGCGCGTGCAAGTCAACGAAACCCGGTGCGAACTTGAGCCGCTGTTGCTGGGGCTAGAAGACATGTTTCAACTGCGGGCGTTGGAAAAGGGGCTGACGCTGACGGTGGCGCGATCGCCAGACTTGCCCCCGGCCATCAAAACCGATGAGAGTAAGCTGCGCCAGGTGTTGCTCAATTTACTCAGCAATGCACTGAAGTTCACCGATGAGGGGCGCATCGTAATGCGGGCAGGGATGGTGGCGATCGCCGATGCAGATCCCCCGCCCCCAGAACCCCACGATCGCCCCTGCCGATTGTTTTTTGAGGTCGAAGACTCGGGGCACGGCATCTTTCCCCAGGATATGCCGCTGATTTTTGAAGCCTTTATGCAAAGCGAAGTCGGGCTCAATACGCGATCGGGCACGGGCTTGGGGCTACCCATCAGCCGCCGATTTGTGGAACTACTGGGGGGGCATATCACCGTCACCAGCCACGGCATGGCCTACACCCCCGGCCTCGATCGCGCTGCCCAGCCCAGTCCAGCGGCGGCGGATGTGCTCGGTTCCCGCTTTCGGGTTGAAATTCAGGCGATCGCCACCGATCACCAAGGCACCCGGCCACACCAGCCCGAGCGACGGGTCGTGGGGCTCGCACCGGGGGAGCGATCGCGCCGCATTCTCGTCGTCGATGACCGCTGGGAAAGCCGCCAACTGCTGATGCAAATCCTGGAACCCTTGGGCTTTGAAGTCAACACCGCCGCCAACGGGCAAGACGCGATCGACCGTTGGGAAACCTGGGAGCCCGACCTGATCTGGATGGACATGCGGATGCCCGTGATGGACGGATACCAAGCTACCCGCCACATCAAATCCCACCTCAAAGGACAGGCCACCGTCATCATCGCCCTCACCGCCAGCGGCCTCGAACAGGAAAAGGTCGTGGTACTCTCCGCAGGCTGTGATGACTACGTGCGCAAGCCCTTCCGCGAAACCGTCATCCTCGACAAAATTGCGGAACATCTGGGCGTGCGCTACTACTACGCCGACGAGATGCCCGCTGCCCAGTCCTCATCAGCGGCGCGGCTCACGCTGGGCTCAGCCGAGGTGCAAACCTATCTGCGCCAAATGCCGCCAGACTGGATCGATAGCCTGCGATCGGCGGCCACCGTCGCGGATCAAGAACATGTCATGGAGCTTCTGGCACTGGTACCGCCCGAAGGCGCGCCACTGGTGACGCTCATCCAATCCCTGATTGAGAATTTCCACTACGACCTCCTCCTGTCCATGCTATCGGCTCCTGAACCGCTCTAGTCATCGCATGCTCAGATCCCTAGGGTCTGGGTCATCGCCCACAAATCAACTTTTTGAACCGACTCCGGAGATCCCACGAATCATCAGTCATATCGATTTTTTGTTTTGACACTCCGTTTGCCTTCACCCCAAACCCCTATCCCAAGCCTGGAATAGGGGTTTTGAAGATACGGATTTTGTCATTCCGCTTTAGGGAATCGATATCAGTCTCTAGGGGCTTATCCATCCTCGACAAATCAACTTTTTGAGCCGACCCAGAGATCTCATCCATCGATACCCCGGATCAGGTTTCGTTGCGCATGGATTTGTGTCCTATGGCGCTGGAGCCTGACCCAACCTTCAGGGCAGAATGAACCAGTGGGTCTCCTGTCGCCGGAGTCGGGTTTGACGGTTGGCGGCTCTATGGATGTAGAAAGCGACTTCCGGTGTCACGTTGTGGCGCGGAAGATATGACAATCGCGATCCCCGTGTGCCTTGCGCGATCGCCATCACCCTTAGCCCAGTTGCCTGGATATCTGTCTCGGCTAGCGTTGCTGCAAGTCCAGGGCAGAGTATTCGGTCAGTCCAGTTTCCGGTGCGCTGCGTACCAGAGAGGGACACCGAATCTTCTGCAACCTCGCCAGCGCTTTGTTTTCTCCGTGTTCAAGAGGCACAATGTCTGACAAAAAGGGAGACATCCTGATCGTTGACGATACGCCGAATAACCTAAAGTTCCTGTCAAATATGCTGACAGAGCGAAACTATAAGGTTCGCAGCGTCACTACGGGGCCCATGGCCCTCACCGTCGCTGAGGCGGCCCTGCCCGATCTCATTCTGCTGGATATCAAAATGCCAGAAATGGATGGCTATGAGGTGTGTCGTCGCCTCAAGTCGCAGGCCAAAACCCAGGAGATACCAGTCATTTTCCTCAGTGCCCTGGATGAGGCGATCGATAAGGTGCAGGCTTTTCAGGTCGGCGGGGTGGACTACATCACCAAACCCTTCCAGCTTGAGGAAGTGATTGTGCGCATTGACACTCAGTTGCAGCTTCGCAAAACCCAAGACGCCCTCCAGCGTCTCAACGGCGAGCTAGAGTTGCGCGTTCGGCAGCGCACCATGCAGCTTGAACAGGAGATCTCCGCGCGCCAAAAGGCCCAGGCCAAGCTGCTGCACATGGCCCTCCACGATAGCCTGACGGAACTGCCCAACCGAGCGTTCTTTATGAAGCGGCTCAAGCAGGTGCTCAAAGGGGCGAAACAGCACATCGATGCGCAGTTTGCGGTGTTGTTTTTGGACTGCGATCGCTTCAAGGTGATCAACGACTCCCTCGGCCATTTAGTCGGCGACCAGTTGCTCATTGCGATGGCGCGGCGGCTTGACTCCTGCGTTCCAGCGGGGACGACAATCGCCCGTCTCGGCGGGGACGAGTTTATTCTGCTGCTAGAAAACATCGACGGCCCCGAAGACGGCATCCGCGTCGCCGAGCGCATTCAGTCCGAGATCCGCCTGCCCTTCCAGCTTGAAAACCACGAGTTTTACACCACCGTCAGCATCGGCATCGTCATTGGTCACCGGGGCTATGCCCAGCCCGAGCACCTGTTGCGGGATGCCGACGCCGCCATGTATCGCGCCAAGGAAAGCGGCGAGGGGCGCTACGCCATTTTTCACGAAACCCTGCACCACCAGTTGACCGATCGCTTTCACCTCGAAACCGAACTTCAACGGGCGGTTAAGCGCGGGGAGTTTGGGCTGCACTATCAGCCGATTGTGGATCTCAAAACCCGGCGGCTCAATGGGTTTGAAGCGCTGGTGCGATGGCAGCAGGCGCGATCGCGGCCTGATTCCACCCAATCATTTCATCCCCATTGCTGAAGACTCGGGCATCATCGAGCCCATTGACCTATGGGTGATGACTGATGCCTGCCGTCAGCTCGAAGCGTGGCAAAGCCAAGACCTGGTGCCGTTGCCCTTTCGTCTGGGGGTGAATTTTTCGGCCCGGCACTTTGTAAACCCCACCTTTATTGAACAAATTGAGGATATTTTGGAGCGTTATCGCATCGATGGTCAGTTGCTCAAGCTCGAAATTACCGAGCGCGAGCTGATGAAAAACGCCATCTCTGCCATCGATTTGCTCGAACAGCTCAAGCGCCGTCGCATTCAAGTGGCGATCGATGACTTTGGCACCGGGTATTCTTCCCTGAGCTATTTGCAGCGGTTTCCGGTGGATGCGCTGAAGATCGATCGCTCCTTTGTGGCAGAACTCGAACTGCACGACCAAAATGCGGCGATCGTCCGCGCGATCGTAGCGCTGGCCGACAGCCTGGGCATGAGCACGATCGCGGAGGGCGTCGAAAACCAAGCCCAGTGTGACGCCCTCAACGCCTTGGGGTGTCATCTCGCGCAGGGCTTCTTTTTCTCACGACCCGTCGATGCCGACACCGCTATGCAACTGCTGCGCGCCCAGCCGACGGAGACTTCCCCCGTTGAGACTCAATAGCTGCATGGGGGGGTGCTGAATCGCAGGCTGAATTAAAACAAAGACTCAATTCCGCCAACTTCTGATTTATCCCCAAAGTCAGCAACCCCGATGCATGGGCAATGGGGCGGAGAATCAGGGGGGCGGGGCGCAGTTGGGGCTGCGCTCCCATGTCAAGATAGGAGGGTCGCCACCAAATTCTGGGAGTACCTTGCGTTGCAACTGACCTTTCTTGGCACAAGCTCTGGTGTCCCGACGCGATCGCGAAACGTGTCGAGCGTCGCCCTGCGGCTTCCCCAACGGGCAGAGGTCTGGCTGTTTGACTGCGGCGAAGGCACCCAGCATCAGTTTTTGCGCAGCGAGTTCAAGGCCAGCCAGATTCGTCGCATTTTCATCACCCACATGCATGGCGACCACATTTTTGGGTTGATGGGGCTGCTGGCAAGCTGTGGTCTGGCGGGCAACCCGCAACAGCGGGTGGATATCTACGGCCCCCCCCCGTTAAACGACTACTTGCAAGCCTGTCGGCGCTATTCACAAACCCACTTTTCTTTTCCGATCAAGGTGCATGCTGTGCAGCCGGGGGTGGTCTATCGCGACGACGAGTTTACGGTGTCCTGTACGCAGTTAGAACATCGCGTCCCGGCCTTTGGTTATCGCGTGGATGAGGTCGATCGCCCCGGACGATTTGATGTAAAGCGGGCGCAGGCGTTGGGGATTCCGTCAGGGCCGCTGTATGGTCGCCTCAAAAATGGAGAAGTGGTGACCCTGCCCGATGGCCGCCGCATCAATGGGGCTGACCTCTGTGGCCCCACGCTCAAAGGGCGCAGTGTGGTGTATTGCACGGACACAGTGTTTTGTGAGGCGGCGGTCGAGCTTTCCCATCGGGCATCGGTGCTGATCCACGAGGCCACCTTTGCTCACCAGGATGCGGAGATGGCTTACCAGCGGCTGCATTCCACCTCTACCATGGCGGCGCAGGTGGCGCTGGCGGCCCAGGTGCGGCAGTTGATTATGACCCACTTTAGCCCTCGTTACGCGCCGGGTAACCCGATTCAGCTTGAGGATTTGCTGGCAGAGGCGCGGGCGATTTTTCCGAAGACGCTGATGGCCCGCGACTTTTGGACCTATGACGTGGAACGTCAGGATGCCGCCTCCTTGGTTGCGTCGTGAGGCACAGGGGCCGGTTGTGGATATAAATTCGGGCTGTGGTGATAGGTGGCCTGGAGTTTTTGCCATTGAGCAAGATCGCGATCGCCCAAACTTTGGAGGCGATCGCGCAAACTGCTGAGGTGATGCTGGT
>JACYME010000042.1 GCA_015272155.1 Leptolyngbyaceae cyanobacterium T60_A2020_046
GCAGATGAATCGGTCGGTATCGGCAGACAGCAGGACACCGCCCGCAGCCTCAAAATCAGTTGATTTGTACTACTTTAGGGGCAGCAACCGTGGCGGTGGTGGCGCGATCGCGCGCTTTTGATACCCGTAGCGGTTTGCCGCAGGCATCAGACTTTGTCAGATTGCCAATCAGCACATTCTGGGATGGGGCTCAGGCGACGCTCAGAAAACCTCGCCACACTGCAATCACGTTGAATTTGGATGGTCGCCATGACTTCCCTGGGTAACGTTGGGGGGCGAGTGTCCCTGGTGCGGTTTTTGCTGCGGATTAGTGTCTTTTTGGTGCTGCTGATGTGGGTGTTGGACAAGGCCGTCAATCCGGCCCATGCCATCAAAGTGTTCGGGTCATTCTATGGACTGAGTGGGGTCGGCACGGCCTTGGTCTATGGCCTGGGTGTGATTCAGTTCGTGATTGTGCTGGGCGTTGTGATGGGGGTGCTGAAGCCGTGGACCTACGGCGCAGTGCTGGTGATGCACGGGGTTTCCACGCTGGCGAGTTTCGGCAATACCTGGATCCGTTTACGGGGCCGAATCTGCTGTTTTTTGCCGCATGGCCGATGTTGGCGGCCTGTTTTGCGTGTTTTACCTGCGGGATCTTAACACGCTATGGGTGCTGGGCAAGCCACCAGCGGGTCGCAAGCTCAACACCTGAGGAGGGGGATGGGACTGATCTTGGACGGTGGACGCGATCGCCCTTTCCGGCAAGTTTGGGAACGCCCAGTTTTTTGTAGGATCACAGAAAATTGGGCGTAACAGGAGCGCTACAGTGACGGCATGAGTTATCCCACTTCTCCCCCGGCGCGACGACGACCCAAGCTCGCGATCGCCCTCAAACCCGTGCTGCGCGTCCTGACCATCACGCGGGTCATGCTGTCGGTGTACTACGCCTACATGGTGGAATATCGCGCCGAGCTGCTGTTTTGGGTTTTGTCGGGCACCTTTCCGCTGATTTTCATGGGCATTTGGGCGCAGGCAGCCCAAAGCGGCCAGTTCGCCTTTGATAGCGTCACCGTCGTGCGCTACTTTCTCTCGGTGTTTCTGGTGCGCCAGTTCACTGTGGTGTGGGTGGTGTGGGAATTTGAGCGCGAGGTGGTGGAGGGCAAGCTGTCGCCCTATTTGTTGCAGCCCGTCGATCCGGTGTGGCGACACTTTTTTAGCCACGTGTCCGAGCGGTTTGCCCGTCTGCCCTTTATTGTGCTGCTGGTGGCACTGTTTTTTGCCCTGTATCCCCAAGCCTTTTGGGTGCCGTCCTGGGGGGATGCGGTGCTGAGCGCGATCGCGATTTCCCTCGCCTTTTGCCTCCGGTTTTTGATGCAATACACCTTTGCGCTGCTTTCCTTTTGGACGGAGCGCGCCACGGCGGTCGAGCAGTTTTGGTATCTGATTTACACCTTTCTGTCGGGCATGATTGCCCCCATCACGGTCTTTCCCGAAACGATGCAGGCTATTGTGCTGTGGACGCCGTTTCCGTACCTGATTTACTTTCCCGCCACGCTGTTAATTGGTGAGCCGACGGATATTGTGAAGGGGATTCTGGCGATCGCGGGCTGGAGCCTGATCTTCCTCGCGCTGAACCGCTGGCTGTGGCGGCAGGGACTCAAACAATATTCGGGAATGGGGGCATGATGGCACGCTATTGGGCCGTGTTGCGGCTATTTTGGGGCACCGCGATCGCCGCCGAGCTGGAATATCGCCTCAACTTTCTCATCTCCACCCTCAGCAGCCTGGGTAGCCTCATCGGTAGCCTGTTTGGGCTGTTTCTCTTCTATGGCAGCGGCTACCAGTTTCAAGACTGGAGCTGGGAAGAATCGCTGGTGGTGTTGGGCATTTTCACGCTGTTTCAGGGCTTTTCGGCCACGGTGCTGGCCCCCAACCTCAACAAAATCGTCACCCAAGTCCAGGAAGGCACCCTAGATTTTGTGCTGCTCAAGCCCATTAGCTCGCAGTTTTGGCTGTCGGCCCGCATCCTGTCACCCTGGGGATTCCCCGACCTGCTGTTTGGCACCATCATGGTTCTCTACGCCGGGTTACAACTGGGGCTGAGCCCGTGGGCCTACCTGTCAGGGGTGCCGACGCTGCTGTTTGGGTTTCTCAGCCTCTATAGCCTGTGGTTTATCTTGGGCGCGACGAGCATCTGGTTCGTCAAAATCTACAACGTGACGGAGGTGCTGCGGGGGCTGTTAGATGCGGGGCGGTTTCCGATCGCGGCCTATCCCATGGCCTATCGCATCTTTTTCACCTTCGTGATCCCCGTCGCCTTTCTCACCACCATTCCGGCGCAGGTGGTGTTGGGTCAGGGGCAGGTGGCGTGGTGGATTGGGTCGGCGGGGCTGGCGATCGCGCTGCTGCAAATCTCCCACCTGTTTTGGCGGTTTGCGCTGCGGTTTTACACCAGTGCCTCTAGCTAAGGGCCGCGATCGAGAACCCGATCGCCATTGTTCGGAAAATCGCGCCTCCAGATCCCTAGTTTCTCGATCATGACCCGCTAGCCAATGCATGACCCGGCAAACGGGATCCGACCGTGGGTTGCGCTTCCCAGAGCAAATCCCGAATTTGCGGGACGCCGATGTCCGTGAGTCTGGGCCGACAAGCCCGACGGAACGCGGCCCGGAGACCCCGCTCCGCCTCACTGGATTAGGCCAACAGATCCCCGGTTTCTTGGAGCGTGTGGAGGCGATGATACAGACCGCCCTGGCGCAGCAGAGCTTCGTGGCTACCCATTTCCAGAATGCGGCCCTGGTCGAGCACCACAATCAAATCGGCATCGCGAACGGTGCTCAAGCGGTGGGCAATGATGATTGTCGTGCGCGTCCCTAAGATGCTGCCCATCGCCCGTTGAATCGCTCGCTCCGATTCATAGTCCAAGCTAGAGGTAGCTTCATCAAACACCAGCACATCCGGCTCCACCAGCAGCGCCCGAGCAATGCCGAGGCGCTGGCGCTGTCCCCCAGAGAGGCGCACCCCGCGCTCACCGACGATTGTGGCATAGCCGTCGGGCATTTGCCGGATAAATTCGTCGGCGCGGGCAATGCGACAGGCCGCTTCTACCTGGTCGCGGGTGGCGGTGGGGTTGCCATAGAGCAGGTTGTCCATCAACGTGCCGTTAAAGACATCCACCTCCTGATGCACGATCGCGAGTCGGCGGCGATAGCCCGTAATATCCAGCTTACGAATTTCTTCGCCGTCGATCAAAATTCGACCCGACTGCGGATCAAAATAACGGAACAGCAGCTTCACTAGGGTGGATTTCCCAGATCCTGATCGCCCCACGAGGGCCACCGTCTGGCGCGGCTCGATTAACAGATTGATGTCTTGTAGTACGGGCCGATCGCGATCGTAGCCAAAAGTGAGGTGGTCAAAATGCACCTTCCCTGAAAACTGGTAGTGCGCGATCGCCTCCGGGTCTGCTGCCACGCTCTGCGCCTCAATGCTGGTCGGCAACTGCAAAAACTCGTGAAACCGCAGCATCGACGCATAACGACGGGTAAAAATCTCCGCCAGGTTGCTGATCGGCTCTAGCTCCGCATAGGCCATGCTTGACACCGTCAGCGTGGTGATGAAGTGCCCTAGGGAAATGTTGCCGCGCAGGGTACTGATCAACGTCAGCACCAACACCCCAAACACGCAGCTTTGAATCATCAACTCTTGCCACGCGATCAGCACCACATAGCTGCGGTGAATGCCCTGATCTACCATCGTCAGCTCCCGCTGGAACCGCCGCCGCTGACGGCTCAACTCCTGGTTTTCTGCTGCAAACGCTTTCACCGTTTTGATGTTGGTGATGATTTCTGAGGTGCGGCTTTCCGTAGTTTCCATATAGCGATCGAGGGCTTGCTCCTTGCGATTAATGCGCACCAAATTTCGCAAACTGACGCTCAAAATCACCACAAAGGACAGCAGAAAGATCGTCGCAATCTGCCACTGAATCACCCAAATCACGCAGAAAATCCCAAACACGCGCACCAGCTTAGGAATCAACTGCCCCGCAATGTCGGGATAGGTCCACGTATGATTCGACAACCCCCGCGCCACCCGACCCGCAATCCGTCCGGGGTTGTGCTCGTCATAGAACCCCAACGGCAAACTCAGCAGCTTGCGCACCACGCTTTCCGCATGGTCGCGGCGAGATTTGAGGGCAATACCCCAGTGAAACCAAACCCCCAGCCACGGCTCAATGGGCGCGCGCACCACCGTCACCGCACAAATCAGCCCCAGCAACAGGCCAATGGTGAGCGATCGCGTTGGGGCCAAGCCAGACACCAGCGCCAGCCCACCCACCAAACCCTGCGCCAATTGGTCTACAGGCTGATTCGACAACACATTTAGCAACTGCCCCATCGAGTAGGGCACCACCAGGTCGATCAGCTCAAACACGCTGCTCGCCACAATGCTGAACACCGCGATCGCCCGGTAGTTCTTGTAATAGCCAACAATGTCCGCAAACTTAGCCATTGCACTCTATCCCAGCGCCCATTCACGCCTATCAATCCAAGAAACGGCGCGCCAAACTCGCACCCTTTCCTAGGTTATACTACACATACTACAATTACCACTCAACCCTCCTGTCCCAACCCCCATCGTCGCTGATCGGGGCTAACCGCCTACCAATTCACCTCCACTTGCACACAGGAGCCGATCTGTTTATCCCCGATCATCAGAGCAGTGGCTTGGGCAAAAGTCACGAAAAAAGCCTGCAAAGCTAGGGCACGTCCTCAATTGATCTTGAAAGACGAGATCACCGCGCCCGCCCTCACAACAATGCTAAGGGCGGTACCCAGCCGTGGCAGGGCCTCTAGATTGAATGGAAATGGATACAGCCCCTAGCGTCGCCGAGATTCACGCCACCGCTTTGCAGTACAGAGACTCATCCCCCTCACCGAATTCATCCGGTTTAGGGAACACAGATCTCTATGGCGCATGCCAGACATTCGCAGGGTGCGCCTGGGGCTGAAATCTGCCCTAATCCCTGCACCCTATTTCTCAAAATTGGCAAACAGGTTGGGCCTTGTGGCAGGAACCGAACCCTTGATTCAACAAGGATCGTGCTTTGAAAACACCTCTTAAAAAGCTCTGTTTTAACCCGGGTGCTGCAGCCCCATATTCCAGGTGTTAAGGTGCGGTTTCAGGCAAGGGGTCAACCGTGGACTGTGAAGCGTACCGCCCCGTCAAAATTTATCCCAACTCACCGCCAAGACTTCATCCCCCATCAGACACAGATTGACTGAGCCCCAATGGAACGAAGCATCAGCATAGCCACTGTCAAAGATCGCTAGGGCACAGGATGCAAGGGTTGCGATTCAAGGGGGTGTCCTGCAACAGAGTAGGGAGACTTCCGCCACTCCTAAGATGCCGCCACGGTGCGGGAGGTGCCCCCCGGCAGGCTGGCAATCGTTTGCCGAAGTTCTGCGATCGCCTGAAGCTGATAGTCACTGGCTTCCTGAAACTTCGAGATAGACTCAGCCGTCTCACTCAGCTTTTGACGCAGCCCCTCAATGCCTTCTTGCAAAGGCCCAACCAACGCTTCAAAGAGGCTGGCCTTGCTCTCTAGTGCTGCAACCGCAGCCTTCTGCTCAGCAATCCGAGCTTCCAAGTTTTGAATCTCAGCCTGAGCCATAACCTGTTCAGCCGCTTTTTGCTCCACCTCTTGCTTCAGCCCATCAATCTTGCCTTGAATGTCTTTCACCTCTTGCTCGATCGCCTTGAGGTCTTCTGAGGTCTGCGTCCGTAGCGCATCAATTTGCTTCAACACAGGTTCCAAATCCACTGCGCTGACAGGCGTTTCCTCTGCGGCTATGCCCTGGCGACGACGGAGCACCGCCTGATGTTGACTCAAAATCTCTTCCCGTTCGAGCAAATTACGACGCTGCCCCACTAGGGTTTCGTTTAACATGCGATAGCGATCTTGCTCATCGGCCAATTCGGTTTCAAGTTGCAGCCGATCGAAATCATTTGCCTCGCTGATTTTTTGCTTGATTTCGTCGATCGCCTGCTGCTCTAGGTTCAGCTCTTCTTCCTGATCGCTGACAAAACGAGAAACCTTTTCCAAATCCTTCTCAAGATCCTCAACTAAAGTTTGCAGCGCGTTGATATCCATACTTTCCAGTGCAGCGACATCGACCTTGTCACTCAATCGCACCTTGTCAGAGGTGTTGAGAAGTTCATACACCTGCTGATAGAGGTTGCTCTGAGACTGTAGGCGCTGGGAAACCTGCTGAATTTGCTCTTGCTTGAGTGCCAGCAACTGCTGCTGAAACTTAAGATCGCTCCGTCGTCCAGTCAAAACGGCTTCCGCATCTTGCCAATTTTTTCTACGCTCAGCGATCGCAGACTCATCCTGTTGAATCTGCTGATACTTTGACTCAAGCTCGGCTTTTTGCCCCTCAAGGGTCGTCTGATGATCCGTCAGCCCAGACTGCTGCTGATCCACCAAGCTAAAGGCCAAGTTCAGTTGCTCGCGCACCCCCTCCGTCGGCGTGACCGCACTCATCAGGCGATCTAGGGCCTCCTGAATCTGCTGAACCTGCTCCTCATCCAACCCGGCAACCTGGCTCGCCTCTTCCTGACGTTCTTCAAACCGCCGAATTTCGCCATTGAGATGCGCCCAAGCTCCCTCCAGTTCCTGATTCTTGCGCTCTAGTTCTTGGCGGAGTTCTTCCAGAGCCTGCTGTGCTGTTTCGACCTCTTGACGCTGACTTTCAAGCTGTTCTAAATCCGCCTCCGCTTGTTCGACCTGCTCTTGGCGAGTCTCGAGCTCCATCTCCCGACGGTTAAGTTCCTGGCTCTGGAACGTCAGTGACTGCTTCCACTGCTCAATTTCGTCCTCTTGAGCCTTGAATTTTTTGCTCTGGTTAGAAAAGTTTTGCAGGATGCCAACTAAAGGACGACCCGCATCATAGTGGCGCTGGATCTGTTTATTGCCTCCCATCTCAACCATAACGAGGGCACCCGCGTTGTAAGTCGCGTCATCAGGGGCGGTGACCAATTCCTCACCCGGTACCGGCGTCCACGCCTCACCCCGCTGACAGGCAATCAACTTAAACTCTGCCTTACCACTGCCGATGAAGCCGCTCTTTTTTTGAACCTCAGCCAGATAAAGCACGCCGGTCGTCCTCTTTCCATTGCGATGGGCAACCCGAGCCCCCAAACATCCTGCGAACTCGGCTCCAAGCTGTGACCCGAGAGAGCAAGGCCCCGTTCACCTTGGGCAGAGTGGATGCGCTAGACGCAAGGGCACGAAACCCCAGACTTTAAACATGATGCCCTTAACCTAGCGCATGCGTTCAAAAGATGACTGAATTTCGCAGAGGGCTTAGATTGCTCCCAATTGTAATGGGTTCAGCTTCGGGAAACATGGTTGCAAGTTGTTCTTTATCGCGAATTTTCCCACGATCGCGATCGGATAGCTGCCCATTGGGACAGGATAAGCCATCGTCGCCTAGAGACAGGCATCTGCGAATATACTGTTGACAGCGTTGACAACTCAACCTGACTGATTGCCTCACGTCCCAGCCCCGTTCACCGTGGAACCTCAGACTGGGAGAATGCCCAGAACCGGAACTGGCGCATTGCAATGAGGGAATGTCTGCATGTCTGCCGCAGCTCGGGCTAGTTAAGATTAAGATGTTACGTTGAGGATTCTGTCGGGACGGATGACCACCGAGGGATAGCTGACGAATATGCAGGGGCGACTGGTTGAGATCGATATTCGCAGCATTCTCCAACTGATTGAGTTGGGTCAGCGTACCGGTGAGCTGTATGTTGAAGCCTACCCGACATGGACACCCATCGCGATGGGCGATCGCGCCGAAGAAGCACCCTCTCCCCAGTCGTGGCTCGTCTTTCTATTTAATGGGCAGATTGTGTACGCAGGCACCACCGATGGTCGCCTCAACCGTCTGCGGGATCACCTGCATCGCTACGGTCTTGATGATGCCCTAGCGAAAGCCAACGTTGATTTATCCGCCATCTCAACCTTCAACTCCCCAGAGTATGGCTATCTGTGGGCATTGCTCGAAACCCATGTGCTTACCCCCGAGCAGGGACGCACGATTCTCAATGGCATGGTTCATGAAACCCTGTTTGATCTGTTGAGCCTGCACCACGGATCCTTTGTCTTTAAGCTCGGCTCTGGGTTAAGCCCCCGCCTCAAAACCTTTGAGATTGGCCCCTTAGTGACGAGCATTACCCAGCAAATCCAAGAGTGGAAGCAGTTTCATCCTCATATTCAGTCACCTCACCAGTGCCCAACCTTAGCAGATACCAAGCGGATAGACGAATCAGATTCCCTCCAGGGCAATCGCCTGTTGCAGTGGATGGATGGCAAAACCTCGGTGCAGCAAATGGCGCGCTATCTCAACCGTAGTGTTGTGGCTGTCGCAAAGGGTCTCTATCCCTACGTGCGCCGGGGAGTCATTCAGTTTCCCCAAGCGATCGTGTTTGAGCCCCTAGCGTCGGATTTAGAAGAATGGGATGCGGCGCGGGTGCCTCGGGTGGTGTGTGTGGATGATGGCCTCACCATTCGCCAAACGGTGGAGCAGATTTTGGACGAGCATGGCTACGAAGCAACGTCGATTGGCAATCCACTGCGGGCACTGAGCTTACTGTTTCAGCTCAAGCCCGATCTGATTTTGTGCGACATTGCCATGCCAGAGCTAGAGGGCTACGAGTTGTGTGCTATGTTGCGCCAATCCACAGCGTTTCGCCAGACGCCCATTGTGATGTTGACTGGGAAAGATGGCTTCATCGATCGCGTCAAGGCCCGCATGGCCGGGGCGACGGACTATCTCACTAAACCCTTTGGGGCTCAAGAACTACTGACCCTAGTGGAGAAGTATGTCGGGTTGGGCAACCCACAGCGCCCCGAGCCGGATAGCCTGCTGGCAGCGGCGATCAAGGATGATCCTGAACTGGATGTTGGCCCGATGCCTCCTCTGGGACGATAGGGGTGGTTGGGGAACTCAGGCGCGGTTGGATTCTGACGCGGCGTTTGGCGATCGCCCACAGCGTGCAGCGCCCAACTCGTAAGGATTGGGAGTGCTGAACAGGACATCTCAGCTAAAATTGTCAGGCGGCAGCTTTCTCGCACATCAATTTCTTCGATCCTTCAAGGATTTCCTGAATTTAGGGGTACTTTAATGGTCACAGGAACAGTGCTTGAAGCCGTTTCACGCTGTCACCGTCACCGGCAAGCACAGTGGGATTCTTGAACCTATGTTTCAGGGGAGCCAATTGGTGAGTTATTGAATACTATGAGCATGGTTTTAGTGGTGGAAGACAGCGTTCCCCAACGGGAAATGATTACCGATCTGCTTCGGGGGAGTGGATTGCAGGTGACAGTGGCTGGCGACGGTGTTGAGGCTCTGGAGCATATTCAATCGGGGCAGCCGCCCGATTTAGTGGTTCTTGACATCGTCATGCCCCGCATGAATGGGTACGAGCTGTGTCGTCGGCTCAAGGCTGATCCATCCACCCAAAATGTTCCCATCGTGATGTGTTCGTCAAAGGGCGAAGAATTTGATCGCTATTGGGGCATGAAACAGGGTGCGGATGCTTACATTGCTAAGCCATTCCAGCCTAATGAGTTGGTGGGCACCGTTAAGCAACTCCTTCGGGGGTAGCACTTGAGAGGACTATTGGCATGGTAGGAAACCCAGACTTTCTCACCGGAACGGGGCAAGACCAGGGGCCAGAGCTGCAGGAATTAGAGACGCCAGAGGGTGAATTATACCTGCGATTCTTTGTCACATCTGGGGACGAGTTTGCCCTGCCAGCAACGGGGATTCGCCGAATTATTGAACACACCCCCGACCGAATTACGCCCGTGCCGAACGTATCTCCATTACTATTAGGTACCCTTAACGAACAGGGGCGCGTGATTTGGGTTGCTGACCTCGGGCAGTTTTTGGGGTACCCCACACAGCTCAACACAGATCGACCTGAAATTCCCGTCATTGCGGTTGAGGATCAGGGAACTATGTTAGGCTTAGCCGTTAATCAGATTGTGGGTACTGATTGGATGGATGTTGAGGAGTTACAGATCTCCCGCAGTACACCAGATTCGATGGCTCCCTTCTTGAAGGGGGAGTGGACGCTAGACGCAAGCTCTGGTCGTTCCCTTCGCCTACTCGATCACGTTGCTGTCCTACGTTCAGCTCGATGGGCCGCCTAATCAGCTGAAGTTGCTTTAGACCGCTTAACCGGCAGGAGATAGGAAATGGCGTCAAGTACTGATTACTCTCAAGCATACCAGAAAGCTGAGAGAGCCTATATGCAGGGGAGCTATGAAGAAGCTGCCACTGTCATTGATCAGCTCGCCGCCGAGTATCCCACCGACCCGAGTGTGCTCTTGCTGCGGGGGCATATCTATTGTTATGGCCTCCAGCAATATGCTGAGGCGCAGGATCAATATCGGGCTGTTCTTAATATCACGACGGATCCTGAGTTTGTAGATTTTGCCAATAATGGGTTGGCCTATGCCAGTCAGTTTGTCGCCGCCGAAGAAGAGACGGGCATGAGTACGGGGAATACAAATGCCACCCTGGCGGATGTTAACTCGGATGAATTTCGGGCGTGGGCTCAGCCTGAGGCCGGTGATGTTACCGACATGGGCGGGGAAAAGGCGTTTAACTTTGACGATCTGGGGCTAGGTGATATTGACTCTGGAGAAATGGCGAGTGTCAATTCTCCCGGGGATGAGTTTGCAGCCTCTCCCTTTGGAGGGGGGGCGATCGCCGATGACCCTGAAACCCAAATGTTCGCTACCGATCCCTTTGCTGAGGATCCCTTTTCCCCTTCTAACGGGGAAGCGGTCGAAGCAGGGGGCGATTTAGGTGAGGACGACAACAATCCTTTTGCAGATGCCAACAATCCTTTTGCAGATGCCGGGTTGGCAGCCATTGAGCAAGATGCATCCGCCGATGACTTTGGGGCAGGCGATCCCTTTGCGGATTTTGAAAACTTTGCGACCGCTGAAACTGAACCCATTGACTTTGACAATGTGGACAGTTTTGAGAATGGGGACTTTGCCAGTGCCTACACCTCGGATGACGCCACCTTTGGGGCCGTGGGGCATTATCCGGCTCCTGAGGATCAGACGCTCTTTATGCCAGAGCCAGGCTACTCTGCTGATACCCATGAGCAAGATAGTGGGAATGTGTCCGGTGCAGCTCCAGCTACCGATGACTATGGCACCTATGATTATGCCGAGAATGGGGCCGCGATCGCGGACAGCAGCTCTAGCCCTAGCAACGTAGATTTTTTAGATGAGTTTGACGAGTTTGACGACCTCGGTAGCCTGCCCGACTTTGAACTCACCGACAGTTCTGCCGGATTCACTAGCCCCTCCGTCGGCACCTCTGGACTCGGCTCCACCGACGATGGGAGTAGCATGAGTGACTCAGGCTTCACCCTCAGCGGGGTCGGTGAGTCGGCCATTGATAACGAGGAGATTTTTAGCATCTCGGGGACGGCGGAACAACTGCCGGCCTTCGCACAGGTCGATGATGGGGGCGAGCAGGTACAGGTCGAGCAGGGCTGGCTGGCCCCCCTCGAAAATTCCTCCATCGACGCTAAGCAGATGATCGTTGCAGGGGCCGCAGGGGTAATGTCGGCGGTGGCAGTGGCGGTAGTCAACTTTGTGGCCTCAACGATGGCTCCGCCGGAGCAAAATCTGCCCCGGGGGCTGCACGCGGTAATGGCCGGGGCTGCGGGCTTAGTCGGGTTTGGCACCGCAGCTGGGGTGGGCGCGATCGCCAACCGCCGCACCAAGCAAACCGTAGAAAACCTGCAAGAGCAGTTCAACGTGGTGTCCCAGGGCAACCTCAACGCCCGTGCCACGGTTCTCGTCGATAACGAATTTGGTCGCTTGTCCTCGAGCTTCAACCAAATGGCCCGCGTCATCCTCACCACCACAAGTGAAGCTCAGCGCAAAGCCCAAGAACAAGAACAGGCCAAGGAAGATTTGCAGCGCCAGGTGATTCGTCTGCTGGATGATGTGGAAGGTGCAGCCCGAGGCGACCTGACGGTGCAAGCGGAAGTCACCGCCGACGTATTAGGAGCCGTTGCCGACTCCTTTAACCTCACCATTCAAAACCTCCGGGAGATTGTGCAGCAGGTGAGTGTGGCAGCTCGTCAGGTGAGTAAAGCCTCGACGGAAAACGAGATGTTTGCCCGCAGCCTCTCCGCAGATGCCCTGCGCCAGGCTGAGGAACTCGCCGTCACGCTGAACTCTGTGCAGGTGATGACTGACTCCATTCAGCGGGTGGCAGAGAGCGCCCGCGAAGCAGAGGAAGTGGCCCGTTCTGCATCGGCAACAGCCTTGCGTGGCGGTGAGTCGGTGGAACGCACGGTGGCTGGCATCCTCGAAATCCGTGAGACCGTGGCCGAGACGACCCGAAAGGTGAAGCGCTTGGCAGAATCCTCTCAGGAAATTTCCAAGATTGTCGCGCTGATTTCTTCGATCGCTTCCCGAACGAACCTGCTGGCTCTGAACGCAAGTATTGAGGCTGCGCGGGCGGGCGAAGCCGGACGAGGCTTTGCAATCGTGGCAGATGAAGTACGTCAGTTGGCCGACCGAGCTGCCAAAGCCTCAAAGGAAATTGAGCAAATCGTCTTACAGATTCAAAGTGAAACCAGCGGTGTGATGACTGCGATGGAGGAAGGCACCCAACAGGTGATTGAGGGGACGCGCCTCGCAGAACAAGCGAAGCGATCGCTCGAAGACATCATCCAGGTATCAAACCGCATTGACGTATTGGTGCGATCCATCACCGCAGACACCGTAGAACAAACGGAAACCTCCCGGGCTGTCGCCCAAGTGATGCAGTCTGTGGAATTGACAGCCCAAGAAACCTCCCAAGAGTCCCAGCGAGTGTCAGCATCGCTGCAAAACCTAGTGGGAGTTGCCCGCGACCTGCTCACCTCCGTCGAACGATTTAAGGTTGATAGGGGCGAGGGCAAAGGGCGATGAGCGATCGCCGCTATCCACCCAGCACAGTCGTTACACTGGAAAAAATCACCACAGCGCGAGTCACCATCGGGATGCAAGCAGCGTCAGGTGTCGGAAGACTAGCCCTTTACCCGAGTTTAGAACCGCGCCCCAGGCCGCAAACCGTCTATAGGCACCACCACCGAGCACGAGGGGGAACTATCCGCCATGATGCCTGAACAGCAGCAGAGAATCCTGGGATACTTCATCGAAGAAGCGAAGGATCATCTCAATACCATTGAGCAGGGCCTGCTGAACCTCCAGGCCACCATCGAAGATCACGAGATGGTGAATGAAGTCTTTCGGGCCGCGCACTCCGTCAAAGGCGGAGCAGCCATGCTGGGAATCGAAAGCGTCCAGCAAACCTCCCACCGACTCGAAGATTATTTCAAGATTCTAAAAGAATCACCCGTCCAGACCGATCGCACCCTGGAATCGATGTTTCTCCAGGTCTTTGACGGGTTACAGTCCCTCATTGAAGAACTCCAAGGCCCCTTTGGCCTAACTGACGACAAAGCCCAAGAAGTCATGGCCGACATTGAGCCAGTTTTTGGGCAGCTTGAGCAACACTTGAATACGCTAGTTGCCCAATCGGCGGGTGCACCCGCCGCACCGCCACCCCTTGCCGCCGCACCCCGCGCGTCCAGCCGCCCCCACAGCGAAGAAAGCGCCCTCAAACTTGTCTTTCGCAGCGATGTCCCCGCTCACCTGCGAGACATGCTGAGCCTCTTCAAGCAGGCTGACACCCCCGAAAGTCGCCAGACTTTACAAGAATCCTGTGAGGCATTGCTGCGCATTGGCGAGCAGTTTGAACTCAGTGCTTGGTGTTTG
This sequence comes from Leptolyngbyaceae cyanobacterium T60_A2020_046, assembly GCA_015272155.1. Lineage (GTDB taxonomy): Bacteria > Cyanobacteriota > Cyanobacteriia > Phormidesmidales > Phormidesmidaceae > JACYME01. Next base: position 13,856 of record JACYME010000042.1, read on the forward strand.
CTGCTCCAAGCGGCACGGGCTGCGGTTGGGAATCCTCAACAAACCTATCGCGCCCTAGCTCCAATTGTGATCAAGGACTTGAAGCAAGCCCAAGAGTTGGTGCTCTCTGGGCAAGAGCCTCAGGTTTTGGTGTCTGATGCGTTGCAGGCGATGGTGCCCGAGCCCGTGGCGATCGCGGCGGATACCAGCGACGACATTGACGCCTTGTTAGATGACGCACTCTCAGCCACCGAAGAACCTGACTTTGAGGAATTGCTCACCAGCAGCATGACCGAGGCTCAGCTCACGGGCAGCGGCGATCTCGACCTGGATTGGCTCGCCCCCCCCGCCACAGAGTCAAGGGCTGAGGAATCAGTCAATCTTGGCCTTGATTTAGGCGCGGCATTGGAGGCAACGAGCCAACCCGGACTAGGGGATGAGTTTCCGCCCCAAGAGCCGGAAGTGGGCACCGCTGAGCTCAATAGCTTAGCGGATCTGTTTGAAGGAGAAATGTCGAGCCTTTCGACCCCGTGGCAAGATGCGGAACAGTCCGATGGTGAAAATGACGCAGGATTATTAGACATTGAGATTTCTGATGACTTCTCCGACCTCTTGGCGGAAGAGGGGGGGACGGATCAGGGAGACGATCGCACCCAAGCTGATCTCGTTGGGTTATTCGGGGATATGGGGATTGACACCGACATGACGGCCCCAGAGACGAACCCTGCGGCTGCAAGCAATGACGACTTTGCCGACTTGTTTGATGTTGCCAGTGATGCCCCCAGTCACGAGAGCAGCAGTGATGCAGACCTGGATGCGCTGCTCGATAGCGTCCCTGCCGCCGAGGCAACGCCCCCGATTAACTCAGCATCGGAGGATGCCTCTGAATCTGTCGTAGAAGCGGGCATCTTGAACGATTTGGGTGATCTGTTTGGGGATAGTGAAGAAGCAGACGCTTCCGCTGAGTTAGGCACAGATCTGGATCTTGCTTCGGATCTCGCATTCCTGGATCAGGGTGCCGCTGAATCAGAGGATCTAGACGACCTCAACTTTAATTCAGATGAAGCCATTGCCCCTGAGGCTGATTTTGACCTGGGGTTTGACCTAGAGATGGGCGACGCTGAAGAGTCCGTTGATCTCGACCTCGGGTTCTCAACGGATGTTGATGCGGCGGCGGCAAATACCGACTCACGCCTCACAGAGGAGGTGTCCTTTGAGGCGGCGATCGCCGATGACAGCGCCATTACACCAGAGGGCAATGCCGACTTTGATGATCTCTTTGGGGGTTCTGAAGATACCGCAGAGCACGAAGGCGACGGAGATCTGGACTTGGGGCTTGTCTTTGAGTCAGACGAGGCTTTGGATTTCAGCGCCACCGACCTGGAAGCCAGCGCCACCCAAGACGATGATTTAGACTTTGGCGACCTGGATCTGGAGGGTAGCCTTGAGGAAAGCCCCACAGAGGTCAATGATGATCTCGATCTAAGTCTAGGAACTGACCCGAGCCCCGCGATCGCCGCCGATGAGTTGCTAGATGACCTCTGGAATGAGGGGACGATGGCCACTTCTCCCGCGATCGCCGCTGCCACAGAACCCGCTGCCCTCCCAGATTTAGATGACCCCTGGGAGGAAGAAGCCGTCGGCAGCGATGAGGATGCGCTCAGCGCCCTCGACAGTCTCTGGGATGGGCAGCCGGAATCTGGAGAGGATGCTGCCACTGCGGATGCAGACGACGAATTTGGAGATTTTGAGGCCCTCGACTTTTCCGAAACAGACGCTGCGACGCCTGAATCCGCGATCGCCACAACATCGGAAGAGGCCGACCTCTTTGATGCTGATCCGATTGGCCAATCCAGCACAGAAACCAGCCCATCTGCGGATCTTGACGATCTCTTTGGGGACGATCCCCTCAGTGACAACGCCGCTCCGGGGAACACAGCCCAAACTGACGATCTCGACACCGATGACTTTTTTAACCTGGAATCCCCTGACTCCCCCAGCGCCGTGGCGGAAGTCGAGGATCTGGATGAATTAGCAGATGAAGCGGTGACCGCTTCATCTGCTCCAGCAGCGGCTGCACCGGAGTGGAGTGAGACATCCGCCGAGGCTGAGGATCTCGATCTGGGCGATCTCTTGCTCGATGCTGAACCGGAACAGGCTTCGTCCTCCGATCTGGGTTTTGAGGGGCTGGATATGGATATCGACACCGCTGAACCCGAGATGGCAACATCAGAGTTCGACGCCCTGCATTTAGACGTGCCCGAAGCGGTGACCCCTGAGGCATCGGTATTCGATGATTTACACCTTGATGCAGACAGCACAGAGCCTGTCTCCGTGGAGATGGGTGACCTAGGTGAACTCGACTTTGACGCCTTGGGCCTTATTGATGACTCGGTAGAGGCTAGTGCAGAGGGTGAGGATCTGGACTTTGATGGCTTGGGCCTGAGTGACGACGAAGTCGTCGAGTCGGGTTCTCCAGGGGAGGCGATCGCCGCCTTTGGCGAAGACCTAGACGAACTGCTTGCCGACACAACGGGCAGTGACGACATCGCGGCATCCATGGGCGATCTCCTTGAGGAATCCCCAGCCAGTTCTGAAGATGATGCCGCAGCCTTTGACGATCTCGATGCACTGCTGACGGACGAAGGTGCGGATGTCACACCTGAGGCAACCGCCGATAACGATGAAAGCGACTTTGACGATCTCGATGCCCTCCTGACAGATGACCGTGCAGAGGACTCCGGTGACGAGGAGGATGGTGGCTTTGATGACCTCGATGCCTTGTTGGCAGAGCCCGAATCAGCGGCGGCGATCGCGACTCCCTCCCCCGAAGCTGGGGTTGATTTCGACGAACTCGACGCTCTGCTGGAAGACGAAGCCTCAGAGGTGGATGCTGAAGCGTCTGATATGAGCAGCGGTGAGTTTGATGATCTCGAACGCTTGCTCGAAGAAGCGGATCAGACCCTCGGCGGTTCTTCTCCCACGATTCGGGCGGGGAGTGGCAGCACGCGATCGACACGACGGGTCAGCGCAATGGTCGATCAAACCATGCGCGTTTCCGTGAAACATCTCGATACCCTGAGCAACTTAGTCGGGGAGCTTGTAGTTAACCGAAACTCGCTGGAGCAAGACCAAGAGCGGCTGCGCCAGTTCCTCGATAACCTGTTGTTCCAAGTGCAGCAGTTGAACGATGTGGGTCAGCGAATGCGCGATCTCTACGAGCGATCGCTCCTTGAAAGCTCCCTCATCTCCAGCCGACAGGCCTTCCACGGGTCTGGTATGGCCCGCAGCGGCGAAGGCAACGGCGGCAGTTCCCACGCCACTGGAGCAACCTTCGACGCCTTGGAAATGGATCGCTTCACCGGCTTCCATACCCTATCCCAGGAAATGATCGAGCTGATCGTCCGAGTGCGTGAGTCCGCCTCCGATATCGGCTACACCGTTGACTCCTCCGAGAACATTACCCGCCAATTCCGGCAGGTCACCACCCAACTCCAAGAGGGCCTGAACAAAGCCCGCATGGTGCCCTTTGCCCAGACCGTTGATCGACTGCCGCGCGCCGTGCGCGACATTTCGCTCAAGTGTGGCAAGGAAGCGCGCCTCGTGGTCGAAGGGCGTGACACCCTCATCGATAAGATGATCCTAGAGCGTCTGTTTGACCCCATGACGCATCTGGTCAACAACGCCATCACCCACGGCGTGGAAACGCCCGAAGAGCGTGTGGCCTCGGGCAAGCCCCGCGAAGGCACGATTACGGTGCGGGCCTTCTATCAGGGCAACCAAACCGTGATTTACATCGCTGATGACGGGGCCGGCATCAACCCCGATCTGGTCAAGCAAAAGGCCATCAAGAAGGGGCTGATTACCCAAGCGGAAGCGCGATCGATGACGGTGCTCGACACCTACGAATTACTCTTCCGGCCTGGGTTTAGTACCCGAGACAAGGCTGACGACTTCGCCGGACGCGGCGTCGGTATGGATGTGGTGCGCACAGCCCTGTCTGAAATTCGGGGCAGTATCACCATCGACTCTGAGATGGGCCGGGGCACAAGCTTCACGATTCGCCTACCCCTGACCCTGAGTATTTCCAAGGCGCTGAGCTGTCTCAATAACCAAGCCCGCATCGCTTTCCCGATGGATGGGGTTGAAGACATGTTTGACGTACCCAAGGATCGGGTACAAGTAGACAACGCCGGCCATATGAGCATTGTGTGGCGCGACTCGATGCTGCCCTTCCAGCCGTTGTCAGACCTGCTACAGTTCAACCGCACCTTGGGCCGAGGGCGCGTCTATGGCGGCAGCCAAGACGAAGATATGGTGTCGATTGTGGTGCTGCGCAGTGCCAACACCCATATTGGCGTGCAGGTCGATCGCGTGTTGGGCGAGCAAGAAATCGTGATCAAACAGCTCGAAGGCCCGGTGCCCAAACCGATTGGGATTGCTGGGGCTACAGTGCTCGGGGATGGCCGGGTGATGCCCATTGCCGACGTACTCGAACTGATTGACATTGCTCAAGGTCGGGTGCGGCGCGAGGGTGGAGCCTCGCTCTGGAGCCAAACCGAGGAGCCTCCAGTCGAAACGGCTGCCCCCATCAAGACCGAGCCGACGGTACTGATTGTGGACGACTCGATTACGGTACGCGAACTGTTGTCAATGAGCTTCAACAAGGTGGGCTACCGAGTCGAGCAGGCTCGGGATGGTCAGGAAGCTTGGGAAAAACTGCGATCGGGCCTGCCTTGCGACTTGGTGTTCTGCGACATTGAGATGCCGCGCATGGATGGCCTAGAGCTGCTGTCTCGGATGCAGAAAGATGGCACGCTGAAGAAAATTCCCATCGCGATGCTCACCTCGCGGGGGGCAGATCGCCACCGTCAAATGGCCCTAGACTTGGGGGCCAGTGGTTACTTTACCAAGCCTTATCTCGAAGAAGCTCTGTTGGATGCAGCGCAACGGATGCTCGGAGGAGAGGTGTTGCTGACGAAGGCAGGCGGCGCATCGGACAACGATTAACTCAGAGCCGCAATGCGTCGGTCAACTGTGCACCAAAGCCGGGGTCAAGTCAGCCTAGGGGGGTGTGGCCGTAACAGGCGTGATGGGTGGAACGAGGCGATCGACCGGATTGATTCAGGTGTTGCCTAAGTGATGGGGCTAAAGTCAGCCCTCTGCGATCGCCCGAAAGCCGTCGCGCTGTAGGGTGCTGCCCACGCGATTCTCAACTCAAGGACTTTTGGCTTCTAAGATCGCTTTTGGGGTGGGGGGGTGCTCTACTGTCCACCGTCATGCGTGGATGCTGACTGCCTGACACTGCGCAATAATGGGTGGAACGGTTACTTCTGATACAGACGCTGATACAAACGCCGGGCCGGGTTTTGGGCGTGCTGCTGAACCAAGTGTTTCTATCAGATGTGCGATCGCGCGCTAGATCTTGTCCCTCATCAAACCTTGCCATGACCTACTACATTGCCCCTCGGTTTCTTGAAAAGCTTGCGGTTCACATCACCAAAAACTACCTCAAGCTGCCTGATGTGCGGGTACCGCTGATTTTGGGCATTCATGGGCGCAAAGGCGAGGGCAAGACCTTCCAGTGCGAACTGGTTTACGAACGTATGGGCGTTGAGGTGGTTCACATCTCCGGTGGCGAACTGGAAAGCCCCGATGCTGGGGATCCGGCACGGCTGATCCGACTACGCTATCGCGAAGCCGCAGAATTAGTGCGCGTGCGTGGCGTGATGGCCGTCCTGATGATCAACGACCTCGACGCCGGAGCCGGGCGCTTTGATGCCCAAACCCAGTACACGGTGAATACCCAACTGGTGAACAACACGTTGATGAATATTGCGGATAACCCAACCAACGTGCAGCTTCCCGGCAGCTATGACGACAAGCCGATTCAGCGCGTCCCCATTTTGGTCACGGGGAATGATTTTTCGACCCTATATGAGCCGTTGGTTCGCGATGGCCGCATGGAGAAGTTTTATTGGCAGCCCGATCGCGCTGATCGCATTGGTATTGTGGGCGGTATTTTTGCGCCTGATCATCTGGGGACGGCGGCGATCGAAAAGCTGGTCGATACCTTTTCTGAACAGTCGATCGACTTTTTTGGGGCGCTGCGATCGCGCATCTATGACGAACAAATTCGCGACTTCATCCAAGACATCGGCATTGAAAACGTGTCTCGCCGGGTTGTGAATAGCGAAGTGCCGCCCGTTTTTCAGAAACCCAACTTTCAGCTTGAGCACCTGCTCGCGGTGGGGCACGACATGGTGTTAGAACAACGCCATCTGCAAGACATGCGCCTGGCGGATCAGTACAACCGTGCCCTGCGTGAACGGCGTGTTGGCGCTGCACCGCGTCCTACGGCTGACGAAGGGCCAAGCTTTTATCGGGCCTATCGTCAGGAGGCGAGTGAAACAACTCATCCGGCGACTGCACCCACCGAACCAGCGACACCGCCACCCACCCCGCCCCAAAGCTCGGGTGCTAGCGTCTCCTTGGGGGATGAGGCGGCCCAACACGTCCGCAACCTGTTGCAGCAGGGATACCGCATCACGATGGAGCATGTCGATCGCCGTCGCTTCCAGACGAATTCCTGGAAAAGCTGCACAACCCTGGATACGCAGGATCCGGCGGCAGCAACCACGCTACTGAGTCAGTGTATGGCGAACTTTCCCAACGAATATGTGAGGCTGGTTGGGTTTGATCCAAAAACAAAGCAGCGCGTCTTAGAGCATATGATTCAGCGCCCTGCCTAGGTCTGCCACAGCAAGAAAACTTGGTGGATAAACGGTGCATTGCCCTTCGCGTCTGACAGGAATCGGGGATGAACCGGGGTGAGGTTCTGGTGCAACGTGTTTGCCTGCCGGGGCGATCGCTGCGGTTGGTGACCCCTCAATGGCAAGGGCAACGCCCAGAAAGCACAGCAAGGAAGACGCCTGAACTTCTCGGAAAAGCGTTTAGAGCCTGTGTTCATCGACTTTCTTAGAGGTGTGCCTGAAGTCCTGGCGGGAATCTTTCTCGGCTGGTAGAACGCCACATGTTTTGCCAATTCCTCGTCTCCAGCATGCGGCATCCGGGCCACCAGCAAGGTCTGTCATCAAGAAAAATGATACTTTCAAAATGCGCAGATGCGTCAATTTTTCTCCCGAACGAGGACGGGGTTTTCAGCACTCCGCAGGACTGTGATCCCGGCGCTAATTTTTTGCGCAAAATTTCTGTGATCTTTTTCCAAAGCCGACATATCATGACGGCGATCAAGTGAGGGATTTACCGAGTCTTGCGATCGCGGTTGCACCAGCATCCCCGATCCAGTCCACGGTGTTCCAAGGATTCCAAAGGAGTATTGGAGCTGTGTAACGTTTCTTATCTTTTTCCGGGATCCCTGAAAGTTTGTAAAAACTTTTGGAAGACTTGACCCTTGTGTATCGAAGCACCTGTGTGAGCGATCGCGTTTCCGGTAACATCTGTCAACTTAAATGCATGGATCTTGCAACCTTGGTCGGCCTGAAGCGTTGCTCCCATCGGTGTCCGGGATCTTCATCCCTCTGTGGATTCACGGAAAACTTCTGTAAAAACACTGAGATTTTTCGCGTAGGGTTTTCGCATAATCGTCAGTTGTTTCGTTCCCAGGCTGAGACACCTTGCTGAGCATCTGTATCCTTTCGTTCAGTCAAAGACGCGTCATTTCCCAATCCAGGGATCATTTCCCCCTTGAGGGCTGCCGTCATTGGTGGCATGGGGTGCGTCATCGCTGAGTCCTGCCGTTCAGGAATCCAAATCAGCGCACGGTCTAATCCGGGTTGCCGTCTTGAGTGACCCGCAGTGTTCTGGGAAGAACGCCTGCAACTCCATCCTTTGCTATCTGGCCGTTGTGTGCCACCGCATTGACCGTTAGAGGTTTATCTGTCATGCCTACTGTTTTTGACAACATTGATTCTTTTGAGGCGTTGAGAACGGCCATCCTTGAGGCCAATGAATCCGATGGGCCTGACGTAATCAACATCACAGGCAACATCGTGCTCACTGAGGCGCTGCCCATTGTGAATGACACGGCTGACGACAGCATCACATTCAACGGCTTTAACGGTGCCACGATCAGCGGTGATGCTGACCTCAGCGGGACAAACACCAGCGGTGATGTACGCCTCTTCTTCATCAATGCGGGCACAGTGGAGTTCAACGGCCTCACCTTTTTGGGCGGGCGAGCTGAGGGCTCTGCGCCGGGCGGTGGCGGCGGTGCAGGGATGGGCGGTGCGCTGTTCATTAACACTGCTGATGTCACGGTCAATAACTCCCTCTTTATCAACAACCAAGCGATCGGCGGTGCGGGCCTAGTTGGGTATGGCGCAGGGGGCGGCATTGGCCTCGGCTTTCTGGACAACAATGGTGCCAATGGGGCGACCTCTGGCGCTGCCGGAGAGGACGGCGGCTTTGGGGGCGCGGGCGGCTTTGGCAGCAGCGGTGCCAGTGCCAGTGGCAGCAGCCCTAATGGCCAAGATGCGGGCGATGGCGGTGCGGGCGGCTTTGGGGGCGGTGGCGGCGGCGGCGGCATCGGCGGCAGCGGCTTTGTCAATGGCGGCATGGGTGGCGATGGCGGTGCGGGCGGCTTTGGCGGCGGCGGCGGCGATGCGGGCTTTGGCGGCGGCGGCTTAGTGGCTGGCGGCGCAGGCGGCAACGGCGGCCTCGGTGGCTTTGGCGGTGGCGGTGGGACGGGGGGCAGCGGCAGTGGGACGGCCCCTGATGGCTTGGACGGCCTGGGAGGGTTTGGGGGTGGTAATGCCGGTGCTGTGGGCAGTGGCGGCGGCGCAGGCATGGGCGGCGCAATTTTTGTGCGCGAGGGATCGCTGACCCTGAATCAAGTCACCTTTGAGGACAACAGCACAACGGGTGGACTGGGGGCTAATAGTGGGCAGGGCCTAGGCGGCGCTATTTTTGCGCTCGATTTTACGAGCACGACCTATGCCCAGGCGGGCTTTGAAAATGGATCTGGGTTGCCGGATGAATTGCCCAATGTGTTCTTGAACCGCGTGGTGTTTGAGGGCAATAACGCCAGCAGTGCAAACGGCTTCTTGGCAGAGGGCTTGGTGACGAGCGGGACGCCCTATAACAACAACGACATCTATGGCTCGACCCATAGCGGCATTGTGGGGCCACCGCCGACGGTGAGTTTGTCGGTGAGTGACACGGTGGAAGGGACGCCGACGTCTTTTGTGGTGACCCGCAGTGATTTCTTTGGTGAGCTGGCGGTGGCGATCGCGATCGGCGGTACTGCCACTTACGATGAGGATTACGTTTTCAGCACCGGGGTCTTTGAGGATGGCATTCTCACCGTCACCTTGCCGGAAAATACACTCTCCCTAGTCATCGAGATCGACAGCGTAGACGACGTTGAGGTTGAACCCGACGAAACCATCACCCTAGAAGTCTTAGCAAATCCGGGCTATTTGGTTGATCCCGTCTTGGGCGAAGGGACGGTCACCCTACTCAACAACGACTTTGAGATTGTTGAAAACGCCCCCGCCGGAACGGTCGTCGGCACCGTACCCAGCACCCTCAGCGGCACCCTGATCTACACCTTGGTCGGCGGCAACATTGACGATGCCTTTGCCGTGAACGCAACAACGGGCGAAATTACGGTCAATAACTCTGCCGCGCTCGATTTTGAAACCGTGGCGCTGTTTACGCTGACAGTGCAAGTCAGCAACGGCAGCGAGACGCGCAGCAAGACCGTCAGCATTCAATTGCTGGACGTGAATGAGCCGCCCATCATTGAAGACCAAGTGTTGAGCGTCCCTGAAAATAGCCCGTTAGATACGGTGGTGGGCACGGTTTCGGTCTCTGACCCAGATGCCGGGCAAACCCTGACCTATGAAATTATCAGCGGCAATGAAAGCGGTGCGTTTGCCATTGATCCAGCCACGGGCGAAATCACCGTCGCCAATAGTGCGCTGCTTGATTTTGAAACCCAGGACACCTTTACCCTTGAGATTCAGGTGACGGACGACGCGGATGAGCCCCTAAGCAGCACCGCAACGGTCACCATTGAGATCCTGGATGGGAATGAAGCGCCCATAATTCGCGACCAAGCGCTAGCAGTTCCCGAAAATTCTCCCCTGGGCACCTCAGTCGGCTTTGTAGAGGCGGCGGATCCCGATTTTGGTCAGACGCTGACCTACGAAATTACGGGCGGGAATGAGGATGGAGTGTTTGCGATCGATCCGGCTACGGGCGAAATCACGATCGCCGATTCAACCCTGCTGGACTTTGAAACCATCAACGCTTTTGAGCTAGAAGTCACCGTTACCGATGATGGAGAAGGAAACCTGAGCCGCTCGGCGACGGTGATCATTCAGGTTTTGAATGTGAATGAAGCGCCCGTCGTGGCCGACCAGGGCTTTGAAGTCGCCGAGGATGCGGAAGTTGGCGCGGTGGTCGGTCTTGTAGCTGCTGAGGATGAAGACTTTGGCCAAACCCTGACCTATGCGATCGCATCTGGCAATGACGACGGCATTTTCCAAATCGATCCGCTGACTGGGGAAATCACCATCGCGGATGTAACCCAACTCGACTTTGAAACCCAGGCTCAATACATCCTTGAGGTTTCCGTCACCGACGATGGAGAACCCAGCCTGACCACAACGGCCACCGTCACCATCGATATTCTGAATGTTAACGAGCCGCCCGTCGTTGAGGATCAAACCTTTGACATTGCCGAAAACTCACCCCTCGGCACCGTGATTGGCACAATCCTTGCCGAGGATCAGGACTTTGGGCAAACCCTGACCTACGAAATCCTCTCGGGGAATGAGTCTGGAGCATTTGCGATCGACCCTGCAACAGGGGAACTCACCATTGCTGACCCGAGCCTCTTTAACTTCGAGGTGCAGTCTGAGTATGTGTTGACGGTGCAGGTCACCGACGACGGGGAAGGTAATCTCAGTGATATTGCGACGATTACCATCAACGTCACCGATGTGAACGAAGCCCCGGTTTTTGAGGACATTGCGGTCTTTGAGGTCTTTGAAAATAGCGACAACGGCACGGTCGTCGGCATCGTCACCGCCACCGATGAAGACTTTGGCCAAACCCTGACCTACGAAATTATCGGTGGCAATGAGTCCGGCGCGTTTGCCATCGACCCGGTGACGGGAGAGATTACCGTTGCCGACGGCACCGTGCTCGACTTTGAAACCATCAACCGCTTTGATCTGACCATCCGCGCCACCGACAACGGTGACCCCAGCCTCAGCACCGACATCGTGGTTCCCATCGATATTCTGGATGTCAACGAAGCGCCGGTGTTGGCAGATCGCACCTTCAGCCTGAACGAAAATTCTCCTGTAGATACTGTAGTGGGTCAGTTGATGGCGGTTGATTCCGACCTTGGACAAACCCTCACTTACAGCATTACGGCGGGGAATGAGTCTGGTGCGTTCGCGATCGATCCGGCCACAGGCATCATCACAGTCGCCGACAGCGCGCCCCTAGATTTTGAAACCACCACCACCTTCCAGCTCACGATTTCCGTGACTGACGACGGTGAACCACCCCTAAGCGACACAGCAGACGTGGTGATCAACATCCTGGATGTGAACGAGCCACCCGTCATCAATGACCAAGCCTTTGACATCGACGAAAACTCACCCCAAGGTACGGTGGTGGGTACGCTTACTGCCTTCGATCCCGATGCCGGGCAGTCGATTTTCTTCGACATTCTAGGCGGCAACACCAATGGTGCCTTTGCCATCAATTCCGCAACGGGTGAGATTTCGATCGCCAATCCTGCCGCGATCGACTTTGAGCGCAATTCAAGCTTTACGCTCACCGTGCGCGCCCGCGACAACGGCCCTGGCATCCTCAGCGACACGGCCCAGGTCACCATCACCATCAACGACCTGAACGAAGCGCCCGCGATCGCTAACCAGCAGTTTGTATTACGCACAGGCACGGCCCCCGGCACTTCCTTAGGGACAGTAGTCGCTACCGATGAAGATCTCGGACAAACCCTGTCCTACTTCTTGACGACAGGCAATGAAACAGGACCCTTCACCATCGATGAAAATGGTCAGCTCATTTTGCTGGCGGATGAAGTCCAGCTTGGGCTCCTGACAGATAACCCCCTAGTGTTTACGGTACAGGTCACCGACAGCGGTACCCCTCCCTTATCCGACACGGCAGAAATTCGGGTTTTCCGGCAGACCAACTTGACCATCATTGGCGACGACACTTCCGAAACCCTACGCGGTACGCCCAATAACGACATCATTTTTGCTCTCGGCGGCAACGATCGCGTCTTTGACAAAGGCGGTAACGACACCCTCTACTTGGGCGACGGCAATGACTTTGGCAACGGTGGCCCGGGCAACGACATCATCTTTGGCGAAGCCGGAGATGACAAGCTGTTGGGTGGCCGCGGCAACGACCAGCTCTATGGTGGCCTGGGCGACGATTTGCTGAAGGATGGACGCGGGGCCGATCTCCTCGTCGGGGGTGAAGGCAACGATCGCCTACAAGGCGGTCGAGGTGCGGATGTTTTGATTGGGGTTAACCCCGACACCACGCGAGGCCGAGGTGAAATTGACGTACTCACTGGGGGGGGCGGATCTGATCTGTTCGTCCTTGGGGATGCCAACGGAGTCTTCTATGACGATGGTGATTTGACAAGCCCCGGCACGAACGACTTTGCCCGCATTACCGACTTTGCGCGGGGTACCGATCTCATTCACCTAAGTGGTGCTGCCAGCGACTACGAACTACGGGTTCGGGGTAGCGGTAGTAACCGCAGCACTGAAATTATTTGGTTGGGTGATGGTAGCCCAACGGGCGAAATGATCGGGTTGATTGTGGGTGTCCGTCCCGGACAGTTGAACTTGAATAACACAAATCAATTCGTCTTTGTCTAGGAGGAAAACCACGCTAAAAATTTTCAGGCATCACATCAATGGGAGGAGGGGAATGGTGACGACATCTTTCCCCTCGGTTTCCACAATGTTTTGGGGATTTACTGACCGATAGGGGTTTTGCTTGCAATTTGCCCGGGGCATGTCGCAACCGGGCAAGGCGATCGCAATTTTTTCCAAGGATTAGAGGTGTTGAAGTCGGCTAGATTATTTCAGGTTTTCCAATTCAGGATAATGATGGCGATTAAGTCAGGGCGCGATCGCAATGGGTCACAGCCCTAGCCTTGACAACTCGGGCTCAATGAACCACACAATCGCCCCAGCCCCTAGCTTTTAGCCATTTCTTACACCCGCCTACAAGAACACATCCTCCCAAAAGAGGAACTACGGAGCATCAATTCAGCAATCTCCAATGGAATGAAGCCAGCCTTGAGAGCTATGCCGATTGAAATTGCAATCCCGTCAGCAAGATGGGAAAATGCAGCTCTGCCTTTGGCAGTGCAGATCCAAGGGAGCTATTTTTACAGACATTTTGCGGGCAGTTTTAACCCTAAATGACTTGACAGAGGCTGGATCTGATGCATCTCAATGGATGTTTAAAATAACCCACTCCAAGACTCAGCCGTCGCCGTTTCGTGATTGGAGATGACGCGATCGCAAAATCTTTCCTGGTTTCCCAACTGTTATCGAAAAATTTATCAACTCTAGGGCGCTAATCGAAATTTTCGTGAATCAAAAGGGCAATCTTCATATATATGTGAAGGTGATCGCACAAATTTCATAACTCTTGTATAAATTGAGCCATTACCTTCACCATGGCAAGCCATCGGACGCAACGCTGCTGGGGCAGCACCCAGCGTTTGTGCCTGGCTAATGGAACCCACCCCGAAGCGCTGCTGTATCCACTCTATCGCTCTGTTTGAGGCATACCCCCATGGCAACTTTTGAAGTCTTTTCCTACGCCGACTTGGTTACCGCCATCCAATCCGCCAATACCAACGGCCAGGAGGATGTCATTGAGGTTCGCAGTAACATCCGGCTGCTGGGAGATCTCCCCTTCATCAACGAGGATCTTGCTCTCCTGATCAACGGGAATGGCTTCACCATCAGCGGCGACGCCAACAATAACAACATCAATGACGACGGTGACGTGCGCCTGTTTTTCGTCGAAGACGGCACCGTGACCTTCAATAACCTGGTGTTAGCCGGGGGGCGAGCAGAAGGAACCAGCCCCGGTGGCGGCGGCGGCGCGGGCATGGGGGGTGCCCTCTTCGTCAACAACGGTACCGTCACAATCGCGAACACGACCTTTACCCTCAACCAAGCGATCGGCGGCGATGGCCTGGCGGGGTATGGGCCTGGCGGCGGCCTTGGCATTGACCTCGGCAACGATGGTGCCGATGGTGTTCAGGGCAATCCGGGCACCAACGGTGGAGATGGCGGCTTTGGCGGCACCGGCGGGTCAGGCGGCAACGGCACTGGGGGCGTCGGCCAGAACCCCGGCGGGGATGGTGGCTTTGGTGGAGATGGCGGCTTTGGCGGCGGCGGTGGTGTCGGCGGCAACGGCGGTGCAGGCGTCATCGGGGGCGACGGAGGCTTTGGTGGCGACGGGGGCTTCGGCGGCGGTGGCGGGGATGGCGGTTTTGGCAGTGTCATCGGTGGCACTGGCGGATCCGGCGGTGATGGCGGCTTTGGCGGCGGCGGCGGCGGCGGCGCGATTGGGGATGGCTTCAACGGTATTGGGGGTGATGGCGGTTTTGGCGGTGGCGCGGGCAGCGTGCTGGGCAGCGGCGGCGGCGCAGGCATGGGTGGCGCGATCTTCATTCGCGAAGGCTCGCTGCTGCTGACCAACGTCATCTTTGAAGGCAATTCCACCACGGGTGGAGCAGGCTTTGAGAATGGGCTTGGCCTGGGCGGCGCAATCTTTGCAGTCGATCGCACCGCCGCCGACTACGCTGCCGACGGCTTCAACGCCGCGGGCATGCCCACGGCGTTGCCAAACGTCTTCTTAAACCGCGTCCTCTTTGACGGCAACGACTCAGGTGACGCCTTTGGCACCACGCCCCTTGGCCCGATCGCGAACAACAGCTTCTTTGACAACGACGATCTCTACGGCTTCTACAACGGCATCGTTGGCGATCCGCTAGTGGTGGGCGTTTCCGTGACCGGAGCCGTCGAAGGTAGGCAGGGCTCCATTGTGGTGACCCGCAGCGATGCCTTTGGGGATGTCGATGTGGTGCTGACCTTTGGCGGTACAGCCACCCTCGGCGACGACTATAGCTTCCTGGGCTCTGGCTTTAGTGTGGCGGGCAACGAGATCACCGTTTCCTTTGCCGATGGGCAAGACACTGCGGTCATTACCCTCAACACCTTTGATGATGACAACGTCGCAGCCCTAGGCAATGCGACGAGTACCTCCGTCGTCGAAGGAGACGAGACAGTCACCGTGCAGTTGGTGGCCAGCACCGACTATCTGATTGATACGGCGAATCGTCAGGGCACCGCCACCATCTTCAACAATGACTTTGAGGTGTCTGAAACCCGCTTGGTGGGCTTTGGCCTCGGGAATGTGCCCACCGCACTAGCGGGGCCAGCCGGCACCCTCAGCTACACCATTGTGGGCGGCAATCTGGGAAATGCCTTTGCGGTGAACCCCACGACGGGACGCATTACCATCGATAATCCCCTCGATTTTGAGACAGTCTCGACCTATAACCTCCAGGTCGAGATCAGCAATGGGTTTGACACCGCGATCGAAACCGTCATCATTAACGTGCTGGATGAGAGCGAAGCCCCGCGCATCACTAGCGATGTCTTTGTCTTTGATGTGGATGAGAACAGCGCCAACGGCACCTTTGTGGGGCAAGTGCTGGCGGAAGATGACGAGGACGGCTTTAACCTCGACTATTCCATCGTTGCTGGGGATCCGAACGGGGTGTTTGCGATCGGGCCGAATGGTCAGATCACCGTTGCCGACAATACCAACCTGAACTTTGAGGCGCGGCAGCAGTTCCAACTCACGATCGCCGTTGAAGACAGCGACGGTGAAATTACCACCCAGCCAATCACCGTCAACGTCAACGACATCAACGAAGCACCGTTCTTCCTGACGCCAAGCCCCACCTTCGGCATTAACGAAAACACCGCCTTCGGCACCTTTGTGGGAGTCATGCAGGCCGATGACAAAGACTTCGACCAAAGCCTCACCTACGCCATTGTGGGCGGCAACGCGGGCGGTGCATTCCAGATCAACGCCACCGGCATCATCACCGTGGCGGGGCCACTCGATTTTGAAACCCGTAATGAGTATGTGCTCACTGTTCTAGTGCAGGATGACGGATTCCCGCAGCTTTCTGTCACCGATCAGGTCACCATTACCATCAACGATGTCAATGAGCGGCCTGAGGTCATTAGCGATGTCTTTGACTTTGCAGTGGATGAAAATTCTCCCAATGGTACGGTGGTCGGCGCGATCAATGCGGTGGATGAAGATGGCCACGCCCTGACCTTCACCATCCAAACCGGGAACACGGGCGGCGTATTCGCCGTTGACAACAATGGCGTCATCACCGTTGCCGATACCACCCGCCTGAACTTTGAAGATACGGACTCCTATTCCTTGGTGATTCGTATTGACGACGGGAATGGTGGCGTCATTACGCAAAACGTGACAGTCACCGTCAACGATGTGAATGAAGCGCCCATTATTGCCAACGATGGAGCGACCTTCTCCATCAATGAAAATCGCGAAGTGGGAGCGCTGGTGGGTCGCGTGATTGCGACGGATCCTGACTTTGGTCAAACCCTGAGCTACGCGATCGTCGATGGCGATGATGATGGGGTCTTTACCATTGGCTCCGACGGGCGGATTCGGGTGGCAGACTCGACCCTGCTCAACTTTGAAACCCAGAATCAATACGTGCTCACGGTGGAAGTCAGCGATGATGGCTTCCCGCCGTTGGTGACCCAAGCCACCATCACCATTGATGTGCTGGATGTGAATGAGGCTCCCACTGTAACGGATGGCCAGGTCTTTACCGTGAGTGAAGATGCGGTCAACAATACCATCTTTGGCACAGTGGCAGCGTTTGATCCGGATACGGGTGACACGCTGACCTACAGCATTACTAGCGGCAACACTGGGAGCGTTTTTGCCATCAATCCCACCACGGGCGAACTCCGGGTGAATAACGAAAACCGCCTCGACTTCGAGACGACCAGCAGCTACACGCTCACGATTCGTGTGCAGGACGCAGCAGGGTTGGTGGATACGACCCAAGTCACGGTCAATGTGCTGAATGTGAATGAAGCGCCCGTCGCCAATGATGCCACCTTTACTATTGATGAAAACTTGGCCGCTGGTTCCTTTGTGGGTACGGCGATCGCGACGGATGAGGACTTTGGCGACACCCTCACCTACAGCATCATCGCAGGCAATGACAACGGAGCCTTCGCGATCGATCCGGCAACTGGGGACATCACCGTCGCCAATAGTGCCGCCCTCGACTTTGAAACCACACCAACCTTTGCCCTCACGGTGCGCGTGCGCGACAACGGCAACCCCCGCCTCGAAGATACGGCCACCATCACCATTAATCTCAACGACCTCAATGAGGCTCCCGTTATTCAAGGCACGCCCATCGTGGTGTCTCTGGATGAAAACCTGCCCAATGGCACCACAGTGTTTGATGTGGAGGCGATCGACGAAGATGGCGATACCTTGAGCTATCGCATCATTGGTGGCAATGAAGACGGCGTCTTTGACATCGATGAAGGTACGGGGGTTATCACCGTCGTTAACGAGGCTCTACTCGACTATGAGCGAGTCCAGCAGTACGTTTTGACGGTTGAGGTGTCGGACAACAATGGAATCAACTCGTCGTTTGATACAACCGACATCATCATCAACATCAACGACCTCAACGAAGATCCCATCACCGAAGACTTTGAGTTCTCGATTGATGAAAATTCGCCCAATGGCACAGCGATCGGGACGGTGACCGCCACCGATGAGGACTTTAACCAGACGTTGACCTTCATCGGCGGTGACCCCAACGGCGTGTTTGAAATTGACGCGCTGACGGGTGAAATTCGCGTGGCGGACAGCACCCAGCTTGATTTTGAAACCCAGTCGCTCTTTACGCTCACGGTTGAGGTGAGTGATGGAGCAGGGGGCACGGCCCAGTCCACGGTCACGATCAACGTCAATGACCTGAACGAAGCGCCGGTGATTCAGAACCCCACACCGATTGTCTTTGAGGTGGATGAAAACAGCCCTGGTGGTGTGTTTGTCGGTGATATCGACGCCATTGACGATGACGGCGACACGCTGACCTACAGCATTGTGGGCGGGAATGACGCGGGCTTCTTTGTGATTAACCCCGCCACGGGTGTCATCACGGTGGCCGATGGGGCAGAACTCGACTTTGAGACGCTGAACCAATACGTGCTGACGATTGAGGTGAGCGATGGCGAGTTCATCGATACGACCGAAGTCACTGTCAACATTGGGGATTTGAATGAAGCCCCCGTCGTCGGTGATTTTGAGTTCGCGATTGATGAAACTGCGTCGACCGGCACCATTGTTGGCACGGTCACGGCCACGGACGAGGATGGCGACACGCTGACCTTTGATCTCCTTGACCCCAGCGGCACCTTTGAGATTGATCCGGTGACGGGCATTATCCGGGTGGCCGATGGATCGCTGTTGGACTTTGAGACGACCGAGTCTTACACGCTGACGGTGCAGGTTGATGATGGGCTGCTGATCTCGACCGGGACAGTTGTCATCAATATCAACAACATCAATGAGACGCCAATTATTTCGCCGCCGTTTACCTTCACGGTGGATGAAAACCTGCCCAATGGGGCGATCGTGGCGGATCTGGATGTGGTGGATCTGGATGGCGATAATCTGACCTTTGAGTTTGTCAGTGGCAATGGCGAGGGAGTCTTTGCCTTTGATGATCAGGGGCGCATTGTGGTGGCGAATAGCAGCTTGCTCGACTTTGAGCGGCGGGCGAGCTATACCCTCACGGTGCGGGTGACGGATGATGGGGTGCCGCCGTTGACGACGACGCAGCAGATTGTGATTAATGTCAATGACATCAATGAAGCGCCAGTGGCGGGCGATCGCACCTTCAGCATCAATGAAAATTCGCCCAACGGCAGCTTTGTAGGCCAAGTCCTAGCCACCGACCCCGATGGCGATGCGCTGACCTACGCGATCGTCGATGGCGACATTGACGGCGTCTTCCAGATCAACCCCACGACGGGTCTCATCACCGTTGCGAATAGCGCCCTGCTCAACTTTGAAACCAGCGAAGCCTTTGTGCTGACGGTTGAGGTGAGTGATGGCACACTCACCGACACGGCGGAAGTCATCATTAACGTCAATAACGTGAACGAGCGTCCGGTCTTTGCACCGGGTACCTTCGCCTTCACGATCGCGGAAGACAGTCCCGATGGGCTCTTGGTCGGGACGGTGCCTACAACGGATCCCGATGGGGATGCCTTAACCTACAGCATTGTGGGCGGTAACTCCGATGGGGCTTTCGCGATTGACGACAGTGGCAACATCACGATCGCAGACAGCGGCGCGATTAACTTTGAAACACGCAGTACCTACCTGCTGACGCTACAGGTGTCTGACGGCAGCCTGACAGCGGTGAAGCAGATTTCCATCGCGATCGAAGACGTAAACGAAGCGCCGATCTTGGGGGATGCCACCTTCAGCGTGGATGAGCGCCCTGCGGACGGCACCATCGTGGGCGTGCTAGAGGCCATTGACCCCGACCTTGGCCAAACCCTGACCTACGAGATTGTGGATGGGGACATCAACGGCATTTTTGCCATCAACGATGATGGTGAAATCTCAGTGCCCGATGGTACGGCCCTTGACTTCAACTTGAGTGAGATTTATATCCTGACAGTGCGGGTAACGGATAACGGCACACCGCCGCTCTTTACCGAAGCGCAGATCACGATTAACGTCAACGAGGTGAATGAAGCGCCCGAGATCGATCCCGGAAGCCTAAACTTCGATGTGGATGAAAACACAGCGAACAATACCTTGGTGGGGACGGTGCTGGCGACAGATCCCGATGGCGATACGCTTTCCTACGCGATCGTCGGGGGCAATGTGGACAGTGCCTTCTCGATTGATAATCAGGGGCGTATTCGGGTCGCAAATTCTGCCGCGCTGGATTTTGAAACGCGCACTGAGTTTAATCTGACGGTGCAAGTGACCGACGATGGGCTCGGAAACCTGAGTGACACCGCGACCGTGACGATTACGCTCAATGGTGTCAACGAAGCCCCCGTGGTTGACGATCAACTCTTTACCGTCACAGCGGGCGCAACAAACGGCTCACTGGTGGGCACGATCGCAGCAACCGATCCAGAAAATGATCCCATCAGCTTTACCCTGACGGGGGGGAATGGTGTGGGAGCCTTTACCGTTGACCCCAATGGCAACATCGTTGTCGCGGATGCAAATCGCTTGTCTGCGGGCATCGGCACCCAGTTCAATCTCAATGTCACGGGTTCTGATGGGGCTCTGAGCGATGCTGGGCTGATCACGGTGCTGATTGCACCGCCCTTCCAGCGCACCTTCTTGGGGACTCCAGGGAATGACTCGATTTCTGCCTCCCCGCAGGCGGATCTGATTTTGGGTGGTGTGGGCAATGATAATCTGCGCGGCGGTCGGGGCGGTGACACTATTCTTGGTCAGGAAGGCAATGATAATCTGCGCGGCGATCGGGGCATAGATCTCTTGATTGGCGGCGAAGGCAGCGATCGCCTCCTGGGCGGAGCGGGGGCCGATACCCTAATTGGGGTCGATCCCAACACCAGCCGAGGTCAAGGAGCAGTGGATGTGCTGGTGGGTGGCGGTGGCCGCGACACCTTTGTCTTGGGTGATCTCTCTGGGGTCTTCTACGATGATGGCGATACGGCGAGCCGCGGCTTGGATGACTATGCCCGCATCAATGGCTTTAAGCGCGGCACCGATATCATTCAACTCTTTGGCGACGCCGGACAATACGCCCTAGAGCGGATCTCGATCGGCAATACCAACGGCACCGGCATTTTCTGGACCGGCGGCGGTAACACCGATGGCGAGCTGATTGGCTTTGTTGCAGGGGTTGGAGTGAATCGACTCAACCTCAATAATGGCAATCAGTTTACCTATGTGAGCTAGGGCTCATCAGGGCGGAACTCTGGGGAGTTACCGCAAAGCAAAACCCCACGGGAAGCGCGATATCGCTCCCCGTGGGGTTTTTCATCATCCCAAGCGACACAGCAAAGGCCCTCTCCCAAGCTTGGGAGAGAGGGGTTTGGGGTGAGGGCAAACGTTAGCCAACAAAGACTTGATATCAGCCCTGTGGACTTTCAGCGGGGGGCTCGTTGCTCAGCAAAATTTGTTCGTCGGTGGTAATGACACTCACCAGCCCCAGGGGTTCCGTAGCGGGGCCTTGGGCAACTGCGCCCGTGGTGTCAAACCGAGAATCATGGCAGGGGCAAACAAACTGTTGCGCAGCGGCATCCCAATCTACCACACACTGCCGATGGGAGCACACCGCACTCAGGCCGTAGCCCGCCACGGCTGGCCCTTCGGTAATGACCAGGAAAACGGGTTCTGCCAACCCCTGGGCAGGCACAAAATCTCCCGGTGCGTTTGCGCCCAAAACGGCTTCAGCGGTCAAGGGCGTTCCCGCTTCATCCCGCGCGGGGGTGGGTTGCCCACTGTCTACCGACTCACCCTGACACCCGGCCAACCACCCCAGGGCAACGGTGCCGATCGCACTGCCCGCGCTGTATTTCAAAAAAGTACGCCGATTCCAGCTCGACATCACGCAATCTCCTCGAAGAACAATGCTAACCCACTCGCGGATTAGACTTCTAGAGGATAGACGGTGAGTCGCGGAATGACATACGCCAAAGGTTAGGGACGCGATCGCCCCCAAGGCGTGCTATGTCGTGGGCAACAGCGGTGTACTGCGGGCCTTAAAGTCTGCCTTGACCAAGGCATTGACCGTCGCCTCGGGGTCGCGCACCCGAAACTGTGCGCCCAAGCGCACCATCTGGCGCTGGTGTTGCGCGCCGATGATCGCCACCACGGGCACACGGGCAAAGGCCGGATCCTCACCTTGGCTGGTTTTCAGCACGTTGCGGAGGCGGTGCTGTTGCTCAATGTCGGCGGCGATGCGAGGATCCAGCTCTACCATCACCATCCGCACCGATTCAATGGGTTCGGCATCATCGACGATGAACTGCACCTGATCGTCGCGGCGATCGCACTTGCCCCACACCATCAGCCGCGCATCGGGCTGAATGTGGTGCCCAATGCGTTCGTAGGAGCGGGGGAACACCACCCCTTCCACGCTGCCCGTCAAATCCTCCAGCACCACGATCGCCATGCGATCGCCCTTCTTTGTGATCACAGGCTTCACATTGGCGAGCATTGCGATCGCGCTCAGGGTCACATTATCCGGCTGATTCTCCATCTCCCCGAGGTTAATGGGGGCCAGAATGCGCGCCGATCGCTGCACCGCCTTCAGGGGATGGTCGGAAATATAGAAGCCCAGCAGTTCCTTCTCTTGCTTCAGTTTTTCCTGGGGGTCAAAATCTGGCACGGTGGGTGCTTTGGGCGCGCTTTCAAAGCCGCCGCTCGGCGCGGCTGCATCGCCCCCACCGCCCAGCATATCCAGCAAGTTTCCTTGCCCAATGGCGCGATCCTTGGCGCGGCTTTGGGCCCAGTCCAGCACCAGTTCCAGATCCTGCATCAACTGGTTGCGGTTGGGCTCCAGGGGATCAAACGCCCCAGAAAGGATCAACGCTTCCAAGGCGCGACGGTTGACGGCGTGGAGATCGACGCGATCGCACAAATCCGCCAGCGATCGAAACGGCCCATGGTCATCCCGCTCCTGCAAAATGCACTCGATCGCCCCCTGCCCCACATTGCGCACCGCCGACAGGCCAAACAAAATCTTCTTGCCCTCCGGCGTGAAGTCCACCCGCGACTTATTCACATCCGGCGGCAACACCTCAATCCCCATGCTGACGCAGTTGGCAATGTGCATCTGCACCTTGTCTTGGTCGCCGCTGTTGGCCGTCAGCAGCGCCGCCATGTACTCCACGGGATAGTTGGCCTTGAGGTAGGCCGTCTGGAACGTAACAAACCCATAGGCCGTCGAGTGGGATTTGTTAAAGCAATACTCGGCGAACTTGACCATCTGATCCCAGAGGTCTTCCGCCACCTTTTTCGGCACGCCCTTCTGAATCGAGCCCTCTACGAACTGGCCCTTGTGCTTCTCCATTTCTGAGACTTTCTTTTTGCCCATGGCCCGCCGCAGCAGGTCGGCTTGCCCTAGGGAATAGCCCGCCATATCCTGGGCAATTTTCATGATCTGCTCTTGGTAGACCATGATCCCGTAGGTTTCGGTGAGAATGGGCCGAAGGATTTCGTGGGCGAAGTCGATTTTTTCGCGCCCGTGTTTGCGGTCGATGAATTTGGGGATCAGCCCTGCATCGAGGGGGCCAGGGCGATAGAGCGCCAGCACGGAAGAAATATCCTCTAGCCCAGAGGGTTTGAGGTCGCGCACGATTTGCCGCATGCCCGATGATTCAAGCTGGAAGATGCCGCCGAGGTCGCCCCGCTCTAACAGTTTGAAGGTGGCGGGGTCGTCCGTGGGCAAGCGATCGAGGTCGATGGTTTCGCCCTTGCCCGCCGCAATCAGATCCACCGCCTTTTGGATCATGGTGAGGTTTTTTAGCCCCAGGAAGTCCATTTTCAGCAGACCCATGGCCTCGATTTCTTCCATCGAGTATTGGGTGACGACGCCGTCGTTATCTTTGCTGAGCTGGAGGGGCACGATTTCGTCGAGGGGCTGGGCGGAGATGACGACCCCTGCCGCGTGGATGCCGACGCTTTTGTTCATGCCTTCGATGCGCATCGCCATGTCGATCCAGCGGCGATAGGTGACTTGGGTGCCGGGGACGATGCCGCCGTCGTCGTACTTGGCTTTGAATTCGGGGTCGGGGGTTTCGTCCGAAATCATGACCTTGAGCTTGGCGGGTTTGCCGCGCAGCACGGGGATGCGCTTGGTCATGCTGTCGGATTCGCCGTAGGGAATGTCGAGCACGCGGGCCACGTCTTTGAGGACGGCGCGGGAGGTCATGCGGTTGTAGGTGATGATTTGGGCGACCCGTTCCCGCCCATACTTTTCGGTGACGTATTGAATGACTTCGTCGCGGCGATCGATGCAGAAGTCGGTATCAATATCCGGCATGGACTTCCGTTCGGGATTGAGGAAGCGCTCGAACAGGAGGCCGTGGTGGACGGGATCGATATTGGTGATGCCCATGGCGTAGGCGACGAGGGATCCGGCGGCGGAACCCCGACCGGGGCCGACGGGGATGCCGTTGTCGCGGGCAAAGCGGATGTAGTCCCACACGACGAGGAAGTAGGTGGGAAAGCCCATCTGGATCATCATCTCGATTTCGTATTCGAGGCGACCGCGATAGTCTTGGGCGATCGCCCCATAATCAGCGACCTTGAAGCGTTGCATGAGTCCTTTGCGGGCCACATCGGCCATGTATTCTGCCGCATCGGCAAAGCCCTCGGGGATAGGGAAGTCGGGAATGCGCGGTTGTCCCAAAATGCCCGTGTACTCTTCGACCTTGTCGGCGACTTCAAGGGTGGTTTGAATGGCTTCCTCAATCACGTCGTCGGGCAGGTGATCGCGGAATAACAGCCGCATTTCGTCGGCGGACTTGAGATATTCGGTGCCGCTGTAGCGCAGGCGTTTGTCTTCGGTGAGGAGTTTGCCCGTTTGGATGCAGAGCAGGGCGTCGTGGGCCTCTACGTCGTTGCAGGAAATGAAGTGGGAATCGTTGGTGCAGATGAGTTTGATGTCGAGCTCCCGCGCGATTTTGACGATTTCCACATTCACGATGCGGTCTTCGGGGGAGCCGTGGTCTTGAATTTCGAGGTAATAGTCGTCGCCAAAGCGGTCTTTGTACCACTGGGCGACTTTGCGGGCGATTTCGGGGCGCTTTTGCAGAATGGCCTGGGGCACTTCGCCGCCGAGGCAGGCGCTGGTGACGATTAGCCCTTCGTGGTATTGCTCCAGAAGCTCTTTGTTGATGCAGGGACGCGAGAAAATACCCTTGCCTTGGACGCCCTTGAGGTGGGAGAGGGTGGTGAGTTTGACGAGGTTTTTGTAGCCCTGGGTGTTTTTGGCAAGGACAACTTGGTGATAGCGGGGACGGCGCTGTTGTTTTTCAATGTCGCCGTTGATGATGTACATCTCGTTGCCGATGATGGGTTTGATCTCGGCGGCTTTGCACACTTTGATGAGTTCGATCGCGCCGTACATGACGCCGTGATCGGTAAGGGCGATCGCGGGCATGCCCAGATCTTTGGCGCGATCGACAAGCTGGGGCAGTTGGCTAGCTCCGTCGAGGAGGCTGTAGTCGCTGTGAATGTGTAAGCCAACAAAACCCATTGCATCCACCCCTATGCCTAGTACAAATTTATCAACTTTGTTACTGAAGTAGGGCTGTCTGACGATGCGATCGCGATCGCGAAGTCCTGCCCCTTTTTGCAGCAAGATGCCCATAGGGTAGCGGATTCGCAGCGCCATATCTAGCCTTGCAACAGGATTTCTGTATCGATTGCCCCTAGATGTGGCGCGATCGCGGCATATCCCACCCGGCTCATCAGCCTGGGATCACTGCCTGACTAGGGTAGGAACACTCCAGCACCAAGCTAGGCTTCCTCGGCGCGAAAGGGGCCGTAAATTTCCCCCGGTGGACGGCTGGCGTCGTGCCCAGCTTCGAGCCATTGGTCAAAGGCGGCATCATAGAGCTGCCCGGAGATGATGTACACCGCTTCGGGATAGTCGTGGCATTTGGGGCCAGCGGCGGTGGTGTCTGCCCCGGCGTGGAAGCGGGTGAGGCGGGTGTCGTCGCCCGTGGTTTCGTCCATTGCCAGGGTGATTCGCTCAATCGTGCTGTTGTTTTCGCCATCCCCATCCCTCGCTGAATGACCATCCAAATTTTGCCAGAGGGGGTCAGGCTTCGGGATGTCATATCAATCCTGTGTTTTTGCCGCTGTGTTTGCCCTCACCCCAAACCTGGATTTCCTCAGTGGACTACAGCACGTGGGAATCTTGCCCGTAACGATGCCTAACATACGGCAGCCTTGGGAGTGGATTGATACAATTTGAGCCATTCCCTGCATCTCCGTGGAACCCACCGTGTTGGAGCGTTTACAAACCGTCCCCAGTTGGGCTTTGCTGTCCCTTGCGATGAATGGGCTGCTGTTTTTGGCGGTGCTGTTTGGGCTGCGAGGGGCAGAGTCGCCGTCCCATGAGGGGGGCTCGGTCTTGCCCCAGGCTAGTGCTTCGGTGGCAGATGCGAATCGCCCAACGCCCTTGGTGCCGCAGTTGGGCGATCGCCAATATCTTAACTATCAGCAATGGGTGGCACTACTGCGTCAGGAGGCGGCAGCGGCCAAAGATGCCCCACGGTTGACCGTGCTGCTAGGCGACTCGATTAGCCTGTGGTTTCCGCGCGAGCTGCTGCCCGGTCGGCGCACTTGGCTGAATCAGGGCATCTCGGGCGAACATTCCGACGGGCTGTTGCAGCGGCTGGATGCCCTCGACGACGCTCAGGTGGAAACGATTTTTGTGATGATCGGCATCAATGACCTGATTGCCGGAAGGTCTGAGGCCGAGGTGGCGGAAAATGTCGATCGCGCGATCGTCTACCTGCGATCGCAACATCCCAATGCCGAAATTGTGGTGCAGTCCATTCTGCCCCACGGGGCCGAAGCTGCCACCTGGGAAGGGCGCGATCGCCTGCTGCTGCTACCCAACACGCGCATTCAATCCGTGAATGCCACCCTGGCGCAACTGGCCCGCGACAACGGCGTATATTACCTTGACCTGTATCCCCTCTTTGCCCGTGGAGACGGCGCGCTCAGGCCCGACCTGAGTACCGATGGCCTCCACCTCAATGAGCGGGGCTACCTCGTTTGGCGAACGGCGATCGCCATGTTCTTTCGTACCGAATTTGACGAATAATCCTCCGCCTTCGGCCTGCCATCTTCAGCGGTGAGGCACGGCTGATCCGGCGCGCCACTGGGAAAACCGCCTGTAACTCAGGCCCACGCCGTACCGTCTCCGCACCAGTTCCGGCCTATCGCCCAGACTATCCCCAATCGTTGCCCTAGACTCAGCGAGGGATGGCGCGATCGCTGCGGGCGTTATTCTAGGTAAGAGCACCGTTGGCATGTTGAGGAGACCCATGGATACCAAAGCATTTAAGCGATCGCTACATCAATCTGACAAATACTTTCGCAAGGGCTTTGGTCACGATGCTGCCGTGGCCGACCAAATGCAGACGGAATATCAGAGCAGCTTGATCCAGACCATCCGCGATAATCACTACTCCCTCACCCGAGGACACGCCACCATCAAGCTGGCTAAGGCGTTTGGGTTTTGCTGGGGGGTTGAGCGCGCAGTCGCCATGGCCTACGAAACCCGCCAACACTTCCCCACCCAGCGCATCTGGATCACCAACGAAATCATCCACAATCCAGGGGTGAACCAGCGCCTGCGCGAGATGGATGTTCACTTTATTGAAGTGGTGAATGGGCAAAAAGATTTCTCTGGTGTTGCCGATGGCGATGTCGTCATCCTGCCTGCCTTTGGGGCCAGCGTCCAAGAGATGAAGTTTCTCAGCGATCGCGGCTGCACCATTGTAGACACCACCTGTCCGTGGGTGTCCAAGGTTTGGAACACCGTCGAGAAACATAAGAAAAAAGAATTCACCTCGATTATTCACGGCAAATATAAGCACGAAGAAACCGTCGCCACCAGCTCCTTTGCCCAGACCTACTTGGTCGTGCTGAACTTGGCTGAAGCGGAATATGTTGCCAATTACATTCTGAATCGCGGCGATTCTCCCGAGGAGAGGCAACGCCAACGCGAGGCCTTTCTCACCAAATTTAAGAATGCCTATTCTGAAGGCTTTGACCCCGATCGCGACCTCGCCCACATCGGCATTGCCAACCAAACCACCATGCTCAAGGGCGAAACCGAAGCGATCGGCAAATTGTTTGAGCGCACCATGATTCAGAAATACGGCCCCCAAGCCCTCAACGACCACTTCCTCGCCTTCAACACCATCTGCGACGCCACCCAAGAGCGCCAAGATGCCATGTTTGAACTCGTGGACGAAACGGTAGATCTGATGCTGGTGATCGGGGGGTACAACTCCTCGAATACCACCCACCTGCAAGAGATCGCGATCGAGCGCAATATTCCCTCCTACCACATCGACGGCCCAGACTGCATCGGCCCCGGCAACCGCATCGCCCACAAGCCCTTAGATGGCGGCATTGTAATCACCGAGCCCTGGCTCCCCGACGGCCACATCACCGTGGGCGTTACCTCTGGAGCCTCGACTCCCGATCGCGCCGTTGAAGCTGCGATCAAGCGGATTTTTGAACTCAAAGCGATCGTCCCAGCACTGAGCTAATCCAACAGGCTCTAAAAATCTTGCCCTTACCCTTCTGGCCTGTGTCAGAAGGGTTTTTGGCGGTTTGCCCCCCTCTTTCAAGAGACCCAGCACTAGGGGAACCCAACCATGCAACATCCGCAACTGACTGCCTGACACAAGTGCCTCAAAGCATTGATATTCAGTTGTTTCACATCTGGAGCTGGAATCTCGAACTCTAGGGCTGAAAGCCTTGGGTTAAAGTCCTTTTGCGTATAGACTCTCAACGAAAAATCTAGGATTTCAAATCTAGGATTTCCAGAGATGTGTCAGGCAACCAGCACCCGCAAAACATCACAGCCGAAATAAAAAGCCTGTTTCTATCGGACGTAGAGGGTTTCAAGCTGCTGAATTACCTTATCTTTAAGGTTATTATTTAGCTCGGCCTTCAGCATTTCTTTGCTAATGCTGGGGCTACCAACGGAAATCTGATTTCGCGCCGTCATGACCCACTCTTGCAGCAGCTTACGCTGAGGGGCCGCAATATTGCAGGTTACAACATGGGCGCATTGTTGAGGATTTTCAAGAGCAAAGAAGAGGATTTTGTACTGTCCTGCTTGCCCGAGTAGAAATCCCATTTCTTGACCGCTTTGAGTCTTGAGGTCAAGGTAGCAGGGCAGCCATCGCGGGCCGTGCTCACCGCTGTATAGCACAGTTAACCATAACGCCATTGGATGCGGCGACATAGTACAGATAAAGTTGTTGTAGCGGGTGCTGAGAAGCCGCTTCTCAATCTCGACTTTTGGCATCATGACCCACAGGGTCGGCCAGTTTTGGGTGCTGGTTTGTAATGCGTAGGGAAAGACAATCTCTGCGATGGGCTTATTGCGCGGCCAAGAAGTGAGGCGGCAAACATCCGTGTTGCTTGAGGGCGCAGTTGGAGGTTCTTTTCGGGTGGCTTCTGTCGTGGGTTTTTTAACGACGGGTAGACGAGAAAGGGTTGCACCAATGCGCTGCCCGATGCGGAAGCCGGTGCCAAATCGTTGTTCTAAGGGCTCTAGGGATTTGAGGATTTCACCCACGCTTTGGGGGCGATTTTCGGGCTGCTTTTCTAAGCAGCTCATCACAATAGTTTCTAGGAGCTTTGGGATTTTGAGCTCTGCTGAAACTTCACTAAGGGGTTGAGGAATTTGCTCGTGGTGAACTTTGTACCATCCGCCAAAGGTGTGGCTCTGGGCGCGGAGGGGCAGCTTGCCGCTCAGCATTTGAAACATCATGACGCCCAAGCTGTAGATGTCGGAGCGGCTGTCGAGTTCGCGGCCTTCCATTTGTTCTGGAGAGGCGTAGGCGAGGGTTCCCATGAAGGAACTGGTTTGGTCGCTGTCGGCCTGAATCAGTTTCGCGATGCCAAAGTCGAGGATTTTCGCGAGTTCTCCGAGGGAGTTGTCTTGGGTGACAAGAATGTTGCTGGGTTTGATGTCGCGATGGATGATGGCGACAGGCTTTGGATAACCTTTGACGCGAATGCCGTCATGGGCTGACTTAAGGCCTAGACAAATCTGGCGAGTGAGGCCCAAGAATCGCGGCACGGGTAAGGGAGATTGATTGATCAGGGCGCTGAGGCTGTCCCCCTGTAGGTATTCCATGACGTAGAAGGGGACTTCGTCTTCGCTGACGCCATAGTCGGTGACGCGGACGACGTGGATACTTTTTTGGCCGAGTTGGGCGCAGGTAGTGGCTTCTTGAACGAAGCGATCGCGCATCTTATCGTTCAAAAGTGTTTGCGACAAAAATTTGACGGCAACCGTTACCCCGCCCAAGAGGGTATCTTCTGCCTTGTAGACCCGCCCCATAGCCCCCTGCCCGATGAGTTCGATTAACTCATAGCGGTTCGTCAGTTTTTTCCCGATGTTTGGATCTGACATTAGTGTGAGTCTGGGGCGATTAACACAATAAAAGCACGGATAGAGTGTCCCTCAAGCTCACAAAAACCCATTACGGAGAGCTTGGGGAAAAGGCTGTTTTGACCGCTGTGGTCACGTCATTCGTGGCTGACCTGGGCTGACCTGACGCACTTAAACGATGGTCTGATGATGTCAGACTGAGCCGTAACGATACCCCTGAGGTGCTGAAGTGAGATGCAGACTTTGTGAAGTCACGGACGAGCAGACAAGCTGCGGCTTCATGAAGTAACTGTATTGTAGCCATATCTCTGCCCTCCAGAGTGACGCACGTGAATCCAAGGACACTGCACCAGAAATGCCAGAGGGGTTTCAAGGGGCTAGTTTCAGCATTCCCAGTGGACTCATGTTGGTATTCCAGGCTTGATGATCTGCGCTCGAATCTGGTAAAGGATTCCTGCGATCGCGAGGGCTGAGTTTATGGGACGTCTGCGATCGCGTTAAGTGCCTTGATCGCGTTAAGTGCCTTTTTGGTTGACAGTCCTGGGAGGCGTAACCACCGGCATGATGGGTTTGAGATCACCTGGATGCAATCAGGTGGGTGGCCCGAGCGCCCTTCGGGGATTTTGTACAACCACGGTGCAATGCCGCTGTGCGGAGGAAGTTATGGATGGCACTGGAAAATTGCGGTGGACGATCGCCCCACTGTGATGGGAAAAGCTGGGTGGCACTGCTAGGCTTGGCGCTCCAGGGTAGCTTCCATCGCCGTGGTGAGGTAATGACCCGCCATCGTGCCGCTAGAGAGGTGATAGCGTTTGCTATCTAGCCGATAGAGGGTTTCAAACCCTGTGCGGCGCTGGCGATCGCCCAAGGCCCAATATCTCTGCACCACAGAATCAGGCGCGACCCAGCCTTCTCCCTCAACTCGTCCCAGCAGGCTGTGCTGGAGCACAAAGGTATATTGGCGATCGCCGCTGGTCAGACGGCCACGATATTGCAGGGCAATCTCAGACATGTTTTCAGCGCCGGGAAACATGAGTTTCATGACCATGGTGAACCAGTCATCTCGACTCCAGGCAATGAGAATCGCGCCGCGCACACTCAGGGGCAGCTTATCGCGCTCTAGCCAGTTGCCTTGCAGCGTCCAGCGACCTGGTTCGATGAGAAAGGTATGCTCCACTCGTTACTCCCTGATGCCCTTGGCAAACCCGTGCCGATGCCCAATCACACCGCGTTATTGCCGACTTTATTCTCCCGTTGCGATCGCAGCACCTTGGGTCACAGAATGCGGTCGAACACAATCGCATCGCTTTCATTACAGCATACGCAGGGGGGGACGACCGTGTTTTTGTGGTGGATTACGGCCAGTGAAGGTCGCCGAGACAGACGGCCTGCCGTGCTCCGGTGACGCTGGGCAAGTTGCCGGGCAGGTTGTGATAGCGCCAGTAGGCCAGCACCGCAAAGGCGATCGCTTCCTTTAGGTCAGCGGGCACTCCTGCCTCGTCAGTGGTGGTGATGGTGGTGTCCGGCAGGTGGGCCTGAATCCGCGATCGTAGATAGGCATTGCGGCTGCCCCCGCCGCACAGCAGCACCTCATTGGGAAGCCGGGGCAAAAATCGCCGATATTCTGACGCGATCGACACCGCCGTGAATTCTGTCAGCGTCGCCAACATATCTGCCGCAGATAGGGCGTAGGGCTCGGCATCGCGCAAGCATCGGGCAAAAAAGTCCCAGCCAAACAGTTCGCGCCCTGTAGATTTGGGGGGCGTTTGTTCAAAGTAGGGGTGGGTCATCCAGGTTTCAACAAGCGGCAGACAAGGTGAGCCCTGGGCTGCCCATTCGCCATTGTGATCATAGGATTGGGTGCCGTCCGAAAAGTGCTGCACCGCAAGATCGATGAGGCTATTGCTGGGGCCAGTATCCCAGCCTCGAATAGGCTGATCGCGATCGCGGGCGGGCAAGACCGTGACGTTGCCAATGCCGCCTAGGTTTTGCACACAGCGATCGCGGGTCGGATGCCGCAGCAGCACCCCGTCCACCGGCGGCACCAGGGGGGCTCCTTCGCCTCCGGCGGCAATATCCGCCGCCCGAAAGTTGCTCGCCGTGGTGCATCCCGTCAGCCGGGCAATCACCTCACCGCGCCCCAGTTGCAGGCTATAGCCTAGCCCCCCAACCCGGCCATTGGGCGGACGATGGAACACCGTTTGCCCGTGGGAGCCAATCAAGTCTACGGCACCGTAGGTGGTGGTAAGGGTGTGGGCAGCGGCGGCAAAGGTTGCGGCGATCGCGTCATCCAACGCGGCCAACTCTGGCAAGGTCAGGGGATGTCCCGCACAGGCCGCCAGCACCCGCTCGCGCAGGGTCGGATCATAGGCCACCGTGGTACCGCCGAGCACCGTCACGCGCAAATCCGTCGCTGTAGTGCCCTCAATGTCTGCGATCGCGGCATCAATACCATCCACCGATGTTCCGCTAATTAACCCAATCACCCGCATTACCGTCCTCCGCCTCCAGTTACACTGCTATGTCTTGCACATCTGACTCCCTTGTCCAGATGCTTTTCGCCCTAAACACTGCCCCAACCGTCGCCTTGCCCAGCCCAGGACGACTGCCGTTAGAAGCTCTCGTCATTCGCGATCGATGGGGAGGCGGTCAATGCCGCGGTTACTCCCGACGACGACCATGACTGCCCCCTTCCGTAAGCGCGTGATGGGGCTCGGGTTCACCTCAAACTTTTCATCGTTATCGGGCTGGCTCAACGCCAAAAGGGTCACCCCAAAGGTGTTTCGCAAATCCAGTTCGACGATGGTTTTTTGGTCAAAATCTTCGGGCACCCGCAGTTCGACGATGCTATTTTCAGGATCTAGCTCGAAGCGATCGAGAATGCCGGGACGGGTCAGCGATCGCGCCAATGCACAGCCCATCTCATGCTCTGGGAAGACAACATGATCAGCCCCCACCCGGCGCAGCAGCTTGCCATGAATCTCGGTAGATGCCTTCGCTACCACATGGCTCACCCCCAGTTCTTTTACATTGAGGGTGGTGATGACGCTTTCTTCAACGTAATTGCCGATCGCCACAATCACCGTATCAAAATCTGGAATTCCAGCCTCTTTCAGCGCGATCGGCTGCGTTGAGTCAAGCTGCACCGCATGGGCCGCAATTTCATCCTTGAGCGCCTGGGCAACCCGCTGCTCATCCGTATCGATTCCCAGCACCTCGTAACCCAAACTGTTGAGTGTCGTACACACCGCCCGCCCAAATCGCCCCAACCCAATCACAGCAAACTGACGATTATGCGTCCGCAAGTTGCGGAAAAATCCCAGCGACGACAGGTTCACAAAACGGCTCCTTCTCCAAATAATTCAAGTGACAGGGGTGACACCACCCGGGGAGCATGTCTAGGGTTGTAGCCCTCACCCTTAATCCCGCTCCCAGAACAGGGAAAGACGTTGAATTCGGCTCCCCTGCCCCCCCTCGCTTTGGAAGAAGGGGCTGGGGGAGGAGGGGCAACTTGCCGAGATGCCATATTCCCAAAAACCCATCTTTCAACTTAGGGCGAAAGGGAAGTACTGCGCCGGGTCGAGAAGAATCTTTGAACAGCCTGAAACCCGTTGCCCACCCTCAATCGCCCCCTCGGGGCTCTAGGGCTGGATAGAACAGTGAAATGTTAGTCTAGCTAAATGGTTTTGGGGTTAGAGAGAGACGTGAATATTCAACTCGGTCGCGGCAAAACTGCCCGCAGAGCATACGGATTTGACGAAATTGCGCTGGTTCCTGGCCAGCGAACTTTAGATCCAGACCTCGCCGACACGAGCTGGACGATTGGGGGCGTTGAGCGCGAAATTCCCATCATTGCCAGTGCAATGGATGGGGTCGTAGACGTGGGCATGGCCGTCGCCCTCTCAAAAATGGGAGCCTTAGGTGTGCTGAACCTAGAGGGGATTCAAACTCGATACGAAGACCCCAACCCGGTGCTAGATGAAATCGCATCGGTCGGAAAGGACGAGTTTGTCACCCTAATGCAGCGGCTCTATTCCGAGCCCGTCCGCGCTGATTTGATCCAGACCCGCATCCGCGAAATCAAGGCACAGGGTGGCATTGCGGCGGTGAGCATTACCCCTGCCGGGGCAGCCAAGTTTGGCAGCGCGATCGCAGAAGCTGGCCCCGACCTTATCTTTGTACAGGCCACGGTGGTCTCCACCGCGCACCTCTCGCCCGAATCTATCGCCCCCCTCGACCTGGCAGAGTTCTGTCAATCCATGACCGCCCCGGTCATTTTGGGCAACTGCGTGACCTACGAAGTTGCGCTCAATTTGATGAAGGCGGGCGCAGCAGGCATTCTTGTGGGCATTGGCCCCGGTGCGGCCTGTACGTCGCGCGGCGTATTGGGGGTTGGGGTGCCCCAGGCAACCGCCGTAGCTGACTGTGCCGCCGCTCGCGACGACTATCAGCAAACCTCGGGGCGCTCTGTACCCATCATTGCCGATGGCGGCCTGGTGACCGGCGGCGACATCTGTAAGTGCATTGCCTCTGGTGCCGATGGTGTCATGATCGGCTCGCCCTTTGCCCGCGCCGCAGAAGCGCCAGGGCGGGGCTATCACTGGGGCATGGCTACCCCGAGCCCAGTGCTGCCCCGAGGCACCCGGATTCGCGTTGGCACCACGGGCACCCTGGAGGAAATCCTGCGCGGGCCGGCCAAGCTCGACGATGGCACCCACAACCTTTTGGGCGCGCTCAAAACTAGCATGGGGACTCTGGGCGCGAAGAATCTTAAGGAAATGCAGCAGGTTGAGGTGGTTATCGCGCCGTCGCTGTTGACGGAGGGCAAGGTTTACCAAAAGGCTCAACAGCTTGGCATGGGCAAGTAACGACGGCGAATGGAAGGGGGGTACGGTTGGGGCGATCGCGGCATGACCGACTGACCTTGACCGTACCGCTAAAAAAACTCACAAGAAACCCCCATTTAAGGGTGGCAGAAGGTGAACTGTCACACGTAGAATAGAAGTAGCGGAGACGAAAGTTTCCGTTCACTCCTCACACCACACTCCGCCTGGAAGTTTTTTCCAGGCGGTTCCTCTTTTTATAGGGGGGAAAGGCCGCACTCTGCAAGCATTGAAACGCTTTTCTCACCCACAATAGAAGCGGTGAAAGTGTCAGTATTCCAGGGTTTCGGGATCTTCTCGGTGCGATCGCATCCCCTACAGCATCCCCCTTCCAGCGACACTCACCATCCCCCCCAATGGGCTTATCGGATCCTTCTGGGCGAGAGAGACCAAACCCGCGCAGTTTAATTCCACCGTTTTATAAAGGGCTCGAAAAAGTGCAAACCGAGCGGATTCTCATTATTGAAGTTTCGTTGCCAAATTTCGTGCAAATGTGTCTGAATGCAAACCTCAGCGCCACCGGCCTTTGGGGTTGGCTATGGTAAGATTCTGGTGAACAGAAAGGTAAGGATATCAATAGGCATGGCAGCCGCACAAGTTACAGACTCTACCTTTAAGCAAGAGGTACTTGAGAGCGAGGTTCCCGTTCTGGTCGATTTTTGGGCTCCCTGGTGTGGTCCTTGCCGGATGGTTGCACCGGTAGTTGACGAGATTTCAGAACAATACGACGGCCAAGTGAAGGTCGTTAAGGTCAATACCGATGAAAATCCTAGCGTTGCTAGCCAATACGGCATCCGCAGCATCCCCACGCTGATGATTTTTAAGGGTGGGCAGCGCGTTGACATGGTCGTCGGTGCAGTGCCCAAAACGACCCTGGCCAACACCCTCGAAAAGTATCTCTAAAGGACTAGCCCTGGTCGCGATCGCGACCTTTCCCCTAGGTGTCCCTCCACGATCCCCAGGCAGTTTTGTCTGGGGTTCCTTGTTCTCTTTGTGTTGCCCTCAGAGTGCTCTTTCATAGTGTTTTCATTCAAGGCAAGCCATAATTCCTCGTGTTGCTCTGATCCCCATCGATTGAGCGCACTGGCTACAATAGGGAGTTACCGAGAGTTTTGTGAGGCATAGACCCAATGGTCGCCCTCCCTTCCGATTTGCCAGACACCCTCCATGCAGATCTTGAAGCGGTGCTGGAACACCTGCCCACCATCAAACACGGCAAGCTCATTCGGCAGGTGCTCGAAACCATTGTGCGGATGATGGGGCGCGAAGCCGATCGCCTCGATTGGAAAATCCTCAACTCCGCTCTGCAAGATATGGAGCGAGGTTTCGAGACCTTTTATCCTTATCGCCACATTCGCAAAATCACGATCTTTGGCTCGGCGCGATTGGCTCCCCACACGGCGGAATACCAGATGGCAGCAGAGTTTGCCCGTCAAATTACCCACCGAGGCTTCATGGTCATGACTGGGGCTGGTGGTGGCATCATGCAGGCGGGTAATGAGGGTGCTGGGGCACACCAATCCTTTGGGCTCAATATTCAACTGCCCTTTGAGCAGGGAGCCAATCCAGTGATTGGGGATGACCCGAAGCTGATTTATTTCAAGTACTTTTTCACCCGCAAACTGTTCTTTTTGCGAGAAAGCGACGCTCTGGCACTGTTCCCCGGCGGGTTTGGGACTCTGGACGAGGGCTTTGAGTCGCTCACGCTCATCCAAACGGGCAAGGCTGACCCCATTCCCTTGGTGCTGGTCGATCGCCCCGGTGGCGACTATTGGCATACGTGGGATGGTTATAGCGATTTTCATAATTACGAGACACAGTAGCAGCAATGAATAAACCAGTTTTTGATGTCAGTTTCAGAAGCC
>JACYME010000025.1 GCA_015272155.1 Leptolyngbyaceae cyanobacterium T60_A2020_046
GATCGCGATCGCCCAACTTCTGCCAATTTGCAAAGGCGAGGCGATAGCGAATGGGATACTGACCAATGTTTTGCAGCACCGTCTCTAGGGCGGCGGGCAGGGTCATATTTTCGGCATCGAGGAGCACAAGACCGACATATGATTGGTCGGCGGCTAAGGTGAGATCGCGATCGCTGCTAGGGATTTCAAGGGGAGATATGGCAACCTTTTCAACCTCCGGCTGATCAATCAACGCTTGAACACGCTGCAAAATTTGTGTGTACAGTTTGCTGCCTTGAAAATCAGTGATGCAGAAGTGATGCAGCAGTGTTTGAATCGTCTTCCAGAGGGTCGAAACGTTCTCTTGTTTTGCCAGTAACGCCGCCATTTGGGCACGATTGGCCGTTGCCGACCTAGCCTGTAGCCAGCGCTGTCCTTTTGGCGTGAGGAGTGCTGCACGTTTCGAGTGAATCGCCGTCAACGTATCGCAGAGAAAGGCGCTGATTTCCTGGCATAGGTCTGGCGTGGGTGCCGCTTGGGATCGCGTCATGCGGAGTGTCTGAAATCAATATGCCCAAACTAGACGCCCATGCCCGATCATTTCTGACGGGTTGCAGTGCGGTTTTCCTACCCTGTGGGTGAAGAGGGCGCGTGGCTAACGCGATCGCGGCAGCACCAGCACTGACTGGGGCGTGTTGACGGGTTCAAATCCGGGCAGCCAACTGCGCATCCGCTCCCATAGGGCAGCGGGGCCGATGCCGAATAACAGTTGCAACACCAGCAAAATCACCGCCACCAGAATAGCGGTTCTCAGGGTGGCACGCACCACTTTGAGCAACCACGTAAATACGAGAAAGGAGACTAAAACTGCCCCAATGGCGATCGCGAGTTCCATCGGTATCGTCCTACAACACGCTGGGCAAAGGAAAAGGGAGCGGAGGGCGAGGCCGCGTTATTCTGCCACGGGCTCCATATTAACGACCAAATTCACCGAGTCAGAACGGCCACAGTTGGGGTCACCGTTGCAGTCGGCAGCGAGCACGTTCGCAATCTCGTAGGTGAGGGTGACCTGTTGCCCAATCAAATCCGTGCGATCGCACAGTTCAAAGGCCGCAATGTCTTGGACGGTGTTGCCGAGATCGGTGCTCCATTCGACATGGCAACCGCGATCGCCTGGTGTCAGACTTTGCACCGTGCCGACCGTCGTGCCTGCGGTTGCGGCTGCCGGGCCTTCCTCAGCCGTGCCTACCTCGGGAGGAGACATGGGGTCAGCCGGGGCAGTGCCGGGGGATTCAATTGCCGGGCCTTCTACCGTTGGCTGTTGGGGCTGACAGCCCACCACCGCGAGCCCTAGGGCCACACCCAGCCCCAGCGCACTACTCAACACCCGAAGGAAAGCCATCATCGCGTTCAACTCCAAAGGGAACAGGGGCAGAAACCGAACACAATCTATAACCCTAGGGGGAGGACGACCTTGGGTGCGGTTGCCGCCGCTTCGAGGACGGCGGTTCTGGCCCAGCGATCGGCAGCAAGAATGTCATCGAGGCTGGGGTGGGTCTTGAGATCGGCGCGGTGGCGATCGCACACTTGCTCAATCAGAGTGGGAATCTCAAGAAACCGTACCTTTTCATCCAGGAAAAGTGCTACGGCCTGCTCGTTCGCGGCATTGAGGACGGCGGTCATGGTGCCCCCGGCGCGGCCAGCGGCGTAGGCCAAATCCATGCACGGATACTTGGCGTGATCGGGTTCGCGGAAGGTCAGCTCCCCGGCTTTCACCAGA
The DNA here is from genome assembly GCA_015272155.1 of Leptolyngbyaceae cyanobacterium T60_A2020_046. GTDB lineage: Bacteria > Cyanobacteriota > Cyanobacteriia > Phormidesmidales > Phormidesmidaceae > JACYME01. The sequence goes on from JACYME010000025.1 coordinate 1,760, forward strand.
TCCAGCGGTTCCCAATCCGTATCGATGCGATCGGGCCAGGACAGGGCATAGAGCAGGGGCAGGCGCATGTCGGGCCAGCCGAGCTGAGCCAGCACGGAAGTGTCTTGCAGCTCAATCAACGAGTGGATGATGCTTTGGGGATGGATGACAATATCGATGCGATCGTAGTCCATGCCAAACAGGTAGTGGGCTTCGATAACCTCTAACCCTTTATTCATCAGGGTTGCCGAATCCACAGTAATTTTGCGACCCATGCTCCAGTTGGGGTGCTTGAGGGCATCGGCGACGGTGACAGTGGGTAATTTTTCAACGGGCCAGTCGCGAAAGGCTCCGCCCGAAGCCGTGAGCAAAATGCGCCGCAGTCCGCCCTGGGGGACGCCTTGCAAACATTGAAAAATGGCGGAATGCTCGGAGTCGGCAGGCAATAGCTTCACCCCGTGTTTTTCGATTAGGGGCAGCACCACGGGGCCGCCGGCAATCAGGGTTTCCTTATTGGCGAGGGCGATGTCTTTGCCTGCTTCGATCGCGGCCAGGGTGGGCAACAACCCCGCACAGCCCACAATCCCCGTGACAACGGCTTCGGCATCGCCATGGCGGGCGACCTCAACGACACCCGCTTCCCCGGCAAAAAACTGAGGCTGGGGTGTGAGATCGGCAAGGGCGTCCTTAAGGGCGGGGAGCTTGCTTTCGTCACAAATGGCGACTGCTGCCGGGCGAAATTCGCGCACCTGCTGGGCTAACCGATCGACATTGCTGCCTGCGGCGATGCCGACGAGGCGAAAATCATTGGGGTGCGATCGCACAATGTCGAGGGTCTGCGTGCCAATTGAGCCAGTGGAGCCAAGCAGGGTAATTGCTTTCACGGTATTGCCAGGGTGCAGGTCACTCCTAATTTACAATCTTGTGGGGGTCTATACCTGTCCTGACAATCCGTAACCTTCCTTACGATATGGCTGAGCCCATTGGTGCAGGATGGCGAGAACCTCGGTTTCTCCTCAGCAGCTCTCCAGATTTCGTGAACCCGCTCTGGCAGAAACCGGGGTTTTGTACCGACGCTACCGATGTTCTAGAACAGGGTCAGTTGGGCGGGGGGCTGGGCGAGGCTCAGCCACGGCAAGGGGGACACCGCGGCCCCAGCAGATTGGAGGCAGGTATAGACGTGGCGGGCGATCGCGGGCGATTGCGCTTCATCGGGACAGTGAATAAAAAGATAGACCGCTGTGCCCTGCTGCAACCAGGTGCTCAGGCGCGGCACCCAGGTTTTAAAAAAGCGCTCGTTGCGGGGCAGATCTGGATGACTGATGTAGCGCACGAGGGCAAAGGGAGCCGTGACCACAGGCTGCAAGGGCACCTTGGGCTTGCGGCGCTCAGAGGCTAGTTGTGGATCCACCTCCGCCGGTTCCAGATCGTCATAAATGGGGCGGGTATCGAGCAGCACGCGCCCTACCCCCAGCCGAGTCAGGAGCCCGTTGAGGGCGTCTGTATGGGGTGGCTGGAACCAGCCAAGGTGGCGCACTTCGACGGCGATCGCGGCCCGTTTCTGCGGCCAAGCGGTCAAAAAGTCTGCCAAATCCGTGAACCGCGCGGGCGAATAGCTGGGGGGCAACTGCATAAAAATCGGCCCCAGTCGTGGCCCCAACCGCTCCATCAAGGTTAAAAAGTCGAGGGCGGCGGGGACATGGGGCATCAGCGCCCCGTGATGGGTATACAGGCGCGGCAGTTTTGGGCAAAAGCGAAAGGTTTCGGGGGTTTGCGCGGCCCAGCGATCAACGGTGCACGCATCGGGGATGGAGTAAAAGGTGGTGTTGCCTTCGACAGCGGTGAGGCGATCGCTGTAGAGCTTCAAAAAATCCTGCGATCGCGCCCCAGCAGGATAAAACTCCCCTACCCAATCCCGAAACGCCCACACCGCACAGCCGAGATAGAGCATTTTTTCTCCAGGCACCGTGAGAAAAGTGTAACAATTTGGGGAAAATCCCCCAATCGCTCATCATGCCGTTCATTCACCTCCCCAAACCGTGGCAACTGCCTGAATCCGCCGTTACCCCCGAGGCGGCCTTTTGGAATCGGCGCAAATTTCTGAAAACCTTGGTTGGGGCAGGCATTGGTGCATCGGTCTTGCCCCTGGGAGCCTGTGGCCGCTCGGGGGATGTGGATCCGGCGCTGCGCAAAACCCTCGGTCGGCCCCTAGGTGGCGTCACCCCCAATCCTGATTTTCAGGATGCAGGCCGCCCGATTACGAAGCAGGTGCACGCCAGTCGCTACAACAACTTCTACGAGTTTGGGGGGACGAAAAATATTTGGCAAAATGCCCAAAAGCTACCCACGGATCCGTGGACGCTAGAGGTGAGTGGTCTGGTCAAAAATCCCCGTCAGTATGACCTGGATGATCTGACCAAACACTTTCCTCTGGAAGAGCGGATTTATCGGTTTCGGTGTGTCGAAGCGTGGGCCATGGTGGTGCCGTGGGTTGGGTTCCCAATGCGATCGCTGATCGAAGATGTGGAACCCACCAGTGCCGCTAAATTTGTGCGGTTCACCTCGTTCTATGACCCACAAATCACCCCTGGCCCGGCCTGGGAATTTGCCCTCAACTTGCCCTGGCCCTATGTCGAAGGGCTGACGCTGGCAGAAATGGCGAACGAGTTAGCCTTTTTTGCCGTGGGACTCTATGGCCGAACCTTGCCCAAACAACACGGCGCGCCAATTCGTATGGTGGTGCCGTGGAAGTACGGCTTCAAAGGGGCAAAGTCCATCGTGAAAATTGAATTTTTGGCGGAGCAGCCCGCCACCTATTGGAATGTGATTTCGCCCAATGAATACGGTTTTGAAGCCAATGTGAATCCTGAGGTGCCCCATCCCCGCTGGTCGCAGGCGACGGAGCGCATCGTGGGCTCGGGCACGAATCCGTTTAACTGGGAACGCCAACCAACGCTGATCTACAACGGCTATGGCGAATACGTCGCTGATCTCTATTCCTAATCACAATTCCTCATCGGGAACTCCACTCGATCAACTCGATCAAAATGTATCCCTAAAATCTTCATCCCTTTGCTGGGGTCGCTTCATCCCGGTAGGTTCCTTTGGAGAATGCCCCCATGCAACGTCTGACAACGGCTGTGTTTTTAACGGTAGCGGTGTTGGTCAATGCCCCAGCCCTTCTAGAAGCTAACCAGCACACCGCCATTCCTACGCCATCCCCCCCAGCGCTATGACACCTATCTTGCCCCTCAGTACGGGCTGCGGTTTGTCTATCCCGAGGGCTATCGCGTCAGCGTTCCTCTGGCCTACCCCTTGGCAGAAGATCCCCAGGGGCAGCAGCTTGTCATCGAGCTCTGGCGCGAGGGGGATGATGTGCCTTGGGGTCGCGTTGATATTGAGAATCCAGGGGGGACAGAACCTCCTGCCAACATTCAAATTGTGGTGATGGCGAATCCGACCGGGCGATCGCTCGAATCTTGGGTCGAGCTTGCCACCTCTCAGCCAGAGGTCATCACCGTGGCGGGGCGAGGTGCGATCGCCTATTCTGCCACTGGGCTCTATGAATCGGACGTGGTGCTCTTGCCGACCCCAGACAATCGCGCCGTTGTCAAAATTAGCGCGGGCTATGCCGATCCCCGTGATCCCCTGCGGCAGGTGTTTCAAACCGTGGTGAGTCGCCTCGCCTTCGACAGCTCGGCGGCGATCGGTAAATTCAACGAAATCGACTATCGCCCGCTGCAAACCCTGCTCGCCGCCGGAGACTGGCAACGGGCCGATCTTGAAACCCGTGCCATTTTGATGCAGCTTGCGGGCAGCGATGACTTTTTCTATCCACACATTGAACCTGCCGGAGTCGCTAACCTGCCCTGCGAAGATTTGCAGATTCTGGATGCGCTGTGGTCGCGCTATCGCGACGGGCGGTTTGGGTTTCGGGCTCAGCAAATGCAGTGGAAAGCCATTCCCGCAAGCGCCTTGACGCAGCGGGCTTAGGGGTTTGGGCAGGCTGTGGGCTGGCGCATGCCCCCAGCACTTGACAGCGGTTTTGCGTCGCGCTGGAAAACAGACACGGAATTGGTCTTTGCTGCGACGGCCCCGACAGGGCATTTACCCTGGGCGGGCATCAACTCGATGACGCTGGATCGCATGGTTCAGGCCAGCGGCCCAGACTGCGGAACTTGCACCATCGATGCAATGTATCTGAGCAGCGATCGCTTTGCAGATTATCTGAATGTCCTCTTCGCACGGGTTGAAGATTGTCTGTGTAACCAATCCCCGCTCTAAAGAGACGGAGCTTTCTAGCCCTAGCCCGTAAAT
>JACYME010000145.1 GCA_015272155.1 Leptolyngbyaceae cyanobacterium T60_A2020_046
CTCTGAAAGCATCACGCAACTCCAGTCCCCAAAATTATCATCCGACCAGGCTTCACTCATCCCCAACCCAGCCTCCCAACGCCATCGAAAAGCTTAAGAAATTCTGTGGAACATTATGAAGAAAAATGCGGTGATGGAGGCAAAACCAAAACGCTTTAGCTTACACAAATTCAGCTTTGAAACTCACTCGATTCTGAATCGCGTCAATCGAGATTGTTGGATTTTTCATTCAAGAAAGTCACAGCATCATTGCCCCCAGCACAGCCATCCACTCATTTTTCAAAGGAAAATGTCCGATCACAATTCATCCGATGAAGGGCGCATGGGCAAAGTCGCTGAGTTTGTCGCAGGATGATCACGAAGATGGAGCGCGATCGCGCCCGGTCCTGAGCTGCTCACGCACAGAAACCCGTCTCATCGAAACCAGTGGCCATCGCTCGAAAAGGTATCAGACAAGGTCTTCCACCATTTATCTGGGCGCGATCATGCCCCGTTTTGGGAAGCCACCAAAACAGTGACCCATGCCGAAATTGTCGCGATCGCGACTCCAATCTGCCGACTCAAGCCCCAATCTGAGAAGCCCATGTACTTTTATGAACTTGCACGACGAAACTCAAAAATACGTCTCTTTCAGATAGATTTCCTTAAGGTTTGATTATCGTTGAGGTGAAAAAGTCTAGGATTTCGACTCTGGTAGATACACGTCTTAAAAGAAGATGAAGTATTCACCGATGGGGTTGATGTGTTTGCGTTGACGAGATTTATCACGTGTAAAAAATGTCAACAAACTTTAAATGATCCAGGATTTAACGTCCATTAAAAAAAAGCAGCCCTAGGATGTAGGTAACTCTATCGGGAGATATCGCGTCATATGGAACCTCTTCAAGAGCAGGTTGTCGCGCTGACTCAGAAAGTTGACGCACTCCATCAAGTGATTGATCAAGTCAATGACCGGGTGTCAGAAATTTTGGCGACAACCCATGCCAACGCCAACGCGACAGATCGAGAGGATGATCACCTGCCCCACGCTCAGCTCATGTCCCACGGTGAACTGAGAGGTCGTGATCAGTCAATTGTTCACAAAGATGTTTTGATTGATTCGACCTACATCACCCCTGATCGATCCGGTGATGAGCAGTCTCTCTCTGCCGAAGTGCAAATTCAACGGCTCACAGCACAGTTGACGGCAGCCTATAACCGCATTGCCGCCCTAGAGGAACAACTGCTGGCCCGTCGCGTGTTTTAGCGCGTTCTACCGCTTCATGGTATCCCCGATCGCCCCAGCGTTGAGTCCGGGCGGTTGGGGGTTTTGCATCAGGCACCTCACCACATCAAGGATTCGCAGATTGGGCTAGGTTGAGCGTCGCGAAGAGGCGTTCAACGCAGTGCAGCAGTTGAGGCTGGTGCCAGTTGAGGTACAGGTGGGCCGCGACCGCGCATCCCCCCGCCGCGACGCCCTCCTTCACAAACCCGTCTTCGTAGCAGCGCAGTTGAGGATATTGGGACGCCGCAAAGGAAAGCTGGGACGCCATCAGCGACACGTCGCCAATGTGCTCGGCGAGGCCTACGGTGTCACCTGTGGGATCTTCGGCCACCCAGCGGGTGGTGCTCACTACAACGCGATCGGGCTGCCACAATAGCTGATATCGAGCGGCGATCGCCCGTGCCAGGGCATATACCGCCAGCATTTGGGTGCCGCCCGCCAGCATGATGCCACTGTGGCGACTCCCCGCCAGGGTAATACCTGCCGCCACCGCCTGCATCGGGTCGCCAACCGCAGCGATCAGCGCTAGGGGATCCTCCAAATCCTCTGCCATAGCGCGCGATCGCCAGGCATCCAGTCCTTGGGCAACAATGGCGTTCTTTTGGGCATGGTTGCAGGCAGGGTGGCTGCTGTTGACCTTACCCTCTGCGGCAAACCCCAGTCCCAGAATGGCAGCTAGCGCCGTTGTCGTACCGCCCACCACACATTCCCCCACCATCAGGTAGCTGGGGCTAGCCTCCTGGGCAAAGCGCTGCCCCCACACCATCCCCTGATGAAAAAGGCGACGCACGAGGGCGATCGGCAGGGCTTGCCCCGTGTGCAGGCACTGGGCGGGCTGGCCCCCCAAATCTAGGTGAGGGACGGGCACGGGCATCGGCAAACCAGCATTCACGAACCGCAGGGGGATGTGCTGGGCAGCTATGATGGCGCGCGAAATGATGACGGGTGAGGCTCCAGCCTGGAGGGGGGGCAGCGGATAGGTGGGCGGGCGAGACTGGCCCCAATAAAGAAACTCGGCGTCGGCGATCGCGGTGGTTTGGCGATCGCGGGGCGTGGCACCCGCAGCGGAGATGCCCGGAATCAGCCCCGTCTCCGTAAACCCCAGCACACAGGCCAGCCGAGGGCGGTGACCCCAATAGCGACGTAGCCACGCATGCCCTTGGGCAGCTTGGGTATAGACGCGAATCATAACCCCCTCTGCATCGTGTGTGCTACGCCTCCAGAAGTCGCTGCACCCAGCCGGGTGGCGGCGGCATTTTTTCCCCCAGGCGTTCGAGCAAGAGCCAGGCTGCCAGGTGAACCGTCAGCAGATACACCACAGAGCTGGCAAAAATCATCACCACAGCAAAGATTTGAATCACCGTGAGATTCGACTGGCTCAGCACGCCAAACCCCAATACACCCCAGTTCACCAGATTTTGCAAGCCCCAGTTAATCAACTGCGTCACTTGGTTCATCAGGTAGACCCACATGTCTTCCCCCAGCATGAGCGAGAGTAGAGCAATGCGCACAAAAAAGCCAAGGGTGCTCAAAATCGCCCCGACCCCCATGGAGGCATACCACGACGCGCCCCGTCGCCACATCCACCCCAGTTGTACACCCAGCAGCCCATAGGGCATCACAAACAACAGGCTGCGGGGTGGCCCCATCAGTACCGCGAGCAAGAGCCCCGACACAAAAGCCCCCATCCAGGCAGATCGCTGCCCCCAGCGCAAATACACCAGGGCGATTGGTAATGGAAACACAATCCGCAACAGCGGCCCTGGCGGAAAGTAGGCATTCACCAGCCAGATCAGGCTGGCGGCACTGGCCAGAAATGCAGTTTCAACCATAGCGACGGGGCCAACGCCCGATCGCATCGCGGGGCGCGATCGCAGGGATTCTTGAGGATCGCGATAATTGAGGTAGGTTTCGACCTCAGCGAGATCATCGGCCAAGGCGCGATCGCGATCCGCCGCGGGATCCGCGTCAGACCAAGAAGGGCGTCCCGTTGGTTCCTCGGCGGGATGAAACGGGGACTCGTGCATGGGAAGCCTCAGACTAGGATTTTTTCAAGGGCCGCTAGGTCAGGAATACACATGACATCGCGATCGCGCGAAATCAGCCCTTTCTTCTCCAGCTTATTCAATACCCGCGTCACCGTCTCGCGGGCCAAGCCACTGAGGCTACTGAGTTCTCGATGGGGCAAATTGGGAATTTCAATTTCCCCCGACGCACTTCGTGTACCCTGCCCATCCGCCAAAAAGAGAATGATATCCGTCACCCGAGAGGTGCTGTCCGACTCTCGCAGCCGCAACCGCCGATTTACCTGCCGCAGACGGCGCGCCATCAGTTGCGCCAGCCGAATGCCCGCCAATGGTTCCGAATGAATGAGATGGACGAAATCCTGGGCCGGAAGATTCCCAATCACCGTCGGCACCAGCGTGATCACATCCGTCGATCGCGGCACCTCGTCTAGGGGAGCCATTTCGCCAAAAAGCTCACCCTTGCCCAAAATGTTCAGCGTGACTTCCTTCCCGTCCAGATTATACGTCCGAATTTTGACCCAACCATCCAAAATAAAATAGACCGAACTGCCCCAGTCATTTTCGAGCAAAATCACCTGATTCGCGGGATGCCGACGGCTCACCACCTGAGCTGTTGCCTTTTGAACAACCGCCTCAGGCAGCCCAATGAAGAACGGCGTTTCCTGGATGGGAATACCGTCTGTAGCGGGATCACGAGAACCGTAGCGACTATCCATCGATTAAACAATGCCAGCCGTGCTAAACCACAAAATCAAACCTGTGCGGGGCAAGTTTTAGCAAGAATAGCGACTTTCTAGTGAAAGGGGGACGTCTGTGGATCCATCTATCCCCGTTGGCAACCTGATATGCTGCTCCAACATCTGCCGCACTTGAGCAGATATCGCCCTGTGTGCAAAGCCACAACGACTTTTTCAACTACTAAACCCTATTCTGACTTAGCTTCCTAATGTATCACCCCAATTTCGCGGTGATACGCCTCAATTCCCCACCTGGCCCCACAATTGCAGATCCAGGCCAAATTGCTGGCGACAGGCAGGCGCAGTCGGGCCTGATGACAGCCCTGGAGCATCGGTACAGGATAGAGAGAAGCCCGGTTTCTGCCAGGGCTGATTCACATAATGGGATGAATTGCCGAGGAGAAATCGGGTTTCTGTCTCAGCGTTCTGGGCAAGGGAAATGGTCGGGCTAGTGACCTTAGCACCCTGTTCGGAGAATGGGCAACTTTTGCATCATGCTTTATGTCAATTTGTGACCTTTTTCCGAGGCTGTCCTAAACTTTGGGCAAATCCTAGCCGTTGTCAGCAACTTGGGAAGATCCCGTGGGCATGTTAATCACACCATCAGGGTGTGAGGTGATGGCCCACCGCTGAAAACGGCGTCGATTGGCTAGGATGACATTCACTCCGATTGCTCATTCCCAGTGTTGTTGGGTTCCCGTAGGGTTTCATTGTGACTTTGCATCAAGCGCAACTTCAGACACTTATCGCCGAAATTGAAGCGCTGTTGACCAAAGCAACGCCCCGGCTACCGTGGGTCGTTGCGGGAGAAGCCGGGCAGCAGCGGCGAGTATTAGAGCAGGCACTGGCCTACCTGAAGCAGGTCGAAACAGGGGAGATGGTGAGCTTGGGCTGGCAGATGGAGCCACCGGCCCCGATCGCGACGGATTTGAGCGCGATCGCCGCGAACCCTGAAGCCACCACACAACAGGTCTTGCACGCCTTGTTGCAAGAGATGCAGTATTTGCGATCGCAAACGGTGCAACCCCTGCGCACGGAGATCATGGCCCTACAACAGCAGCGCGAACAACTGCTGCAAGAGGTGCGCCAGCTTGAACTAGCCCGCCTGGAAATGGCAGACAGTGATGTGCTGCAGCTTGCCCCCGCCGCCGTAGACGACATTGTGGGTCGCCTGCGAGAGGCGCTGATGGCACAGTTGCAGCCCCAATTGCGCGCGCTGCAAGCCCAAATTCGAGAGGTGCCCGTGTTGCAGGGCAGCCTAGAACCCGCAAGCTCCTTCGATCCTGGGGGCACCGATTTGCCCCAGCTTCAGCCCCAACAACGCCTCGACCAACTGCGCCAGATTCAAGCCCAGACCGACCAATTGCTCCTCCAGTTGGATGCCAACTTGCGGGCGGTGTTTGAGTCGATGGAGCAAAGCATCCAAAGTTACCGCGACTCGCTGAACCAAGGGCTCGACACGATGCATGGCTTAGGCCAGCAGGGTGAGGTCATCTTCAAAGCCTTTGTGAACCACCTCGCCCAGCAGCTTGGGCAAGAAACATCAGCCTACATGTCTACATCAGCACTGTCGGGCGATCGCGAGGACACCGCAGCCCGACTCTTGGCGGGGCAGCGTCCTGATTCAGCGGATCAGCGCCTTAACGATGAACCCATCGACGGCCTCGAAGACTGGGGCGCAGCAGAGGAAGGCGACGATGCATACCTCGACCTCGAAGATCTTGACCTCGACGTGGAGATTGATGACAACGAAGAGGTCACGATCTTTCAGCTCAACGAGGAGATTACCCAGCTTCAGCTTGAGGATCTGGCTGACCTGTCGGAGGATGACCTCGATCGCTGGGAGGTAGACGAGGATGACGACCTGACGGTATTTCAGCAAGACGAGGGCGATCGCACCATCATCCAAACTGAGCCGATTCCCTGGCCGGTCGCCATTGGGCAAGCTGCACCCGCTACGCCCGCATCCGATGCACCCGAGTCCTACGCCGAAATTGATGCGCTCTATGAAAGCCTGTTTGGCGGCGATGAGGAGGGAGCCACGCCCGATGCAGACGCGATTGAACCTGGCGATCTCGAACCCGGCGATGTGGACGCTGGGGATACCGTCGATGACGCCCTATTTGCCGTCTCGGGTCAAGCAACCATCGGGAATGACTCCGAGCCCGCCGCGATCGACGACGCCTTCGCAGAATTTGAGCCCCAAGCGCTGGATCTCGATGACCTCCCAGAGCCAGACCATGACGCACTCGAACCCATAGAATCTTGGCTCTTTGAGGGCAGCGAGGCGACCCCGGCAGACGCAGAGCGGGCTGAGATTGATGGAGCACCACGCAACGTTGACGGAGATGACGAAGCAGTTTCCCCCCTCGAAGCACTGCTCGGCGAAGATCTCGCCGCAGAAATGCAGCCCGAGGCTCGACCCAGCGCCGACACTGACTCTGATACCATTAGCTCGCTTTCAGAACTGCTGCCTGCAACGGAGGGAGCCCCTAACCGCTCCGCTGAGCCTCCCATCGGGCCCGAATCTAGCGATGGCTTCATTCCTGCTCCGCCGGATGAGGATTTGCTGGCTGCGGAGGAGATGGGCCCCGAGTGGAGCATGGATCTGGAGGTGGATGAAGCCATCATCCATCAACTCAATGCCGATTTGTCTCGGCTAGAGGGGCTCCCTGCGGAGTCTTGGGCGAGCGTGCCCGAGTTGGATCTAGACCTGCCCGACACGACGGTGCCCGCTGAGGAGCGTCCTGAATCCGCCCCTGCTCCCGAAGCCCCTGCTCCCGAAGCTGCGGTTCCCGACGAGGATGCGGGCATTTCTCTCGGGTTGAGCCTCGACGATTTAGATTTATCGTTAGATGCAGATCTCGGCACCGATGGCGACACCGAACCCGCGATCGCGCCGCCTGGGGAAGATGCATTGACGCCCCTCGACCTCGATGCCTTTTTTGATGGCGAAGCAGACGCAGATGAGGAAAGTGTGGGTGAGTTCCCAAACGCCGAACCGGAGTCTGAGGATTGGGTGGAAGCAGCGATCGCAGGCAATGACCGCGACCTTGAAGACTCATCCGACCCCACCCTTGAGTCCTCCGACTTCGACTCAGCCGCCATTGAGATGGGGGCATTGGGATGGGCAGAGCCTGAAGGCGACGCCGTGGAACCGGCGATCGTGCCCGATGCTGACACCGAAGCCTGGGGGCTGGCGGACTTCGGCGCAGACCTTGATGAAGATTTTGGCGATGCAGCCCTCGTGCCCGACGCCGCCGCCAGCGATGAAGAAGCACTGACCGCCGAAGGGTTTGCCCAGGCCGTTGAAGACACGGATGCCGCGCCCGGAGACGATACCCCAAACACAGCCCCGCGCTTAGACCTCGGCGCAGACCTCGATGCAGCCCTCGATGCAGACCTGCGGGCTGACTTTCGCACCGCCGATTGGGACAAGCCTGACGGGGCTGAATCCGCCCTGGAATGGGAAACAGAAGCCCTAACTTCCCTCCCGTTGGACATTAGTGACGCCCCTGCCCCAGCACTCGGGGATGCAGCCGATTCAGATGACGGCGATCTCACCTTCGACTCCATTGGACTGGGGGATTTCGATCGCGACACAGACGATCGCGACACAGAGTCCCCGGTCATGGATGTCGATGGAGACAGGGCGGAAACCGGGGCAGAAATCGCCCCCTTGGCTGAAAACTTCGAGCTTTCCCTCGATGACATCTCCTTCGAGCTAGACTTACCCAGCCCCGACCTCAACCTCTCGGCAGATGAAACAACGGAGCCATCCGCCTTTGAGCTAGAGCCGCCCCCAACCCTCGCCGATGACACCCTCAGCGAGCTAGTCGAGGGTCTGGATATCACGTCTCCAGAGGCCGATATCGCGCCTGAGTCTTCCCCGGAAGCTTTCTCCCTGGGGGATTTAGACCTCAACCTGGATCTATCCCTGAATGAGCCCGATGAGCCCTTAGAAATCGCTGAGTTCACCGCCACCCAGACGGGCTCCGGTACCCCAGCAGAGGCGGCAGATCCATCCGCAGCCTCAGACTCTGACACCGAATCCGCGATGGATTTGTCTTCCCTCGATGCCCTGGCGGACGAAAGCCTGTTTGCGAACGACGGGCTGGATTTTTCGCTGGCAGCTCCCACCCCACCCCCACCCCCTGGGCAAGACCGAGCCGTGCTGGATGCCCTGGCAACCCTGGAGGACCTGGCGATCGCGGGCGCATTGGATGCAACCCAATTGCCAGAACCCCCCAGCCGTCGTGATGAAGGAAGCTGGGTTGACGGAGAAACCGCCACCACGCTGCCCAGCGAACCCACCGAGGAGGATGCGCTGGGAGGCGATCGTGTGGCGAACGATCGCGACGAGCCCCTAGACGCCGAGGCCGAGTGGGGAATCGGGCTTGAGGAGAATATTGCGCCCGACGAGGCTCCCAATCGGGGAGAAGACCTGAACCTTGAAGGGTCTATTGGGGCCTTAGAGCCTACGCCCCCAGAGTTCAGCTTAGATCTTGATGCCGAACTGGATGTCCTCTTCCCGCCCCCTACGGAGGCCACCAGCGATGATCTGGCCCCCACGCGGTTGGAAATCGACGATGCGGTTGATGCAATTGATGCGACTGAGCCGGACTTCGACACCGACCTTGGGCAAGACTCCTTCGACTTCTTGGACTTTGAAGCCGAGCGCATCCCGGACATCATGGCCGAGGAGGATGCCGAAGCGGCAGCATCTGCGCCTCCAATGAGCACCGATGCGCTGGCAGCCTTCTTCGACGAAGATGCTACTGATCGCGACATCACCGATCGCGCGGATGAGGTTCAAGGCCGAAGCGATGCGGTGACCCAACCCCACAACGAACCCGAGCTCTTCTCGCTAGATCCTGACCTGGAAAGTGCCCTAGAAGCGCTGGACTTGGGGAGAGAACCCGCCCCAGAAGATCAGGCCGTGTATGAGGCGATCGCAGAATTCTTTGATGAAGAATCCTTCTCCGCACCCCGTGATCCAGTGGTTTTACCCGATCTCGACCTCGCGTGGGAGATGGAACCCGCCACCTCCGCCACCAACACCCCAGATGCGGCCCAAGACGCCCCCAACGCCGATCTAGAGGAACTTAGCCTGGAGTCGGAACGCCCTGAGGTGCAAAGCCTAGAACCGCTGGACAGGGGCGATAGTGATGCCGAGCCCCCACTGGTGTGGCCAACGGAGTCCGAATCTGAGATCGAGATCGACGCAGACGAGTCGCTGGCCTTTGAGGCGATCGAGGCAACGGTGGCCCCGACCGTGCTGGATCTGGATGAGGATGGGATCGATCTTGACGACGGGGCAACGGGCGATCGCGACGACGCCCAAACCGAACCCGCCCTAGTCGCATCTGTGCGTCCCCAAGCTGTTCCGCCGCCGCCACCACCGCCCCACGGCAGCGCTCCCCCTGAAGAGGAATGGTTTTTGGGGATTGACGTGGGCACCACGGGACTCTCTGCGGTATTGATGAATCGCCTCAGCGGCAAGGCCCATCCCCTCTATTGGACGGATGCCGGGGTCGCAGGCGCAACCACAGAGGCGGTGTTCCGGTTTCCGGCAGTCGCCTATTTGACCCGCGATCGCGGTGACTGGCAGGTACAGACCGTCGGCGCAGCAGCGATGACCGTAACCTGGGCGATCGACACCGAGGCCGACGACGCCCTGCTCGTCTCTCAGTTCAAACCCTTGCTGACCACGGGCATCCCCCACCACACCGACGGCGGCTGGCAGCCCATCGTGCAATGGTCTGATCAAGACACGGTGCCCTTGCAGCAGATTTTTGCCGCCCTGCAAGCCCTGCTCAGCACCATTCGCAGCGCGTCCCAAAACCTCGATCACACTCCCGTGGGCGCGGCTGGCCTAGAACCGGCCCAGTTTCGCCACGGCCTTGCCCACCTGCAAGGGGTCATCATTGGGCACCCCAGCGCGGGTAGTGACACTTACATCATGAATCTGCGGGAAGCGGTACTCGCAGCCCAGTTGGTGAGCCGGGCCGATCAGGTCTTTTTTGTCGATGAGGCGATCGCGACCGTCCTCTCTGGCCTGCCCGACCCCAGCGATCCACCACTACCCACCACGGGGCAGACCCAGACCCTCTATCAATGCAACTGGCAAGGCGGCACCATTATCATCAGTGCCGGAGCCAGCGCCACAGAACTGGGCATCGTCGATCTGCCGCAGCCCCTCAGCGCCCTGAGCCGCGAAGACTTTTTGCTGCGGAGCTTTGCCTATGGCGGCAACGCCCTCGACCAAGACATTATCGTCCAGCTACTCTGCCCGCCCGAGCGGCGTCAGACTTGCGGGGCCGGGCGCAGTGCTGGCACCAACAGCGGCTGGAACTGGCAAGCCAACTCGCCGCAACTGGCCAATGCCCAATGGGCCGACCTGGGGTTGGAGGATTTTGACCTGCCACGACTAGCAGAACCGGATCCCAACGCTCGCATCCGTCTGCAACAGCGGCTCGAAGCCTCGGTGCTGGGTCAAAGCGTTCTCGAAGCTGCCCGTCACCTCAAGCTAATCTTGCAAAATCAGCCCCAGTTTCATTTGGAACTCGCGGATCAATCCTGGCGGGTCATGCGTCGCGACCTCGAAAGTCGCATTTTGGTGCCCTATATTCAGCGCATCAACCAGAACCTGAACGCGCTGTTGAGCCAGTCGGGACTCTCGTCCCAAGGCATCAGCCATGTGGTGTGTACCGGGGGCAATGTGTCGTTTTCCACAATTTCGCGATGGCTGCGGCAAAAATTCCCCAATGCCACCATCATCCAAGACACCTACCCCAGCAATCGACCGCCGAGTTGTAGCCGGGTGGCCTATGGCCTTGTGAACCTGTGCCGCTATCCCCAGGTGTTGGATACGCCGCGCCATCAGTACAGCGACTATTTTCTGCTCCAGGAAATGCTGCGGGTGATGCCCGACCAGCCGATGCCCCTCAGCGGATTGCTGCATCTGTTGGAAAAACAGGGAATTAACACGGAAGTTTGCCAGCAGCGAATTTTGGCGCTGCTGGAGGGACATTTGCCCGCAGGGTTGGTGCCGGATAGTGCCGGGCGATCGCGACTCAGTGCCGCCACCCTCGACACCCCAACCTATCGCACCCTGATGGCGGGACCACTGTTTACTCGTCAGTCGGGCCAGATTTATGTGCCCAACCCCGACGCCTGTGAACACATGCGTCAACATTTGGTGACGCTGTTTGCCCAAAAACGCCAGTCCCTGGCAGAGCCCTTGATTGCTCAGTTGGTGCTGCCCTAGGGCGCGTCCTCAATTGATGCTGAAACGCTTGCCCAGCCTAGTGGCTGAGGACGCGACTTCCCGTGGGCAGTGGAGCTTCAAGTTGGGCCTGGAGGGGCCGATTGGGCGCGATCGCGAGGGCATGGGCCACGGTGCGCGGGCCAGCGCCTTCCCCCCCAGGCCACATCACCCAGGCACTGGTGGGGGCAATATCCGCCGGGAGGCGATGGGCCAGACTCAGCCAGATTACAGGCTGGCTGGGGAAGCGATGGGTGCCCGGTGTTTCCGGCATCACGGCGGCAAGGGCCGACAAAACGCTGTGGCGGTTTTGCACCAGGCCCGTGTGCGCCATCCACAAACTGACGCTGAGCTGACGCCGCAGGCTGTAGACATAGAGCGATGCCGCCACACTAACCGCCGCTTCAAAGTCGGCTTCAGACCAGTGATCGCGGGTATCCAGGGCAATGACCACCTGATTGTCAGCGGTGAGTTGCTCCAGTTCGCGCACCCGCAGTTCGCCATAGCGGGCGCTGGTGCGCCAATGGATCAGCCGCGTGGGGTCGCCCCAGCGATAGGGCCGCAGGGCGCGGGTTAGCCCCTCGCTAGCATTGTCGGCGGTGTGGGCCGTTTGCCAGCGCAGCCCCGTTGCCACGCTGAGGGTGTCAATGATCGGGCAGTGTTTGAGGGGCAAAATTTCGGGATAGACGATCGCGTCGCCCGGAACCGTGCGCCCGCGATCGCACCAAAACAGCCCCAACGGAGCCGCCGTCCGCAGCGTCACCGCCTGCCAATGGAAAACGCCCCGGTGGGTAGCAGGAAACTGGTAGCGCCAGATATGTTCGCTGTGCGGCCCCAGGGCCGCGATTGCAGTTTTGGCCGTCGGCCCAAGACCCGAGGGTAGCCGATCGTAGACTTCAATCAGAGCCTTGGCTTGGCGAGTGGTATTGGCGATCGCGACTTCTACCGCCACCGTTTCGCCCACACTGACCGGGCGAATGGGCGATCGCTGCACCACCACACCCCGCAGAGTGCGCGGCGGCAACCAAGCCCCCAAACACGCCAGCGCCAACATCACGCCGCTGAGGGCATAGAGCCAGCCCGCCATAGTGTTGGTCGCCGCCGCAAAAAAGCACACCGTAAACCCAATCAGCACACCGCCGCTGTAGGCCGGCAAGACCCAGTGGGTCTGCAACCAACGGGCCAAGGCTCGCAAAACACCCATACAACCAGTTCAAACTTGGTAAACATATTCGCGCGAGGCGCTGCCCTGCTGTGGCATCTGAGCGATCGCCGCCCTCCCAGACTTGCTCCCGCGCTGATGCCAGCATAGCCCGGCGTGGGATAATGATGCGTCTGTCGTGCCGATGCCTACCCATGACTGCTGCTGTTCCGCCCAATCTGCCCACCCAACCCCCCGACCCCATTGCCGACCTGAGCTTTCAACTGCCAGATCCTGAGGATGAGCAGATTTCTGAGCCAGACTTTCGCGCCCAGATTGATCGGGCCTGGCAGGTGTGCGATCGCTTTGACCTCCAGACTGATATCTGGCGCGGGCGCATCTTGCGGACGGTGCGCGATCGCGAAAAACGCGGCGGCGATGGACGCGGCACCGGCTTTCTCAACTGGTTGCGCGATCGTGAAATCACCAAAAGCCAAGCCTATTCACTGATCGAGCTAGCGGACAGCGCCGACACCTTGCTGCAAGAGGGATTGCTTGAAACCGAGGATGTCAACCAATTCAGCAAGCGCGCCTTTGTCGAAACCGCCCAAGCCTCCCCCGAAGTGCAACAACTGGTCAGCGATGCCGCCCGACGCGGCGAACACATCACCCGCCGCGAGGTGCGCCAAGTCTCTGACGAATGGACGGCCATGTCCTCTGACCTGCTGCCCACCGAGGTCAAAGAAAAGGCCGCGAACAACACCATCCCTACCCGCTATCTCGCGCCCCTCGTGCGCGAAATGGAAAAACTGCCCCCGGTGCATCAAAATACCCTGAAAACCGAGGTCGCCCTCAATCCTGACCTGGATACGCTGAAACAGGTCACGGCGGAGGCCCGCTACCTCGCAAAATATCTCGACGCCGCCGTGCAGGTACAGGCTCTGAATATTGAAGGGCTAGATCTGGAAAACGCCCTAGAGGAAGCGTTGCGGGTGGGTTGCCTAAATGCTACAGCGGATATGGTGAACCAAGCGGCCCAGTTGGAGCAGGCCGTCGCCAAGCTCTACACCACCTGGAATCGGCTCAATAAGCTGGTCGAGCGCGTGTTTGTGGATAGCGGAGCCAGCACCCCCAACCTCCGCGAACTGATCGCGAACCTCGAACCGTTAACCCATCAAACAGTGACGGTGCAGATTGGGGAAACGGGTAGCCCAATGGCCCACACCGTGCGCCTCAAGATTTTGCCCCCCGAGGATTAGGGGCCACACCCCGCCCGGCCCACGGCAGCGGAGCACGGGTCTGGATGCCGTGAAAAGGGTCGCGATCGCACCGGGCGATCGCGACCCCTCTGTCATCCCCGAAAGGGTATCGCCCCTAGAAGAACGCAGGTTGGTGACGGATCAAGCTCAGGAACTCCTCCCGAGTCTTTTGATCATCCTGGAAGCAGCCCAGCATCGCGCTGGTCACCGTCCAAGAGCCGGGCTTTTGCACGCCCCGCATCACCATGCACATGTGGCTGGCTTCGACCACCACGGCCACGCCTCGGGGCTCCAAAATTTCCTGAATCGCTTCAGCCACCTGGCGCGTCAAGCGCTCTTGCACCTGAAGACGACGGGCGTACATTTCCACAATGCGCGCCAGCTTGCTCAGGCCCACCACCTTTTGGTTGGGGATGTAAGCCACGTGGGCGCGCCCCATAAAGGGAAGCATATGATGCTCGCACAGGCTAAACAGCGTGATGTCGCGCACCAGCACCATTTCGTTGTGGCCTTCGTCAAAGATGGCGTTGTTGACCAGCTCATCTAAGGACTGGCTGTAGCCGCTGGTGAGAAAGCGCATGGCATCGGCAACCCGCTTGGGGGTTTTGAGCAGCCCTTCGCGATCGGGGTCTTCGCCCACCGACAGCAGCATGGTGCGCACGGCATCCATCATGGCAGTGTGGTTCGTATCTTCGGCGATAGGCTTGACTGCTGCATCGAGGCCATTGGCAGTGCCGCGATCGGGGCGAATCTTTGACCCATTGCCCAAGGGCACGGTGTCTGTCAGGCTGGTCGAGCTCGCACCATTCGTGGCGTTGGAAGACACTGTAGTCATAGTGAATCTGGGTAAATCTCTAAACAGTAGACGGGAATTCCGTAGGCAGGGCACGGCCCCTACGCTACAGGGCACCACCGCTCGGCATTAACGTCACTTCGTCAATGACAGCGGAATCTGGGAGTTGAACCGTCGTCAGGATGGCCTGGGCCACGATCGCGGGAGTCAGCATCTGCGATCGCGGGAAATCCACCTGGACGGTTTCGGCGTCCCACAGGGGGGTATCCACAGCCCCTGGGGAAACAAGGGTGACGCGGATGCCGTGCTCGCGTTCTTCAGCCGCGAGCACACGGGAAAGGCTCACCAGCGCTGCTTTGCTGGCGCTGTAAATGCCCCATTCTGGGAAGGCGTTGTGGGCGGCGATGGAAGCAATGTTGATAATCAGCCCCGTTTTGCGATCGCGCATCGTCGGCAGCACCGCCTGGATGCAGGCCAAGGGGCTAGTGACATTCATCGCCAAAACGGTCTGGGCATCGATGATGGGGGTTGCGCCGAGGAGCCCGGTATAGGCCATGCCTGCGTTGTTCACCAGGATGTCGATGGGGCCAAAGTCGTCCACCACTGCCGCGATCGCCGCCTGCACCTGATCGACCTGAGCCAGATCGATGGCGTACCCCTTCGCCTCCACCCCCAAGGCCCGCAACTCTACAGCGAGGGCATCGAGTTTGTCCTGAGACCGGCTGATCAAGGCGACGGCAATGCCTGCTTTGGCAAACGCGATCGCGGTTTCACGCCCGATTCCACTGCTGGCCCCGGTAATCAGAGCGCGCCGTTGCGTGTCAAAAGCCATGAATCAAACCAAAATAAAACTCAAGTGTTAGGGCGTTACCCACCTTGTCCCCCGTGGGCCACCCCAGGCAGCGCCACACCCCTTTCCTGGGGAAGGTCATCTCTTACCAGCCAGACATCATGTTAACAAACGTAAAGAGTTTTTGTGCCAATCTCATTTGACTGACCCATTGGAAAGGGGGATCGGTGAGTATTGAGTGTTTTCAGGGCTCACGATGGGTAATCTGGGCGATCGCGCCTCCTCAAACCTGAAAGCCTCCTCAAACCCTGAAAACAGATTCCCTGATCGGTAGAGACGAGCCGACCTCGCCAATCGCGCGGGGGAGACACCGGGCAATCGTGGCACCGACAAACGGCGTAAATTTTCGATGAAGCACCTAGTCACTCATACTATCAGCCCGCTTCCCGTGTCGGGTTGATTTTGTCCACAGAATCTTGTGGGGTTCTAAGCTTGAGCTGCATTGGATTTCAGTCACAACCCTGAATGCAGCTTTATCCTGAGGGAGTAAGGCGCGATCGCGGGGTGGTGGTACACAACTCAACGGCTAAGTCAGGGCTCCATTCTCCGTGGGCTCCGTGAAGACGCCAATTTTGCGGAATTTTTCATAGCGCAGGCGGCGCAGGTCTGGCCCCGAAAGCTGGGAAAGCTCGTCGAGGTTGGCTTTGAGGGCAGATTTCAGAATCTCCGTGGCCTTCACCGGATTGGCATGGGCACCGCCGATGGGTTCGGGCAGCAGGACGTCCAAAATGCCCAGTTCCTTCAGGTCGCAGGCGGTGATTTTGAGGGCCTCGGAAGCTTGGGCTGCGCGGCCTGCATCGCGCCAGAGGATGGCGGCACAGGCTTCGGGGCTGGCCACGTAGTAGACCGAGTGCTCAAACATCATCAGGCGATCGCCGACGCCAATACCCAGCGCTCCACCAGAGCCCCCTTCACCGATGACGGTGCAGAGGATGGGCACTTCCAGGGAGAACATTTCGCGGAGGTTGTAGGCGATCGCTTCCCCTTGGCCCATTTCCTCCGCCTCAAACCCCGGAAACGCCCCCGGCGTATCAATAAAGGTGAAAATCGGCATCCCAAACTGATTGGCATGTTTCATCAGGCGCATGGCCTTGCGGTAGCCCCCCGGCGAGGCCATGCCAAAGTTGCGAGCAACGTTGTCCTTCGTGTCACGCCCCTTTTGGTTGCCCAACATCACCACCGGGCGACCCTCAAAGCGGGCGATGCCGCCGACCATCGCGAGGTCGTCTTTGCCAGAACCGCGATCGCCATGCAACTCAATCCACTCATCGCTGATGGCCTGGATGTAGTCTAGGGTACTGGGGCGGCGGGGATGGCGGGCCACTTGGAGCCGCTGGGACGGGGTCAGGCTGGCAAAAATTTCTTGCCGAAGCTGATCAGCCCGCGCCTCAAGCTGCCGAATCTGGGTCGCCACATCTACTTCATTCTCTTCTGCCAGCTCACGGATTTGCGAAATCCGAGCCTCAAGCTCGACCAAGGGCTTCTCGAAGTCCAGCAGAATCGGTTTGCGTTGAGGGGTTGGCATGGGTTCAATAACACCGCGAAACTCGCACCAAAGACGGACTGCTTGCCCCAGCGATCGCCCGAAGAAAACAGTCAATCCTCCGAAATTAAGCATAGCGGTTTGTGCTGACTTCCCAGATTTCTTTCTCGAAGGAATGGTGGTTAAAGGGCGCAAGGGCACGTCAGTTGGGGGATGTGGGGCCGGGCCGCAGGGTGAGAGAATGGATCTTGTGTAGTATTTTTAAGGGTTTGTCCACCGTGCTGAGCACGGGGTCGAGACAGCGGCGTCTAGTCCTGGGGTGGGTCTTCCCCCGGAGGTTTAGGCACCTTGAGCCGAGCGCGATCGCGCAGAACCGGCCAAAAGCGTTCGGTTTCCCAGGATGCGACAGGGGAAACGATAATATCTAGCAAAGCTATCTAGCAAAGCTACAGTTCGCCATTGTGGGCGACAACACCGGAAGAGTCTGCTGGGCCACCGCCGCGATCGCGGACAACACGGGAACCCCACCCAGCAGCGCAACAGTATCAAGCAGTGGACGGTATCCATGAGCAAGGGTTCTTCTGACGCGTTGAATCAGGTGGCGACACTCGTTGACCTTTTGCGTCATCGAGCAAGCAACCAGCCTGATCGCGTTGCCTACCAGTTTTTACCCGATGGAGAAGCTGAGGCAGCGGTAATGACCCATGCTGGGCTCGATCAGGCGGCGCGGGCGATCGCGACTCTGCTCACCAGCCTCAACTGCGCCGGACGGCCCGTGCTGCTGCTTTATCCACCCGGGTTGGACTACATTGCGGCCTTTTTTGGCTGCGTCTATGCCGGAGCGATCGCCGTGCCCGCCTATCCCCCCCGGCCCAACCGCTCCCTCGATCGCTTACAGGTCATGGGCCAAGACGCCGAAGCCACCGTCGCCCTGACCCACAGCACCGTCCTCAGCGGCCTGGAAAAGCGCCTTGCTGAGCACGCCCCTTTGAAACAACTGCACTGGCTCGCCACCGACGCGATCGCCCCCGACCTCGCCGACCAGTGGCAGCCGCCCACCCTCCGCGCCGACGATCTGGCCCTGCTACAATACACCTCCGGCTCCACAGGAACGCCCAAGGGCGTTATGATCAGCCACGGCAACCTGCTCCACAACTCCGCCCGGATTCAAGCCTTTTTTGGCGACACGCCCGCCAGCCAAGGGGTGTCGTGGCTGCCGCCCTATCACGACATGGGCCTCGTGGGCGGCATTTTGCAGCCGCTCTACGTCGGCGCACCGATGGCACTCATGCCCCCGGTCGCCTTTTTGCAAAAGCCCTGGCGCTGGCTCCAGGCCATTAGTCGCTATGGGGCCACCACCAGCGGCGGCCCCAACTTTGCCTACGACCTGTGCGTGGAGAAAACCACCCCAGAGCAGCGTGCCACCCTGGATCTCAGCCGCTGGCAGTTGGCCTTTAGCGGTGCTGAGCCCGTGCGGGCAGAAACCCTGGCCCGCTTTACAGAAGCCTTTGCTCCGTCTGGGTTTCAGCCCTCGGCGTTCTACCCGTGCTATGGCATGGCCGAAGCAACACTGATGGTGACGGGGGGCGATCGCGACGCCGCGCCCCATCTACACGCCATTGACGATCGCGCCTTGCAACACCACCACGCGATCGCCCCCACCGATCCGGCAACCCGCCGCACCATCGTCGGCTGTGGACGCGCCGCCGCCGACCAACCCATCCGGATTGTGAATCCTGACACCCATGAGCCCTGCCCCGAAGGTGGCGTCGGGGAAATTTGGGTCGCCGCAGGGGGCAGCACCGCTCAGGGCTATTGGCACAAACCCGAGCAAACCGCAGCCACCTTTCAGGCCCACACCGCCGACCAGGCGGGGCCGTTTTTGCGTACTGGGGATCTAGGGTTCCTCCAGGGCGACGAACTCTTTGTTACCGGACGCCGCAAGGAGCTGATCATCATCCGAGGGCGCAACTACTATCCCAAGGACATTGAAGCCACGGTGGAAGCCGCGCATCCGGCCCTACGGGCGGGCGCGGGGGCAGCCTTTGCCATCACCATCGAAGGGCAAGAGCGGCTAGTGGTGGTGCAAGAGGTGGAGCGCAGTGCCCTGCGGCAGTTACCGGCGGCGGCCATCGTGGCGGCGGTGCGACGGGCGATCGCCGAGCAGCACGAACTGCAACTTTACGGCCTACAACTGATCAAAACCGGCAGCATTCCCAAAACCTCCAGCGGCAAAATCCAGCGCTACCTCTGCCGAGCCGGCTATCTCGATAATCAGCTTGCGGTTGTCCACACCTGGCAGCTTGCCGCCCAAGACCAGCCCACCCCCGACCTTGACGGCGAAGTTCCCCCGGTGATTCCCTCGGTTTACCGTCCGCCCGTCCCTCCCATTTCAGGGGAGAATGGCACTACTGTCGAAGCGTTGCAGCGGTGGCTCGTGGACTGGTTGGCTCAGCAGCTTCAGGTTTCTGCCGATGACATCGATGTCACCCGCCCCTTTGCGGAATATGGCCTGGATTCTGTGGCCGCAGTGGAATTAACGGAATCCTTGCAAGCTGTTATTCCGCAGCCCCTGTCGCCCACCCTCGCCTACGAATATCCCACCGTGGAGGCTGTTGCGGGCTACTTGGCTCAACAGTTTGGGGATGATCAGAACGCCACGACATCAGAGCCCGCGTCCAACGCTGATGAATCCGAGCTCGCTGATCTGCTCAGCGAGTTGGAAGGTCTTTCGGACGCGGAAGTCGAAAAATTGCTGGGATAGCAAGCACGCTAACGGTAAGGGTTGACCTGTGGATGATCTCGCACAGCGCATTGCCAAGCTGTCGCCCCAGAAACGGGCGCTGCTGGAAGTCGAGTTACTCAAAAAGAAAGGTATTCCAGAGCCGATCGCGATTGTCGGGATGGGCTGTCGGTTTCCCGGTGCGCAGAATTGCGTCGCCTTTTGGCACCTGCTGACGACGGGGACGGATGCGATCGCGCCCATCCCCCGCGATCGCTGGGATGCCGACGCCCTCTACGACGCCGATGCCAGCACCCCCGGCAAAACCTACTGCCGCGAAGGGGGCTTCCTCGACCATGTGGATGAGTTTGATCCAGAATTTTTCGGCATTTCCCCCCGCGAAGCCAGCTTCATTGACCCGCAACAGCGCCTCTTTCTCGAAGTCGCGTGGGAAGCCCTGGAGGACGCCGGACTCACTGCCCAGCGCCTCAGCGGCAGCCTCACCGGGGTGTTTGTGGGCCTGTCTACCAACGACTATGGGCAATGGCTGCTCGCTGGGCCAGAGGCTGTGGGCACCTACACCACCACGGGCCTAGCTTCGACAATGGCGGCCAACCGCCTATCCTATTTACTCAACCTGCGAGGGCCAAGTTTAGCGATCGATACGGCCTGCTCGTCCTCCCTGGTGGCGGTGCATTTGGCCTGTCAGAGCCTCCGCAGCGGGGAATCCAACCTCGCGATCGCGGGGGGCGTCAACCTAATTCTGCGGCCCGAGTTGACCATCGGCTTCAGCAAACTCACTGCCCTGTCGCCCGATGGCCGCTGCAAAGCCTTTGATGCCGACGCTAACGGGTTTGTGCGGTCAGAAGGAGCCGGAGCCGTGGTGCTCAAACCCCTGAGCGCCGCCCTTCAGGCCGGGGATCCCATCTACGCGGTGATTCGCGGCAGCGCCGTCAACCAAGATGGGCGCACCAATGGCCTGACCGCCCCCAACCGAGAAGCCCAAGCCAAGGTGATTCGTGCCGCCTTTGACCAGGCCGCGATCGCCCCGTCCCAGGTGGACTACATCGAAGCCCACGGCACCGGAACACTCCTCGGCGACCCCATCGAGGCCCGCGCCTTAGGCGACGTACTGGGCGATCGCGCCACCCCCGTCGCGATCGGCTCCGTCAAAAGCAACATCGGCCACACCGAAGCCGCCGCCGGCATCGCCAGCCTCATCAAAACGGCGCTGTGTCTCAAGCACGGCACCCTAGTGCCCAGCCTGCACTTCCAGCGTCCTAACCCGCACATTTCCTTTGCCGAACTGCCGCTGACGGTGCAGCAGCGCTGCGCACCTTGGCCTACGACGGGCAAGCGCACGGCGGCGGTGAGTGCCTTTGCCTTTGGGGGTACCAATGCCCATGCGGTGCTTCAGTCGGCCCCGGATCTGGCGGCTCCGACTGTGCCCCAAGAACGCCCGGCCCATGTGTTGAGCCTCAGCGCCAAAACCCCTGCCGCCCTGGCCGCACAGGCCCGACAGATGGCGGCTTGGCTGCGCCACCAGGACGCCGCGATCGCCGCCGTTTGCCATAGCCTGAACGTCGGGCGCAGTCCCTTTAGCCATCGCCTCGCCGTGGTGGGAACCACCGCGACGGAACTCGCCACCCAGCTCGAAGCTGCCGCGATCGCGCCGTCGCCCCGCCCCAGCCGCGACAAAGCCGTGGTGTTTTTGTTCACCGGGCAGGGCGCGCAGTATGGCGGCATGGGGCGAACCCTCTATGACACCCAGCCCGTCTTCCGTGACACCCTCGATCGCTGCGCCGATCTGCTCACGCCGTATCTGGACGTGCCGCTGCTGGAGGTCATGTTTGACCGCAGCGATCGCATTCACCAAACGGCCTACACCCAGCCCGCTCTCTTTGCCCTGGAATATGCCCTGGCCTATCTCTGGCAATCGTGGGGTATTCAGCCCGCAGCGGTGCTAGGCCACAGCGTGGGAGAATATGTCGCCGCCTGCGTGGCCGGGGTGCTGAGCCTGGAGGATGGCCTGCGCCTCATTGCCCAACGGGCCAAGCTGATGCAGTCCTTGCCTGCGGGCGGCACAATGGCGGCGGTCTTTGCGGACGCGGAAACGGTAGCCGCCACGATCGCGCCCTTGAACGCGGCAGCCCCAGACAGCGTCGCGATCGCCACCCTCAACGGCCCCGCCAATACTGTCATTGCGGGAACGAAATCTGCGATCGCCACCGCGATCGCCCACTTCACCGACCAAGGCATTCGCACCCAAGCATTACAGGTGTCCCACGCCTTTCACTCGGCGCTGATGGAGCCGATTTTGCCCGTCTTTGACCACATTGCCCGCCAAATTTCCCATCACCCTGCCCGCATTCCCCTCGCGCTCAATACCACCGGACAGTTGCTCGCCATTGGCGACACCCTTGCCCCCGACCATTGGCGTCGCCATGCGCGGGAGGCGGTACGCTTTGCCGACGGTCTCCACAGCCTGCACGCGGCGGGGTTTCGCTGCTTTTTGGAAGTGGGGCCACACCCGGTGCTGAGCAGCATGGGCCGTCGCTGCCTGCCGCCGGAGGGCGTTACGTGGCTGCCCACCCTGCGCCGGGGCCAGGATGATTGGCTGACGCTGCTACCCAGTTTGGGCCGTCTCTTTGAGAAAGGGCTGCCCGTGGACTGGGCCGCCTTCGATCGCCCCTATGGCTACCCTCGCCTGCACGGATTGCCCACTTACCCCTTCCAGCGCCAGCGCTATTGGTTTGAGCTACCGGATCACGTCACCGCAGTGCCTACGGGATTGGGCACGATCGCCCCCGCTGCCCCCAGCGATGATCCCTGTTTTTACCAAATCCAGTGGCAGCCCGCGCCACCGCTCGACACTCCAGCCAGCTTGGCTGGAACCCGCTGGCTCGTGCTGTGCGATCGCGCCGGGGCGGGCGATCGTGGGGTGAATCAACTGCGCGCTGCCCAGGCCCACGTCACTACCCTCACCATCGGCCCCCACACCCAGCGGGATGGCGATACCTATACCCTCAACCCCGACGATAGCGACGCCCTGGCAGCGTGTGTCGATCACTTGGCCCGGGCCGCCGAGCCTTGGACAGGAGTGATCTATCTGTGGGGGCTGGATGGCAGCGATCGCCCCTGTCAGGCAGCAACGCCCCTGCGGTACCTGGTGGCCTGGGTGCAAGCCTGGATTCGGCAGACGCCCGCCCCGACTCACCTGCCCAAGGTGTGGATTGTGACGCCCCAAAGCCAATCCCTGCCGGGCGATCGCGATCGCGGCAACCCCTTTGGGGGACTGCTGTGGGGCTTTGGCCAAAGTCTAGCGTTGGAACATCCCGAGCTGTGGGGTGGCCTGATAGATCTGCCGATCGCGGCCACAGCAGCGGACTGGGAGGCTCTGGTCGCTCAGCTACGGGCTCCGGCGGAGCGCGATCGCGTCGCCATTCGCAACGGTCAAATTTGGAGCGCCCAGCTTGCCCCCGTTCCTGCGCTGGATCAGGCGGCGATCGACTATCGGCCCGACCCCAGCGGCACCTACCTGATCACGGGCGGGCTCGGAGCCCTGGGACTGCACATTGCCCACTGGCTGGTCGAACGCGGGGCCAAAACGCTGGTTCTCGTCAGCCGCCGGGGCGAACGCCCGGAGCATGTGTCAGAACTCGCGAAAATGCGGCAGGCCGGAGCCACCCTCCACGTTGAAGAAGTGGACGTCACCGATGCCGACGATGTCGCCGCCCTGCTGGAAGATATTCAAGACTCGCTGCCACCGCTGCGGGGCGTGTTCCATGCTGCCGGAGTGTTGCAGGATGGCGCGATCGCAGGGCAGTCCTGGGGCGACTTTGAGGCGGTGCTCGCGCCCAAAGTCAGCGGCGCGTGGAACCTACACCACGCCACTCAGCATCTTTCCCTGGAATGCTTTGTCCTGTTTTCCTCAGTCGCATCGCTGCTCGGGTCGCCAGGACAGAGCAACTACGCCGCCGCCAATGCCTTTCTCGATGCTCTGGCCCAGTGGCGACGCCAGCAGGGTCAACCTGCGATCGCCCTCAACTGGGGGCCGTGGCAGGAGGGCGGCTTTGCCCTGCACCACCAAGACACCCTCAAACGGCTGAGCGCACGGGGTATTCAGAGCTTTTCAGCAACGGAGGGCATCTACCGGCTGGCCCAAGTGCTCAGCCAGCCCCAATCGCCCGCCCAACTAGGCATCGCGCGGATCCATTGGCCCACGCTGTTGCCCCAACTGCCCACAGAAACGCCGCCTGCGCTCTTTGCCCAGGTCGGCCCCTCAGCAGCGGCTTCCAAGCCCACGGCCAATCTGCTGGCAGACCTGCGATCGCGCTCCCACCGCGATCGCGCCGATCGCCTTCGCACCTACCTCCAGCAAGAAGTTGCCCTTGTTCTGGGCCGCACCGATGCCATTCCCACCCATCAAAACCTGTTGGATGTGGGACTCGATTCGCTGATGGTGATGGATTTGCTGGGTCTGTGCAAGCGCGACCTGGGCCTCACCCTGTATCCCCGCGAGGTGTTTGAGCATCCCACCCTCGATGCCCTGAGCCAATACCTCGCCACCGAACTGGATCGCACCCTGTCGCCAACGATCAACCCAGACACGGCAGCGTCCGATGCTCCGGCAGACTTTGTGGTACCCATTTGGGGCCGCGATCGCACCTTTGCGCCCCCGGCCCAGCGCAACCCGCCGATGGTGTTTTTGCTCAGCAGCCCGCGATCGGGCTCCACGCTGCTGCGGGTCATGCTGGCGGGCCATCCCGATCTGTTTTGCCCGCCCGAGCTGCACCTGCTGCCCTTTGAAACTTTGGCAGAGCGCCAAAACGCCCTCGCCGAAAGCTACCTGGGCGAAGGCTTGCAGCGAGCGCTAATGGAACTGATGGATTTGGATGCAGCGGCTAGCCAGACGCTCTTGGCGGAATGGACGGCTCAAAACCTCTCCGTCACGGCGGTGTATGACAAGCTGCAACAGTTGGCGGGCGATCGCCTGCTGGTGGACAAATCCCCCACCTATGGCTTCAGCACCGCCACCCTGCACCGGGCCGAGCAAGTCTTTGACCAGGCAAAATATATTCACTTGGTGCGTCATCCCTACGCGGTGATCGACTCCTTTGTCACCAACCGCATGGATAAAATTTTTAACCTCACGGCGCGATCGCCCCATGCCCTCGCCGAGCAAGCCTGGGCCGTGAGCAATCAAAATATCTGCGACTTTTTGGCCGCGATCGCCCCCGACCGCCACCACACCCTGCGCTATGAAGACCTCGTCACCGACCCCGAGCAAGTCATGGGCAAGCTCTGTGAATTCCTGGGGCTACCCTTCCACCCGGCGGTGCTAGAGCCCTACGCCCAGCGCGAACAGCGCATGACCGATGGAGTGCGGGCGAAATCTCTGCCCATTGATGACCCCAACTTCCACCGTCGGCGCGCCATCGACCCCGTCCTGGCTGAAGCCTGGAAGGCGGTAACCCTGCCCCAGCCGTTGACCGCCCAAAGTCGCGCGATCGCCGCCCGCTTCGCCTACCCCGTCTCCCCAGAAGCCGCCCCGGCCCCGGTACAGTTTGCCACCGCTGCCCCCCTACAAACCATGACCGAACACACCATCAACGTGCGTGGTCTAGACCTCTGCGTCTGCTTCTGGGGGGCTGACACCGCGCCGCCCATTGTGTGCCTGCACGGAGTGCTCGACCAAGGGGCCATTTGGGATCCCGTTGCGCCGACCTTGGTACAGCATGGCTATCGCGTCATTGCGCCCGACCTGCGCGGCCACGGCAAATCTGCCCACATTGGCCCCGCCGGAAATTACCAACTGCTTGACCACATTGGCGATATTGATGCCCTGGTGCAAGGACTGGGGTTAGAAACCTTCCATCTGGTGGCTCACTCCATGGGCGCAGTGATTGCCAGTGCCTTCACCAGCGCTCGCCCAGAGCGGGTCAGGTCCCTGGCGCTGGTGGAGCCCGTTGTTCCTGGGGAAGAAACCGATGAAGCCGCAGAGCAGCTCATGACCCATCTGAATTATTTGGCGAAACCGCCCACCCATCAGACCTATCCACATTTGGCTGACGCGATCGCGCGGTTTCAGCAGTCCATTCCGGGCATCATGCCCGACTGGGCCCAAGCCCTGACCACCCGCGTGATTCAAACGGTGGCGGGGGGCGTCAGTTGGCGCTGGGATCCTCGCCTCCAGGTGCGGACGCGCTTTGGCCTCAGCGGGGGCACCTTTACCCGCGATCGCTACGCGCAACTTTTGCAACGGGTGAACTCTGCCACCACGCTCATCTTTGGCCAACAGAGCACCTTCAACCGCCCGGAGGATATTGCCTTCCAGCGTCAGCACTTGGCCCATGCCGAAGTGGTGTCCATTCCGGGACGGCACCATCTGCCCCTAGAAGCTCCGGCGGAGGTGGTGCGCATCCTCCTGAAAACCCTGACCCAGGGCTAGGGCGAGATGAAGCATTCCTTGTATCTTAAAAGCGGGACGCTAGACCGCCCAACCCTTTTATCCTCCCCCCCTGATGCTCGACAAGCAGACCCTCTTCGCCATTTCCCTGTTTCCCTACCTGGGGTTTCTATACTTTCTGACGCGATCGCGCCAGACCCCGCGCCTAGCCCTCATCGGCTTCTACGTGCTGCTGATTTTCGTTGCGGTCACGATTCCTGCTGGCATCTACGCCCAGCGGGTCTACGGCGCAGAGTTGGCGAATGTGGATTGGCTCCACGGCAGCGCAGAATCCTTTTTGAGTTTGTCGAATATTTTGGTGGTGCTGGGGTTTCGGCAGGCAGTATTGACCTGGCGCAAGCGATCGCAAACGCCCTCGTCCTAGAGCCCGTTATTGGCGTCATAGATTGATGGTGAAGCGCGCCCTAGCGCGACCATCCGCTAGAGGCGGTCACTGACCCACGTCATGCCAGGAACCCCAAGGTTCTATGAATCGCGCGGCTCCCAGTGCGCCCCAGCCCCCACGAAGGGATTCAGCAAATGACGAAACACGATCGCGCGCACCTGCCGCAAGTATCGCCCAGAGATTTGTCGCGTCTTTGCCGCAATCGCAGGGGGTTGCGGTAGGCTTCACACAACATCGTGCGCGACAAGGACACAGAACACGCAATGGTAATGGGGGGTATGGGCAGCTACGGCAGCCTGCTCGGCGGTAGGTATCGGCTGTTGCGAGAATTGGGACGGGGCGGCTTTGGGCACACCTTTTTGGCCGAAGATACCAACCGCTTCAACGAACTGTGCGTGCTGAAGGAGTTTTTGCCCCAGGTCAACGACCCCGACAGTTTGCAAAAAGCCAAACAACTGTTTGAGCGCGAAGCCGGGGTGCTCTATCAGCTCAACCATCCACAAATTCCGCGCTTTCGGGAACTGCTGCGCGTGCAAGCCGGGAGCCAAGGCCGTTTGTTCCTCGTGCAAGACTATGTCGAGGGGCCAACCTACCAAGCCTTGCTCGAAACCCGACTGCGGGCGGGCGATCGCTTCTCCGAGGCCGAGGTGCTCAAACTGCTACACCAGGTTTTGCCCGTCCTCGACTACATCCACAGCATCGGCGTCATCCACCGCGACATCGCCCCCGACAATCTCATCCTGCGCAACAGCGACGGCCTCCCCGTCCTCATCGACTTTGGCGGGGTAAAACAGCTCGCGACCGTAGTGCAGCAGCAGGTGGGGGCCGCCGTGGTGCCCACCCGCCTCGGCAAGGTCGGCTATGCCCCCGAAGAGCAGCTTGAAACCGGAGCCGTCAGCCCCAGTGCCGACCTCTACGCCCTAGCGGTGACGGTGTTGACCTTGCTGACCGGGGAGCCGCCCCAGACCCTCTATGATGCCTACAACAAGCGCTGGCGCTGGCGCGACGAGGTTAACCTGAGTCCGCGTCTGGGCATGGTGCTCGATCGCATGTTGGCTCCGCGCGTGGGCGATCGCTACACCTCCGCCAGTGCAGTCATGCAAGCCCTCAGCACCCCCAATGCCTACCCCGACCCCACAGCAGCCGTCCGTGCCGTTGACCCCACCCGTGCGGTCGCGCCCGGTCGCGGATACGTGCTCCCCACCCGCGCTGCCGATCCTCCCATGCCCGCGCCATCGCGTCTCTCCGCCCCTCGGGCATCGTCCCTGGGACGCTTCAATGGCTGCTGGCAAGCACTGCTCGGGTTGTTCCTAGTGTTGAGCACCGTTGGCCTCGTGTGGTGGATTGCTGGGCAGTGGGAGCCCACGGGCACCGGCCCATCGGACAGCCTCAGCGGCAATGGCAGTGAACAGAGCGGCGGCCTCTCCGATGCTGAGCAAGCACAGAAGGACGCCCTCCGCCGCCGTCGCGAAGCTCTGGGCGTGGAGAATCGCGTGCTGGTTGGCATCACCGATCAGTTGTTTTACAGCCGGTTTCCCGATCGCCAGGGGCAGCCCCTCAGCGATCGCCCCGAAGATGCCCCCCTCCGCGCCGAGTGGGACAGCATTGCCACTGAAGTGTTGGACGTGGTGGAAAACCAGCTCAGTGCGGAAGCGCGGCAACGCCTCGGAACCTATAGCGACGCCAACCGCGAAACTTGGCGGCAGGCGGTCAACCAGCACTATGTCAGCAGCAGTGCGCTCTTTGACCTTGCCGATGCCAAATTTGCTTATTTGTTCCCTGAAACGGCGAGTCAACCCTTTGTCGATCTACCCATTGGGCAGATTTGGTATGGGCTGGCGGATGATGCGGTACGGGCGCTGCAATCGGGCGATCGCCTGCAAGAAATTCGCTTTGAGCCGGGTTCTTTTTCGCAGTCGGTGCGCGATCGCCTCAACCCCGGTGAGGGCCGCGTCTACCTCCTCAACCTCAACGAGGGTCAGCTTATGCGCCTTAACCTCCAAGCCTCCGAGGGCAGCACACGGCTCTCGATTTATGTGCCCAGCCCCAACAATGCGGTGCCCCATTTGCTGGCAGATGCCCCCGACACTACCTGGTCGGGCCAGTTGCCCCAGACGGGCTATTACGAGGTAGTGGTGGTTTCAACAAGCGATCGCCCCCTCGACTATGCCCTCGACATCGGGGTGGATAACGTCACCTCCACCCCGAGCGAAGCCCCGGCCGACCCAGAGGAGAAAAATTAGGTGGCGTGAAATGGGGCGCGATCGCGGCCCCCACCCTGCAACCCCGACAACTTTTCTGAAATCAGCCCGTCAGGCTTCAGTCTGCAACGGGCTTTGCAGTTCACTCCCATGCCGATCGCCCGCCCGAAGTGAAGCGGATACAGCGGGTGCGGGGGGAATGCGGGCCGTGCGGCATGGCTGGAGATCCGGCGGCAGTTTAAAGGCAGGCACCATGCCGTCGGTGCTGTCGAGGTAGAGCTCAGCGGCGGTGAGCAGGTCGGCGGCGCAGGTGATGGGGTCGAGGTGGGTAAAGAGATAGGTGGGTTTGCCGGTGCCCACGTAGGCGATCGCGCAGGGCTGCTCGCAAATGCACAGGCAGCCAGTGGTGGCAATCGCCAGTTCATCCCGGCGAGGCCATTGCCCATGCAGGGCTTGCAACTGCTTGAGCAAATGAGCACCGCCCGTTTCCCCGTCGCGCTTTTCTTCTTCGACCGAAACACCACAGCTTTGGCAAACAATCAACTAATCAGGCATGGCTATGAAGGCTCCACGAGATACTTGAACAGGTCGTCGAGGATGGCGTTGGCCGCGATCGAGCCGCTGCCAAGCCAGTAGCTGGGCACCTCATACACGCGCCCTGCCTGCACCGCCTTGAGCCGTTGCCAGAGGGGGACGCGCTTCAGCGCATCGAGACTCCGCCACCAGCTTGCGGGTTGGTTTGCGGAAGACCAGCACGCAGGCGAGGTTGTCTGGCGTTAGGTGCTGGTTGTGGATCAGTAGAAAACCACGGTGCGCGTCGTCGGAGCCGCCAGTTCGCCCCCCGCTGTTTCCAGCACCACCTGCAACCCGGCCTCGGTGGGCTCTACCCGCACCCCGGTAATTTGCACGATGGCTTGGGCGATTTGGGTCATCTCTTCATCCACTGGGGGGCAGGGTGGGAGAATGGGAGATGGGGGATGGGTTGTCCGGACTCGCCCACTCATCCACTCATCCGCAGGTTCGGTGCTCGCTTGTGCCGTCAGGGGTTGCCCTAGGACGACGATCGCCCCCATCACTCAAACCCATAAGCCCCATCCCATCGCCTGCTGAACCATATCCTTCGCACCACCGCTTAAGTATCCGTCGCGCTAGATGCGAATAGCTTGTATCTAGACATGAGAACTTTAGGACAGATGGTGCGATCGCGTCTGTCACTCGACGGAACTTTTTCAGTCCCCCGGCGGAATAATTGAGTCCTGACACCCAAGCTATACTGAGGCCAATATCGCCGGAGCGTGAGGTTATGGTTCGTTTGGATGAACGCCCCCCCGAACGTGGTGAGGACATCGCCGACGAAATTAAGCTGCCTCCGAGTCACTTATATAGCGATGAGCCACCTTTGGAAACAGATCTGCACCGCAATCAGATTGATCTGTTGATTCGTCTATTGCAGCACTGGTGGCGAGAGCGTCAAGACTTCTACATTTCCGGCAATTTAACGGTTTACTACAACACTCAGCAGCTCAAGTCGCGGGATTTTCGCGGCCCAGATGTGTTTGTGGTGCTCGACACTGAAAAAAAAGATCGCCGCAGTTGGGCCATTTGGGATGAAGGCGGCAAGTATCCCAATGTGGTGATTGAGCTCCTCTCGAGTTCCACAGCCAAGGTGGATAAAGGCGCGAAGAAGGCTCTATATCAGGATGTGTGGCGGTTGCCAGAGTATTACTGGTTCCATCCAGAGACTCTGGAGTTTGCCGGGTTCCGTTTGGTGGGGGGGCATTACGAAGCGATCGCCCCGACCGAAACGGGACACTTACCCAGTGAACAGCTGGGGTTGAAACTCGGGATTCACGAGCGGCAGTTGCGCTGGTTTACGGCAGAGGGAGAGTTGATTCCGTTGCCGGAAGAGGCAGAACGCCAACGGGCTGAGCAGGAACGCCAGCGGGCTGAGCAGGCCCAGCAACAGGTAGAGCAGGAGCGGCAAGCTAGAGCACGGCTAGAAGCCTACCTGCGATCGCAGGGCATTGATCCTGATCAACTTCCTCAGGAATGAGGTGCTAATTTGGGGCAGGGGCGATGGCTAAAGGCCAGTCTTTGATGAGAGGGGTGTGCGGAGGGCAGGGTTACTTCAAAGTCTACTTCTGGGTGGACTGCCAGACCGCTGAAACGCCTTTGGCCTCACCCCAAACTTGCGCTTGAGTGCCGCAGCGAAATGCCCCGCATGGGTGTAACCGACCTCACAGGTCACCTCAGCCAACGCTTATCTCGGTATCTTGCAAGAGCTGTCGGGCTTTGATCAGCCGTTGCTGCCGCAAATAGCCATACACCAGACTTGACAATATCTCTTAACAATATCTCTTAATCGATGTGCCTGAGGCTAACCCGATTCTCATTCTTAATTGGAATTGCTATGTCACCCCGAAAGCAAAATTTTGCTGACTTTTTTGCAAACTCAAGGTAGAGACAGCAGACGGTTGGGGCATCTAGAAACTGTACAGCAACACAGCTGTCAGGAAAACCAGTCTCTGACGATGGCATGGCTGATGCAGCGGTTTTAAGATGAGGCTTCTAGAGATTGGTCATGAGAGGTCATCTGGGTCAACACCCAACTCTCTCAGCTTTGCAGCCAAGCGATCAGCGCGCTGCTTTTCTTGCTCGGCGCGCTGCTTTTCTTGCTCGGCGCGCTGCTTTTCTTGCTCGGCACGCTCATCGCCGTTGAGCAGCAGAGTGCCGTCGCTGTCCCACCAACGCAGCCAGGGCAATGCTTGATTCAGGTATTGCCCCTGCCAAATCCCCAACTCCACCCCCAATGGCGTAATTGGAAAATGTCCCCGCTCGTTGGGGGTGCAGCGGTGATAGTGATTGGCAATTAGCTCATACACTTCAACTGAGGCTTTATCGACTTCGTAGATGACGTAGAAGGGGACTCGAATCGCCTGTTCGTACACCCAAAATTTGCCTGCCTTCAAGTTGTCTCCAGCAAAGGGCGAGGTGGTATCCCGTTCTTCAGAGCCATCCCCAGAGACAAACTCAATCACAATGAGTGGAGCTACGATCTCCTGCCACATCACGTAAGAGCGCCGCCGTTTGCCCTCCAGCAGAGGCGGCACATTAGGGACGTAAAACCAGTCGGGGGCTTCAGCTCCGCGCTCAGGCGGCTCGATCAGCCGCCAGTAGATCCCACAATCTTGACCAATGGCGTACTGTCCGTCGGGGTGCAACGCATCTAAAACTGGACGAATCGAATCGGTGAGCAGCACGCTCTGGGGGTGCTCCTGAAAATTTTTCACAAAGGTGCCATTTGTCTCCGGTAGCTGAGTGTGATCTGGCAGGATGAGTTGAGGGTGAGAAGTCGCGATCGCCATAGCAGCACTCCCGCAAGCGGTATCTCAAGACCAACGATATCAAGCGTCATCAGGCTAGCTTCATTGTAGCGGCGGGCCTTTTATCTCAGACATTCACGGGGGCTGATGCCAAACTAACGCTTAAAGGCAGCGGCAAACTGGGCTGAAATCGATGGCTTCCCTAACGGTTCATCCATCCCAGGCGGATCCCAAACTTTTGCCCAACGTCCCGCCATAGGTTTCGCCCCTTGGACTCAGGTGTGTTGCCCGGTGCCCGGGTTCAACCCGGTTGAGCGTCCCCGAGAAAGCTTGTCGCCTCATTTTCGTCAGTTTATGGGGTGCCTGAGGAGCATCGCTGCTGCGACCCTTCATGCAAGACTTGAAGAACTTGCCCAATTGTCCTCCTTACCTTGGTGAGACTCGTTGAATGCATCACGTTCCCCCTCGTTCTGCCATTGACCTCGAAGCCCTGTGGGAAATTCCGATGGGGCTGGTGTCCTTTGGGTTTTCGCGCGGGTTGCGGGCCACGCTGACCAATCTGGGGCGCTACTACAACCCCATGAATCGGCAAGAAACGCCCCAGTGGCAGGTGGTGTCTGCGGAGTTTTTGGCGAAGCCCATTAAGCTGTTGTGGGCGATGAGTCGCGCGCGGTGGAATCTCCATGCGTTGATTGC
This sequence comes from Leptolyngbyaceae cyanobacterium T60_A2020_046, assembly GCA_015272155.1. GTDB lineage: Bacteria > Cyanobacteriota > Cyanobacteriia > Phormidesmidales > Phormidesmidaceae > JACYME01. The sequence continues at coordinate 32,618 of JACYME010000145.1, forward strand.
GATCGCGGGGCCATTTACCCTGACCCAATCGATCAGCCTGAATGTGGCCACCATTGCCCAGGGCACCCCCTCGTGGACGGCGGTGTTTTACACCCTGCGCGACTATGAAACGCTGGCCAGCATTAGCTCGTTGAGCATTGCGGGCGATCGCGAGTGGGAAACCGTGACGCTGCCGCCGGGGCGCTATTTAGTGGGGCTGCGGCACTATCGCTGGGCTAATCCCATCACCCTGCCCGCCATTCGGGTAGATGGGCAAGACACCCTCGCGGCAGAATCCCTCGCTTCACCGCCGGACTTTAATCGGTTTTATCGGGACTTGTTGCCCCGTCAGGGCGTGATTCACCAAGCCCTAAACGGCTACGTGTATCCGCTGCTGCGCTATGGCAAAGGGCTGCCTGCGGCCTTTGTGCGACGGGTGTTTTTGCCAGTGCCGAATCCCGAAACACAGTTTCACTTTGGGGCGCTGCGGCGGGGCGAGGGTGTGCAGTTTACCGTTGATTCGGCGATCGCAGCCAACTACGAACTCTTCTTTAGCCTTTACAATCGCTTCTGCTTTCCCCTCGATTGGTATCCGATCACCACAGAAACCCACGAGACTCAGCCCTGCGATCAAAAGGCCGTGTTCATCCTCCGCATTCACCCCAAGCGTCCTGGCCTGCCTCAGCCCAATCCAGACCAAGTGAAGGTAGAGGTTCTGACGAAAATGCAGCAATCGGCAAAGGGTAAGGGTAAGGACAAGATTTAAATTTGCGGGGAAATTTTCTCAATCAGTGCGGATGCGACTGACAATGAAAGGCGATCGCGATTCGTGCCCAGTTGGGCTTGGGAGGCTTCCATGCTGAACTCAAACGCCGCCGCATCCATCCTCACTGCCGAGGCACTCCTCGCCGCCTATGCAGCGGGGCAGCGCAACTTTGAGGAAGTCAACTTGCCAGGGGTAGCGCTGGCGGGCTGCGATCTCAAAGGGGCAGACCTCAGCTATGCCGACCTCAGTGACGCCAATCTACGCGGGGCCAACCTGCGCGGGGCCGATCTCAGCTATGCCAACCTGCGCGGGGCCGACTGCACCCACATTGACCTACGCGGCGCGATGCTGATCGGCACCGACTTGCGCGCCGCCACCCTGCACGAGGCTAACCTACACGAAGCTGACTACGACCCCAACGAAACCCGCTTCCCAGAAGGCTTTGACCCCCAACAAGCAGGAATGCGCCGCGATCGCGACTAAGGCGCAGACAAGGGGTAACATCGCTTGGGAGCAGGTTGGGGGATGGGGTTTAAGGGACGGGCTTCGGCAAAACTTGAGAGCTCCGAGGGCTGGCACTCAATGACGTTGGGTGGAGAAGAAACCGGAAAAATCGCCGGGCGAGCGATCTCAACAGTTTTGTTATAGTTGTAAACTTCGGTAACCCAGTCGGGATACAGTAGATTTTGGAATTCCAAGTTTCGCGGCAGTCTACGCCCAAAACTTCTGTTGGGATTCCTCAATATTCCGATACAGAACTGGCCCCTATGACGGTTCACTCTATCGACACACCTGCGGAATTGTCGGAACCCAGCTTTCTCTACTTTGCCTATGGGTCTTGCATGTGCCCGGTGGATCTCAAGCGATCACTGGGCGAAAGCACCCACCGCTACGTGATTGGCCCCGCAACTCTGCCGGGATATCGCCTGGGCTTTTTTCGCCGTTCAGAGAAGCGCAACTGCGGCGTGCTCGACATCGTGCAAGACATGACCGCCTGTGTGGAAGGGGTGCTCTATCAATTGCCCCAGCGCCTCAGCCCCCTGCTAGACGAGCGAGAAGTCGGCTACCAGCACGAACTAGTGACCGTGCGCTGCAATGGCAAAACCTATGGCCCCACCCGCACCTATTCTGTGGTCGAAAAACTGAGCCACGAAATCGCACCCAACGACTGGTACTTCAACGTGGTGCTGCGCGGCGCATATACCTGTGGTCTGCCAGAAACCTACTGCTGGAACCTCTTTCACCACATGCATCGCCTCCAGCGCACTCAAGTCTGCGATCGCACCCTGCGATCGGCCTAGTCATCCCTTACACTGGCGCTGAAATGTCAATAACGTCAACTCAGCAAAGCTTGGGCAGCACAGCCTCTAATCAGCAGCCACGATAAGATTTGACATCGTTCGCTTAGGGAGCGGCTGATGGTTCAAACACCTTCCGGTAGTGCCCCAGAGGTAATGATAGATTGGTTAAGGTGATCTTGACGAGACTCCTGACGACTGATGCCGACCTGCCCTAAATGCCAAGCCACTCGTACCGTTAAAAGCGGCCACATCCATACGGGTAGGCAACGCTATCTCTGCCGTCAATGCGGTTACCAGTTCGTTAGACGGCAGTCCCCGCAACCCCACACTTCATTACGCTGGATAGCGCTTTGCTTTCTCGAAGAGACGTAATTGTTTTAAGTGATGGACTATTTCCTGAGACTCACCTGACATGATTTCTTCATATAAAAGCCTAATGTCATTTTCATCTGCGTCTTCTTCCATAAAACGAAATGAAGATGCTGCAAGATATTGAAGTTCTCTCTCAAAAGCCAACCAATACCTATTTTCCTGTTCAGCCACAAAGCCAGTTGTGTTAGAGCCTGCAAAAATATCGACAACTAGATCTCCAGGCTCAGTCAGAAAACGAATAAAAAATTCTGGGAGCTTGCCAGGAAATCGTGCAGGATGAGCCTTTAAACCTAAAGTTTTACAACCTCTAAGGTATTGACCATTTGACTCAGAATTAGGAATTTGTAGAAGGTTAGAAGGAATTGCACCTCCATTGTCCTTTCCAAAGCCTTTACCAATATCATGTCCAGATGGGCGCTTCTTAGGATCGTAAAATTTCTCTGGATCTTCTAGGAGTTTTTTCATCCTAGAACTATATTCTGTTAGAACTTTAGTTACATCAGATTTGGGAAACTCAGATTTACTGAACCACCAAACTGTGTTCACAGAATCCTTCGCTCTTATTTTTTTCTTGTTGACCCACTCGATAGGGCTAGGCAATTTTGAGGGATTAAACCAGTAGAAATCTTCTGCCAGGAAAAAACCAATTTCATCGCAAAAGTGAATTGGGATCCTAAAGTTATATAAACTTCTGACAGGTTTTCCTTTTTCATAAGCACCGCCCAAATCCAGGACAAAACTGCCGTCATCTTTAAGCTTCTGATAAACAATCGCAGCAAAATTGGCAAGCCACTCAATATATTCAGATTGGTCTTTATTGCCATATTCTTTTTTCCTCTGAAGCGCAAATGGAGGACTAGTCAAGACTAAATTAATACTGTTGTTTGGCAGCTTGCTGAGCAGTTCTAGGGAGTCACCACAAAAGGATGCACCCATATCAGTCGAATAGACTGGGGAATTCCCAAAAGGCTCAAGATCTATAGGAAATTTTACTTGCTGCAAGATAACTCGACCTCAATCGCTACTTATAGTCTGTAGACCTATCGTCATCATTATCCCAATTATGGAGATTATGTCAATCTCCAAGCCTGTGTCATCTAATGCTAGAAGACTTTTTGCAAAAAGGCTACGACAGATTCGTCAGGTAAAGGGTCTGTCGCAAGAGTCACTTGCTGACTTAGCAGGTCTGCATCGTACCTATGTAGGCTCTGTTGAACGGAGTGAGCGCAATGTATCGATTGATAACATGGAGCGTCTCGCTAAAGCCTTGGAGGTTGACATTGCTGAACTTCTAAGGGACGAATCAGAATGATGCCTCATCCAGATAAAGCGATTCTCGATGAGTTGTTCCCATATATCCAGAGTTATCAAGAGCTTGCGACCAAGCACGGTATCAACGATATTTTTCAGGATAATGGCGGCAAGATTCTTCAGGTTTTGCTGGTGACTGGATTAGTGATTTTGCCTGGTCGAGAAGGCAATGATGCTGTAGATGAATTTGGTAACGAGTATGAGCTAAAATCGGTAAATATAGCCTTAACTAAGAGTTTTTCAACGCATCACCACATCAATCCCAGAATTATTGAAAAATACAGACAAGTAGATTGGATATTTGCTGTTTATAGAGGAATTAACCTCATTGCTATATACAAGCTAACTCCAACTGATCTTGAGTATTTTTACAGTCAGTGGGAAATAACATGGCATAGCAGAGGTGGAAGAGATATTAACAATCCTAAGATTCCGCTCAAGTATGTGATGGAGCATGGAGTTCTTTTGTACTCAGCCGAAAGTTAAACCGTCTAACAATTCAAATGCAGCGGACGGACGAAAGGCCACTGGTGCTGAGTTCAAGGTGATTTGCCGCCGCTGATTTGAGCCGTTGAGAATCCGACGGATAAACGCATTGATCAAGCTGCACGAGAACTGATTGACCGGCTGTTGTTAGAGCGCCTCTCGATGGCTGGTATCGCGCGAGCGGTGCAGGTTTCTGAGCAATGGCTGCAGGATTACGTCAATAGACTTTATTGGAAATAGGAAAGCAATTGTTGTAAGGCAGCATTCTCCCGAGTTCGTTTGGAATTAAGCCACTCGGCTTAAAGCGTTGTTTTGCTGTTTCCGATGAGTCATATGAAGTCCTGCTAATCACCCGCAATAACGATGCCAACTCTGTAAAGGTTCCAGGAATTCCATTTATGGTTAAGCAACCGGACTTGATATCAAACGGAAGTTGTGCAAGCCACAGGCCGTTTCCATCACATCATCGATGTAATGGCCAACCCAATGGCGAAACGGCTGAACCAAAATTTGACACCGCTTGATGCCCCCGATGGGATGTTCGATTTCCACACGAACGCTAGAAATGTTTTGGTTATGCATCTTCTCAATCGTGCTGAGCGAGCGCTTGCGGGGTTTCTTCTTGGGTTGCCGAATCGTCACTCCCACTGGGGCAAAGCCTTGAAACCCCGTATCCTGCCATAACGTACTGCCCGCCGGAAATCGTCAGTCCTCCTCGTCGGCAATCGCCTTGTCGTGCGTCTTGCCTTCATCGGTGTCACTCAGATAGCGCACCTTGCCCTAGCGGTCGTGAACCACCAGGTTCTTGACGGTATGAGTTTTGCGCTTACCGCTGTAGTACGTCTTGCGGTCGGCCTGATCCTTGGGACGATTGATCCCACGTTCGGTGCCATCAATCATGAACTCTAAACTCGGACAGTCTTGGAGGATGCGCTCCAGATTCGTCGGTTCCCGCTCGGGCAGCTGCTGCTCGTAGCCGAGGGTCTGGTTCAACACCCCCGTAAGACGGTGAATCCATTGATTCGCTTGCGCCTGACTCATGCCAAAGAAAAAGCCTTGCACCTCCTGAGTCGGATAGAGGCGAAAGTACATCAGGATGAACAGCAATTTATCTTCCAGCAGCTTCAGATGTACTTTACGCCCCGCTCCTACCGCTCGTTTACGCCCTTCGTGCTCAAAGGTCTCTCGCACAAAGTCGTCCCAAGCATTGCCGAAGCTCGGTAACAATGCCTCGAACTCTGACACCCTCAGTCCCGTCAAACTGCAGAAGGTGCGAGGTTTGCTCTGCAACTCGGCATAGGTTACTTTCATGGCAGATTCCTGGTCGACGCTCCTGATATTGATTCTATTGGCTCAATTTCCGATAAGGTCTACTGTTTGGGTTTACTCCAGTAAACCTGACATCGGTACCTTGCGGCTAGTCAATTCGGCACGGACGGCTCATCCGTTAATGCGTTCACCTGTACTGACCAAACTCCTACAAAATTAGCCTGGGGAGGGGTGTCCGCAGGACGGGGTGGGTGCAACCCAGCGGCAAACCCACCCCTGGCCCCTCCGAGGAGGGACAAGCCTCTGGCAACGAATCGGTCTTGCGCAATTGAGCATTCAACCCGAACTCAGGTTATTTAGGGATTTGAATGCGGTGGGGGGGTGAGAGTGGGGCTGTTTCATCCACGGGGTTTTGGCCGTAGAAGGGCAGCACGGTAGACCAGTGGGGGCGATCGCCCGTTTGCCAGCGGAGTTGGGCTAGGGACAGCACCCCTTCAACGGTGGCGGACACATCCCCCTCTACCTTCAGGTGATGATAGGGCTGGGACCACTGGGCGAGGCAGGCGTCCCAATCGGCCTGGGGGCGGGCTTGGTCGGGCAGTTGGGGGGTGAGGCCTGTCGGCGCGGGACGATAGATTGCGCCAAAGCGTTCGTCGCGCTGGGCCCGCATTTCGACGGCGATGTCGAGGGTATCTGGAAAGTCGGGATGGTGGAGACGATGGTGTTGGGCGATCGCGGCGAGGCTTGATACCCCAAACAACGGAATCTCAAGCTGTTGGGCCAGGGTGCGCGCCACCACGACCCCAATGCGCGTGCCCGTGAAGCCCCCCGGCCCCTGGGCCACCGCCAAAAACGACAGATCCTGCCAGGTGTAGGGCGCGATGAAGGTTTGGAGGCAGTCATGGAGGCGGCTGGTGAGGTCGCGACCGAGGGGCCAAGTTTGGACGCGATCGCCCTTAGCATCATCGGTCAAGGCCAGCCCCAACGCTGGACTGCTGGTATGAATGGCAAGCCCAACCATGCGCTATGCCTGCACTGCACCATCGGGCATGGTGGTGGCGTCAAGGGTCGCCCCTTCGAGCACGGCATCTTCAATATCGGCATTGGTGAGGTCGGCCCCCGTCAGGTCGGCCCCGCTGAAATTCACCCCATTCAGCAGGGCACTGGTGAAGTCAGCCTTCGTGAGATCAGCGCCGAGCAGGTTGGCCTCCTTCAGGTTGGCATCCACAAAGCGAGCCTGGGTGAGGGTGGCGCGGTTGAGCCGTGCGCCCCGCAGGTCAGCTTCATTGAAGCAGGCGTCTGTGCAGGTGGCATTCATCATGCGGGCATCGCTGAGGTTGGCGGCGGTGCAGTTTGCCTGGGTGAGTGTGGCCCGTTGCAGCTCTGCCCGCTTGAGGTTGGCTCCGCTGAGGTTAGCGCGGCTGAGGTTAGCGCGGCTGAGATCCACGCCAATCAGGCTGGCCTTGCTGAGGGTGCACTCGCTGAGATCAACGCCGCTGAGGTCTGAGCGGTTGAGGTTGGCACCGCTGAGAATGGCTTGTTTGAGGGTGGTGGCGGCGAGGTCAGCGCCGAGGAGGTTGGTGCCTTCGAGGTTGGCGGCGGTGAGGTTTGCGCCGTTGACATCGGCTCCGCTGAGGTCGGCGCGGGTGAGGTCTGCCCCGGTGAGGTCGGCGGCAGAGAGGGTGGCACCAATGCAATTGGCGCGGCTGAGGTTGGCCCCGGCGAGGTTGGCGGCTTTGAGACTGCTATTGCTGAGGTTGGCCCCGCTGAGGTCGAGGTCGGCGTCTGGATTTTCGGCGCGCCATTGATTCCACGCTTCAACACCTTCCCGAAGCTTTGCAAGAGATTCCTCATTCGCCATTGTGCTGCCTCACCCGTGTTCAACCGCTGACTGTGATGGCGGGGACTGTTGCCCCGATCGCGCTCTTTAACCGCCCAGTTTGACTGCCCAATTGTTGTCGCGATCGCGCCGCAATCCGACATCCCCCTTTGGTAATCGCGATCGCGGCCTGTGCGCCCGTTCAGCCCCATCATGCCACACTTTACCGGGGCTCCCAAGGGCGATTCTTGGGCGATGGGGCAAGGATGGGCGGATCAAATTCGGCCCACTGTCCACCCTGGGTGAGGGCGGCGCTGCGATCGCCTGTTGTGCCAGGTTTTCCCAGGAACATGACCCGGGCGATCGGCCCACTGAGTCGTGCCGTTGTGTAGGGAATGGCGGTGCTGCTGCCCTGGTTGGGAGTCGGCCAATCCTGCACGCTGCCATCCTGGCTGCCTGTTAGGACACGCCCGGCAGCATTGGCGGCTACGGCGCGAATGGGCAACGCAAACCCAGCAGCCCTGGCCCGTTGGCGAATGCCGCCGGTGCTGGCCTGCCGCCACCACAGAGTCATATCCCAGGCGGCACTGACGAGAATTGTGTCCTGTGCCGTCCAGCCCAAGGCGCTGATGGCTCCCTGGTGCCCAGTCAGAGTACGCAGCATTTCCCCGGTGCCCAGATGCCAGAGAACAACGCGCCCGTCGCGATCGCCGCTGGCGAGTTCTCCCGAGGTGTTAATGGCGATCGCGGTGATGGGGCTGTCCTGTTGGCCCAGTGGTCGGGGCGTTGTGGCTCCAGCGGCCCAGCGGGTGAGGGTGCGATCGCAGGCGCTAATCAACTCCTCTCCGCTGGGGATGAAGGCAAGCGCCGTGACCGCCGTGCCCAAGGCCGCGATCGCGGGTTGGGCCTGCCACGCAGAATCGCGCCAGTGCCAGCGCAGAATGTCGCCGTGGCGGGTGCCGATCGCGAGGGTATGACCATCGGGGGAAATCGCGATCGCGCTGGCGTAGGGAATCGGCGTTTCAGGTAGGGGAAGGGGCGGGCTCCTCGCTGGTGCTGGTGGGGCGACCCAGGTGCCATCGGGCGCGAGGGCGATGAGGCAATCGCCGCTGGCCGCTGCAAGGGCGATCGCGGGGGCGAGGCTCTGGGTCTGGGTGGGCGACCAAGGCACCGTCACCCGCTGCTCCACCGTTGGCGTGGCTACAGACAGAATGGGCATTCCCAAGCGCTGCATGGCCACCGCCGCCGAGGGACAGCGATCGCCCAGGGTTGGCTCCACTAAACCATCCAGCAGGGTGGCGAGGGTGTCGGGCACATCGGGCACAATGCTGCGCCACCGCCAACAGCCCTGCACCCCATCAAACAGGGCAAAGGGCGACAGCCCGGTAAGCAAATGCAGGCAGATTACTCCCAGGCTATAGAGGTCGCTGGCTTCCGTGGCCTCGCCGCGCAACTGCTCGGGGGCGGCATATTCGGCGCTGCCGATCACCGTGCCCGGCTGAGCTGGGCTGGGGTCAAGGGGTTTCGCTGCGCCCAAATCGACCAGCCACCAGCGATCGCTGCCAGGCGGTTTGCGAAAGTTTTGGGGCTTGAGGTCGCGATGCACGATCTGGTGTTGGTGCAAATAATGCACCAGGGGCAATACCTCCCGCAGCCACGCCTCCACTTCCGCCGCATCCCAGGGGCCAGCCTTGCGCGCGAGGGTTTGGGCTAGGGTTTCGCCCGCCACAAATTGCAAGACAAGCATCTGGCGATCGCCCCGTTCAAAGTAGCCCAGCAGGTTTGGAATTTGCGGATGCTGACTGGCGATGTCGAGCATCTGCACCATTTGGCGAAAGCGCTCTGTCGCGGTGGCGCGTTCGGCACGGGTAGTGCCCACTGGCGTGAAGACCTTGATCAAACACTGGGGTTGAACCAGGGTGTGGCGATCGCGCCCCAAAAAGGTGCCGCTGTTGCGGCCTGTGCCGAGGGGATGCACGGCCTCGTAGCGATCGCCCAGCCGCAGCCGCCCCCCACAGCTTGCACAAAAGCGATGGGCGTCGGGATTTTGGGGTCGGGCGCAGTTGGGGTTGAGGCAGTGGCTCATCGCAGCCGAAAGGTCATCACAACGGGGAAGTGGTCGGAGGCTTGGGCCGTCTCGGTCAGCACCCGCGTGGCGACCAGTTCCAGCCGGGCGGGGGTATAAAACCCATAGTCGAGCCGATAGCGCGGCGCATCGGTGGGGAAGGTGAACTGGGCCGGGTCGCGCCAGTCGGATGCGGGCACGAGGGACTGAAACCCTTCAGCGGCAACCATCTCGAGGATAGTGTGGGCATCGCCTTCCTCGGCATCGGTGCGGTTGATGGCGCTGTTGAAATCGCCTAGCACAATCACCGGATAGGTGGCAGCGTATTGTTCGGCGATCGCGCGCACGGCTAGGGTTTGGGCGTGGCGTGTGGGTTCGTCAAAGGCTTCGAGGTGCAGGTTAATGAGGATGATGGGTTGCCCGCCCACCTCAAGCTCTACGACCTGGGCTAGGCGATCGAGGTAAAAGGCATTGTAGACAAAGGACTGACTCGCGACTTTCTCAAGCACGATGCGATCGTGGCGCTGGATGGGGAAGCGGCTCAGCACGGCCTGGCCGGAGACGATCGCGCCAAAGTGTGCCGTCGGTGGCCACGGGGGAAAGGGCACGTAGCGCTTGTTCCAGTTCAAGGCAATCGCGCCGATGGGAAAGTCTAGGTCTTGGGCGATCGCGGTAACCTGATCGTGCCGATAGGAGCGCCGCGCCGCCACGTCAATTTCCTGAAAGGCGATTACGTCCGGTGCGACGACGCCCAGCCCCGCGATCGCAATGTCCAAATTTTGGGTATAGAGGTCTGGCGATCGCGCCACCGCCTGATTATTCGTCAACCCCGAAAGATAGCCAATGTTGTAGGTCACCACGGTAAACGTCTCCGGTGGTGCGGCGGCTTCACCCGCTGCCCCGCCATAGGACACGATCTCGGCCTCCCGACTGGCGGGCACCTGCCGCCCCGCCGCCCAAAGCCCAAAGCCCGCCACCAGCGCGATCGCGCCGCCGACAACGCTAACCAACGTCCACAAAATTCCTCGCACGGTTCCCCATTTACCCGATGACCGTCGCGCACTTTTGGGACGCAGACCTATTGCATCCAGCCCCAACGCCCGACAGAATTGACGGTTAGCGCCACGTGCTTAACTATCGGCCATTCTGCCACCGCTACACTGGGGATTTTCATGTTGGTCAGAAACCTTATCTTTTATGGGCTGCTTGTGTTTGTGCCAATTTCCATCGCAGCCCACTGGCTGGGCTGGGGCGAACTGGCGGTTTTTGTCACCGCTGCCCTCGCGATCGTGCCCCTCGCCGGGTGGATGGGCACCGCCACCGAAGAAATCGCCGTGGTGCTGGGCCCCTCCTGGGGCGGGCTGCTAAATGCCACCTTTGGCAACGCCACAGAGCTGATCATTGCCCTCATTGCATTGAATGAAGGCTTGGTGAACGTGGTGAAATCCAGCATTGTCGGTTCGATTATTGGCAACCTGCTGCTGGTGATGGGCCTGTCGATGCTGCTGGGCGGGCTGAAATTTAAGGAGCAAACCTTTCAGTCGGTGCTGGCCCGCGTGAATGCGTCGTCAATGAATCTGGCGGTGATTGCTATGCTGTTGCCGACGGCGGTGGGCTTTACCTCAACGGAGTTTAGCGAGCTGTCGTTGCTGAAACTGTCGGATGCGGTGGCGATCGTGCTGATTGGCGTCTACGCGCTGACGTTGCTGTTTTCGATGAAAACCCATGCCTATCTCTACGATGTTGGCACTGCGGATCTGATGGCGGAGGCAGAGGGTGCAGAACCCGCGATCGCCCCATCCCCCGAACCCGAAGCAGAACACGCAGAACACGACGGACACCCCCCCAATCTCAAGATTTGGATTCCGGTATTGCTCGGGGCGACGCTGCTGGTCGCGCTGGAATCGGAGCTATTGGTGGATTCCCTCGAAGCAGCCACCGAGCAACTAGGCCTCACCAAGCTGTTTACGGGCGTGATTTTGCTGCCCATCATTGGCAATGCCGCCGAACACGCCACCGCCGTCACCGTCGCGATGAAAAACAAGATGGATCTGTCCGTCTCTGTGTCCGTGGGGTCGAGTTTGCAGATTGCCCTCTTTGTTGCGCCCGTGCTGGTGTTGGCGGGCTGGGTGCTGGGTCAGCCAATGGATCTCCAGTTCAACGGGTTTGAGCTGGTGGCGGTGGCGGTGGCGGTGCTGATCGCCAATTCCATCAGCGCCGACGGGCGATCGAACTGGCTGGAGGGGACGCTGCTGCTGGCCACCTACGTCATTGTGGGGCTGGCCTTTTACTTCCATCCGGTGATTCCAGCCTTGGGGTGATTCAGATCGCCGAGGGTTCAGTGCGAACCCGTGGGTTGCAAGCGCTGGGATAAACCTCGGAGATCTAGGGAGATTTGGGAGCGGCCCTATCGATGGAATGAATTTTTGGTGTGGGGTCAACAAGGAACGATCGCCCGCCAATCATCCGCGTTACGCTGAAAAAGCTGCCATTGCCCCAAAACGGGCGCGGGCCGTCTCATCCAAACTGGGCCAACCCCTCCGCACCGCTAGAGTTTGCCCTCTGGACTCAGCATTGTGCGCTGTCATGCCAGAGCGGTCATGCTCTCGATCGGCGTCAATGACAGCCCCCTGCTCCGCCATTCTGCCTACTGAAGTTGGTTCTTCGCGCGTCCATGAATCCCATCACCCAGTTGAAATCCCATCTGCCGTCGCCCCTGTGCCGCCTTGGCGACCTCGCCTACAACTATTGGTGGAGCTGGACCCCAGAGCGGATTTCACTGTTTAGCGCGATCGCCCCCAGCATTTGGCAAACCTGCCACCACAACCCCGTTGCGCTGCTGGAGTCCACCAGCTACGAACGGCTGTCACAGTTGGCAGAAGATCCCCAGTACCTCAAGCGGCTGCAAACCCTGGCCCATCAGTTTGACCTCTACATGCGCGACCACGACACCTGGGCCAGTCGGGTTGCCCCCCACCTCTCCCCCGAAGCACCCGTCGCCTACTTTTGTGTGGAATATGGGCTGCACGAGTCGCTGCCCATTTATTCCGGTGGGCTGGGCGTGCTGGCGGGCGATCACCTCAAATCCGCCTCTGACCTGGGGGTGCCCACCGTCGGTGTGGGGCTGCTCTACAAGCAGGGCTACGTGCGCCAGCACCTCAACCGCAGCGGCTGGCAGGCCGACCACTACGCCGACAATGACTTTGAGCACATGCCGTTGGAGCTGGTGCGCGACGAGTATGGCCAGCCCGTCACCGTCAAGGTGACGATCCGGCAGCGGACAGTGCGCGTGCAGGTGTGGAAGGCGCGGATTGGGCGGGTGGATCTGTATCTGCTGGATGCTGATCGCCCCGACAATGACCCCCTCGATCGCCGCCTGACGGGGCAGCTCTACACCAGCAATCGCGAAACCCTGATCGCCCAAGAGGTGCTGCTGGGGGTAGGTGGGGTGCGCATGTTGCAGGCGTTGGAAATTGAGCCCGCTTTGTATCACATCAACGAGGGGCAGTCGGCCTTTGCGCTGCTGGAGGTTGCTCGTCAGGAAATTGAAGCCTCGGGCAAGAACTTTTATGACCTAGAGGGGTGGATTCGCGATCGCGCCGTCTTCACCACCCACACTCCCGTTCCCGACGGCAACCACATTTTTTCCGCCGACATGATGGACTCCTTCTTTGGGCATTACTGGCCCCAGTTAGGCCTCACCCGCGAAGAGTTTCTCAACCTGGGGGCGCGGCGTTTTGGCGACCCGTGGGAGCCCTTTAGCATGACGGTGCTGGCGTTGCGGCTGTGTCGTGTTGCCAATGGCGTCAGCCGCCGCCACGGCGAAGTGTCGCGCCACCTGTGGCAAATTCTGTATCCTGATCGCCCCGAAGCAGAGGTTCCCATCGGCCACATCACCAATGGCGTCCACGTGCGCACCTGGACGGCTCCCCTCATGGCCGATTTGTATCGCCACTACTTGGGGCACGACTGGTCGCTGCGGGTTGCAGATGCCAGCCTTTGGCAGCAGGTTGATCGCATTCCCGATCGCGAGCTGTGGAACCGCCACTGCATCCTCAAGGAACGACTGATCGCCTACACCCGCGCCAAGGTGCTCCAAGCCCGCAAGGCCCGAGGCGAAGCGGCGGACGATATCGCCGCCGTGGATCAACTCCTCGATCCCAACACCCTGACCTTGGGGTTTGCCCGTCGCTTTAGCCCCTACAAACGCGGCGCGCTTTTGTTCAAAGACTTGCAGCGGGCGATTCGGATTTTGTCCAACAGTCGTCGCCCGATTCAGATCATCTATGCGGGCAAGGCGCGCCCCGGCGACGATGAGGGCAAGCGCATCATTCAACGGCTGATGGAGTGGTGTCGGCACCCGGCCCTGCGCGATCGCGTTGCCTTTGTCGAAGACTACGACATATATACCGCAGAGCTGATGGTGCACGGCGTCGATGTTTGGCTCAACACGCCCCGCCGCCCCACCGAAGCCTGTGGCACCAGTGGCCAAAAGGCGGCGCTCAACGGTGGCATTAACGCCAGTGTGCTGGATGGTTGGTGGTGCGAAGCTTACCAGGAAGGGCGGGCGGGCAAACCCAGCAACGGTTGGGTGATTGGCGAAGAGACGGATACTAGCGATCAGGAAGTGCAAGACCAGATCGATGCGGAGTCGCTCTATAGCTTGCTGGAGCGCGAGATGGCTCCGTTGTTTTATGATCGCGATCGCCACGGCCTACCCCACAAGTGGATCGCCATGATGAAGGCGTCAATTCGTACCAATGCGCCCACCTTTAACAGCGATCGCATGGTGGCGGAATATGTGACCCGCGCCTACCTCGGCGAGGGGGAACTGTTCCCTGAAGCGATCGTCGCCAGCCCCGTCGCCTCGGCATAGCCTCGCCGGCCCCCCAGCTTCTGAATTTCAGGGATCGCCAGTCCGGTTAACCAGGTGGTTTCTCACGTTTTGTTGCAGGGAGCGGCGCGATCGCAGCATCCGCAATCCCTACCCGATGCGACGAGATGGGCCAGGATTTGAGGCAAATTTGAGCGATCGTAGCTGACGATATCCTGCATCATTACAGCCCGCGCGCCCCATCTTCGCGGAGATGTCACCGCCGAGATCGGTGGCTATGATAGCCACATTCCCGACTGTGCTGTTGTTGCGTTGGAGGCGACCATGCCACCGCTAGTGTCTCCCTGGGTTGCGTCAATGGGGGGCGGAATGGCCCTCAGCCTGGTGTTCGCACCCCCCGCTGTTGCCCAGACTCCGTGTCCCTACGCGATCGTTCGCATCGAGAGCCAGCAGGCCGTCGATCAGGCGGCGGTGTGCGAAGCGGCAAAACCCTGGGCCGATGCAGGCTATGCAGTGCTGGTGTTTCTCACCGATGCGCGCCCCAGCAGCGAAGACGCCTGGTTTACCCTGCTGGATGGCGTTGAGGCCGAGGCCGGACTGCGCGATCTGAGCCAGACGGATAGTTTTCGACGGGCCGCGATCGCCCTCGAAGCCACCACCGCCACCGACCTACCCTATGCCGTCAGCATTACCTACCGCGAAGCCCTCTACAACACGCCCCTCGATACCAATCCAGCGGGCATTGATCGCATCAAAGCCAGCATTCGCGAAAAAATTGCCGGGCAGGACGCCACTTGGGCGCTCACCACAGGCTTGACGGATCTGGCGGATTTAGCGGGGGTGGTAAATGCTCCGGCTCCGATGCCCCCGTCGGGGGAAGCAAGCCCGAGCCTCAGCGCCGATTCCGGCGTCAACAATGCCTTGGCCGGAGGCGGATTAGTGATGGTTGGGGGCGGCACGGTGGGCTTTTTGGCCCTGCGGCGGCGACGGATCCGGCGGCTGAACGCCCACCTGATCACCTTGCAATCGCGGGTGGCGAACCTGTTGATGGGGTGTGAGCAATTGCTAGCAGGTAATGAGCCCGAAAGTACGGTGCCCTATCTGCTGTTTGCGGAGGCGGATGGCGATCGCTATCCCCAGCTTGCTGCTCAGGTCAACGCCTGGTTAACCGAAGCCCGCCAGGCCCTCGACCAAGCCTTTCAGGCCCATGCCCATCTGCAAGAAGATGGGGATCAGCTCAAGCGTCCCTTACCCGAACGTATCGCTGCCTGGGAGATGCTGTATCTCTCCTTTGTGGGCAATCGCGATCGCATTCGCGCTATGTCCGACGAAGAACTGCAAACCCTGCTGAACCCAGCCCTCGTGCTCGGCAAAACCCATAGGCTGAGCCGCGGACTGGTAACCCAATTGGAAACCATTCAGCGGCAGATGCAGGATGCACCGCTCAAGGTTGAACTGCTCAAGGTTGATCCGCAAACCGTCGATGTGGAGGGTATTTTGGGCCTCGTAGAGCAGGTGGATAACGCCATCGATCGCTTACGGCGAGCCGTCACCGAAGCACCCCAACGCCTCGCCGCCGTGCAGCAGCAGCGCCAAGCCTTGACGCTTCACCTCCCCGACAGTTTGGAGCTGGCCCCCGCCGAAGCCCTGGCCGCCCTCGATGCCCAGATTGCCGAGGTCGAGGCCACCCTGACGCGCGATCGCCGCTATCTAGACGTGCTGACCCAGTGCGATGCCCTGGCGCAACATATGGGGGTTCTGGAAACCCTGATCAAACGCTTCCGCACCATCGATCAGCAGCGGGCCGAAATTCAGGCCATTCAACAGGCGGGCTACCGTCCACCCACCCTGCCCCAGCGCCTCACCACCGTGGCCCAAATTTTGGAACGGCTGCGGTACCTGTTGCGCAGCGGCCACTATGGGCAAGTGCCCGACACTCTGCTGACCCTGGTGGATGCTAGCAGCCAAGCCCACGCTGCCGCCCAAGACTGGCAGGCCCAACATCAGCACAACCAAAACGTCCTCAAGGCGATGGGTTTAGAGCGCGATCGCCTGCAAACCTTAGCTGAAGGAGAGGCGACCGCCGCCTGGGACTGGCTGCAAGCCTATCCCCCCAGCAACTGGCAAGACCTCAGTGCCGCCCTGCCCCAAGCCACCGATCTGCTGAACCAAATTCGCAACACCGACCTGCCTCACCTCATCGCCCAAAACGACCTGTCGGTGCAGGCGTTTGAGGCCGTCCGAGACGGGACAGACCAGACGAAACAACGCATCGCCCAAGCCGAGCATTACCTACAAACCCTGCTCGATCGCCAACGCCTGGTTCACGCCGCAGAAGTGGATTTGAACCGCGATTTGGCGGAAGTTGCGACGGCATTGGCGGAGACGACCAAGCTCGTCACCCCCAAACTGTTGGGTCTGTTGGCGGTGGGCAAACCCGACCCTCGCTTGCAGCAGGTGCAGATTGAGCTGGATACCGCCCATGCCCTGGAGCAGGGTCGCGAATATCTGCTCGCCTGCGAAGCCTGCGATCGCGCCCGCCGCATCGTGATTTCTGTCTATGGCAGCAAGGTACGCGAAACCATCCCGACGGTGCAAGCGGTGGTGAGGGATGCTGATGCCCACGGCAAGGGCCAGGCAGAATTGCAGCAGGCGTTGGCGTTGATTCCCACGGAACCCGCGATCGCCCACGCCACGGGCTCAGCCCTCACTGGCCTTTACCAAGATGTCATCCAAGCCCGTGCCCTGCTGGAGGCCGCTGAAGCCCGTGCCCAGGCGGAGATCCGCCGCACTGTTGCAGCCCGCAAGCGTTAGACCGCGAGCTATGCTGCTTCGTCAAGCTCCTCCCGCAGTTGGTCGAGCTCTTCATCGTGCAGTTCTTCTAGCGGGTCGTCGCGGCGATCGTCCAGTTCCGGCGGCAGCAGTCGGCGACGCTAGGGCTCGTCCCAATTAGTCCCCGGAGATTTGGCAGCTTATTCAGCGGGCTGAAAGTTGCGGCATTGGAGCACGGGGGCGTCGGCGTGG